>CANHSO010000034.1 GCA_947463705.1 Bacteriovoracaceae bacterium
AGCTTTCGCTTGCGCCCCAAACAAGAGGTGACGTAACCCTTTTCTTTGGCTGATGCGATTTGGGCGTCCAAAAATGCTTTCACACCGCTGTATCGCTCAAAATACCGCTCGATCATTTCCTTAGCGTCTTTTCGAGAGATCTTCAACTCTTGGGATAAACCAAATACGGTCTTTCCGTACATCAAACCAAAGTTGATCGCTTTAGCAATGCTTCTTTGATGGTCATCGACCTGGTCTGACGGGATACCGAAAATCTCGCCAGCAGTGCGACGATGAACGTCCTCCCCGCTTTGGAACGATCGGACCAACTCGGGGTCACCACTCATGTGAGCCAAAAGCCTCAGCTCAATTTGGCTATAATCAGCTGCAACTAAGAGATTCCCAGGAGAGGGTAGAAAAGCCCTTCTAATCCTCATTCCCCGCTCGCTTCGGATGGGGATGTTCTGCAAGTTTGGGTCAGATGAGGACAAACGGCCAGTCGCCGTCACGGTTTGATGAAAACTCGCATGAATCTTCTGAGTTTTAGGGTCACGTAATGCAGGGAGTGGATCTACATAAGTCCCTTTAAGTTTCGAAATTTCTCGATATTCCAATAGAAGTCGAGGAACTTCATGAAGTGACGAGAGGACATCCAGGACCGATGCGTCAGTCGAAAATCCAGTCTTAGTTTTGGATTGTGTTGGGAGCTTAAGATCTTCAAAGAGCAAGGTTGCAATTTGCTTTGGCGAGTTCAAATTGATGGGCTTATTGGCATAGGCTTGAACGCGCTCTTCGATCCGACGAAGATCCTTACCGAACTCATCTGAGAGCTCTTGCAAGTAGGGCACGTCGATCTGAACACCCTGAAGCTCCATCTTTGAAAGGACTTGAACCAAGGGCAGATCCACCTCGTAAAAGATCTTCGTCAGCCCCTCAGCCTCCAATAAGTCTTTCAATTGGTGCCATAGTCTTAAAGCTACCCAAGCATCCTCTGCTGAGTAACGAGTCGCCTCGGCGATGCCGATTTGGTCGAAGGTGAGTTGACCTTTCCCTTTACCGCAAACTTGCTCATAGGTTTGAACTTGATACCCTAAATACTGCTCGGCCAGGCTCTGGAGATTATGACGCCCCTCAGGATCCAGGAGGTAAGCAGCAACCATGGTGTCAGCGGCAATTCCGCGCGGATTCAGGCCTTTTTCGCGCAGAATGCTCCAATCAAATTTTAGGTTTTGACCAATTTTCCTAACTTTTTCGTTTTCCAAAAGCGGAGCGAGAGCTTCAAAGACTCGCGCTTTTGAAAGCTGAGGCACTGATGTGTCTTGGTGCCCAATCGGAATATAGCATCCAAAATTAGGATCAGTACACACAGCCACTCCCACAACCTGCGCTTCTCTCGGGTTGAGTGAGGTCGTTTCTAAATCAAAACCAAATTCAGAGGAGTCTTGTAATTGCTCGACTAACGCTTGGAACTCCTGTTCAGTATTGATCGTGCGAAATCGCCCCTCCACTTCCTCTTCGACCGTTTCAGTTTGAGACGGTGTATTCCGCTCGACTTTCCATTTAGCAATAAGGGTATGAAATCCCAATTCCTTGAAAAGCTCTTCGCAAGCGGCGGTCAGATGAAAATGATACTCCAAAGCCGTTTCATCTAATTCAACGGGTAGATCATCCTTCAAAGTAGCAAGCTCTGCTGAAAGGAGCGCGTCTTGACGTCCCTTTCTCAAGGACTCCCCTTTTTTACCCGTAATGGTCCCGTTTTCGGCAGCCTCTAAAATCCCACTTAGAGATTCATACTGCTTCAAAAGCTCAACGGCACCCTTGGCACCAATTCCGGTAACGCCCGGGATATTATCGGACGAGTCACCGAGAAGGGCGAGGTAGTCCCGAATTTGACTCGGAGGCAGGGAAAATTTTTCCTCAACCTCGGGTACGCCATAAACCTGATTGTTCATGGTGTCCCACACAAAGATTCGATCATTCACCAACTGCATGAGATCTTTATCGCCGGTCACGATCACTACTTGATTCACGGGAGATGCTTCGACCCACTCGCGAGCCAAGGTCGCGATCAAATCATCGGCCTCAACCCCTGGCCTGCGATAGGTCTGAATTTCAAAACACTGAATCAGTTGCTCAATGCGGCTAAACTGAGGCTTGAGATCGTCGGGAGCTTCGCTCCGATGAGCTTTATATTCTGGGTAGATGTCCTCGCGAAAAGAAGGCTCGGGAGAATCGTAAACCACTGACAAATACTTAGGCTTGGCCTCATCAGAAAGACGAGCCAACATGGTCGCGACACCATAGACTGCGTTAGTTGGCTCACCGGTCGGACTTTTCAAGGATCTAATCGCGAAAAAAGCCCGAAATATAAAAGAACTCACATCAACCAGGTAGAGTGCGTGTTCAGACTCTGGGAGTCTTGCTTTCGAAGAACTTTGAGAAGACACGGCGAGAGTCTCAGCTTTACGGCTCGGGGATGCTTTTAACATCCTTGAAGCTATACACCGGAGTGCTGGCGAACCTCAACGACTTCTGTATCAGCCATCACATCTCCAAGACGATGCCCCGCCTCGACCGTCATGATCAAGTAGACTTCAATTAGCATGAGTGGCAATCCAATAAGGACTGCGATGAGCCAGCCCCAGACCGGGATAATGGCAAAAAAAGTGGCCACCCCGACCGGCGCATTTCTCAAAACCGAGTCTTTCCACTGGGCGGGTCTTTTTTCCAGGGTCTGGACCACTTTCAGTCTTAAAAGGCTTTTGCCCAAGCTAGCGCCGGGGCGGCCTCTAAAAGAAATTCCATCGGCAAATACACTGTATAAAAAGCCACAAATAGGACCAATTGGGTAAAGTATCTGGGCAAGAGCAAAAACAACGAGCAAATCCATCAACTTTGCCGCAATTCGAGTCAAGACAAGGCCACGGTGAGCCCGGGTTCGTTCCACAGCAATCACTTGAAACATAACAAGACTCGACCTCCCCTGAATTCTCGATTAGATCGCCTCTCCGTCTCATGGCGGGGACTCGACCTCTGTTCTAAAACATGCTAGGACTCGTGATTTCAAGACTAACGTGTTTTCGAACAAAACAAAAAGAGAATCGAGGAGTACGATGGCCGACTCAAAAAATGTCCTAAATGCAACTGACTCAACCTTCGACACCGACGTCATGGGCGCCCCCCAGTTGAGCGTGGTCGATTTCTGGGCGGAATGGTGTGGCCCCTGCCGACAACTAGGCCCGGTCATTGAACAACTCGCCGAAGAGTATGCGGGCCGAGCAAAAGTATTCAAACTCAATGTGGATGATAACCCAAACACTCCTGGTCGATTTGGGATCCGTGGAATTCCGACCGTATTATTTTTTAAGGGTGGAAAATTGGTTGACCAGATTGTAGGCAATCACCCAAAAGCGACGATCAGTTCAGTCATGGATAAGCATATTTAATCAGTCTTATTCAATGTGATTGATCTTTAAGTTGACCGCCCCCTGAAATCCGGTATCCTAGAGTTAGACCCAGAGACTGAAACGATCCTTCAAGGAGCTCAGTCTCACTTTTACATGGAATGTAAAAAAGGAGCGCACTCATGGAATCAGGGGGCTTTGTACAAGGCTTTTTAGCCGCACTTCAAAGTGGGGATCCATCAATGATCCTCATCGCCGTTAACTTAGCACTCTCGATGGCATTTGTTTTTGAAAGAGTGACTCGGCTTTTCTTTCAATACAACGTGGACGGTCCGTCGTTCATGTTTGAAATCCAAAAATACATCCTAGCCAACGACCTCGACGGTGCGATCCGACTCTGCAACGGCGCAGGCCAAGCAGCACTCCCAAAGGTCATTAAAGCAGGTCTCCAACGGGCCTCTCGGGATGAAGCCCAAATCCAGAACGCGATCGACGCAACCAGCCTTGAAGTGATCCCTCGATTGGAACGCCGCCTCCCTTACCTCGCGTTGATTGCGAATATCGCTACTCTTTTCGGATTGCTCGGAACCATCACGGGTCTGATCAAATCCTTCGGGGCCATCGCTCTAGCAGACCCTGCCCAAAGACAGGCGATTCTCGGCAGAGGGATCAGCGAGGCGATGAACGCCACAGCATTCGGTCTGATCACCGCGATTTTTACCATGATTATGCATAGCGTCCTGACCAATAAAGCGACCAAGATCGTTGAAGAAATTGACGAATTTGGCGTCAAGCTCCTGGATCTTCTTTCAGCTCGCAAATTTAAACACACTTCTCAGAGAGAGGAATAACTCGCGCCGTGCTCAACCGACCGAGTTCCCGTAGAAAGTCTCATTCCGAGGGGATTGAACTCAACCTGGTTCCTATCCTTGATACTATGGTCACGTTGATTGGGTTTTTGCTCTTTACGACTTCGTTCTTGGCGATCGTAAGCATTGAATCCCCAATTCCGGGGAGAGCTCCAGACGATCCAAACAAAAAGCAGGATGAAAAGCCCCTCCAACTCACTGTTGAGCTCAATTCAAAATCAATTGAGATCTACAGTTATTCTGAGAAATTCCCTCGTAAATCGCTTCCAAATACCGCCGAGGGTAAAGTCGATCTCAAATCTCTTCACGAAACAATCATCGAAGTTAAAAAGCGCTTCCCCGCTGAGGAAAATATTGTTCTCACTCCATCGGAAGGAATTGCTTACGAGAGCATGATCTCGGTGATGGACGCCGTCCGAGAGTTAGAGACTACAGATCCGAGCATCTATCGTAAAAATGCCACCACCGGAGTGGACGAAGTGGTGAAGAATCTTTTTCCAAAAGTTCTATTCGGAAACCTTCAAGCAGGGGGCACCTAAATGGCTGCAGGCAGAGGCATTCGCTCACGACGTGGCCGAAGAAAGATCAATAAGGCTTTTGAACTCCAGCTGACCAGCATGATGGACGTGCTCGTCATCATCGTCGTATTTTTGCTGAAGAGCTACAATATCAGTACCCATAACTTCTCAAATGCCTCGGGGCTCCAACTCCCGATCTCTGGCTCTCAGGACAACCCCACTGACAGCGTCCAAGTCATTGTCACTCCTGAATCTCTCACTCTAGATAACGAGCGCATTTTAGACTTTCAGCAACTCGCCCTGAATGCAGGAAGCAAAGAAGCCACCTACGCATTTAAATCCACCGACCTCAGCGACGGAGGACGCCTCATCGTTCCACTTCATGACGCGCTCATCAAGGCAAAGGAAAAAACGGAACTTCTTCTCGCTAAGTCCAAAGCCCGCGTTGATGGAAAACCCATCCCATTCGAAGGGATTCTCGCCGTCCAAGCTGACAAGCGGATTAAGTACGACACGATTCGAAAAATCATGTTCTCCGCCGGCGCCGCTGGGTACAAGATGGTTCGTTTCCTGGCCATGAAGAAAGAAACCTGATCACGTCTCCGGACATCAAGCAACGCTCGTGACACCCCCCATCCACACGCTAGCCTCTGATCAGCCCATCAACCTCAAAGCTTTGCCTGTTGGCCTTATGAAGCAAAAACCCCTGTATTCCTTTGCCCTCTGCTCTATTTTAGGCGCGCTATGCATCACATCGGCCCGCGCCGAAGCTGAACCCCCTAAAAACGTCGCAGCCGCCCTTCCAAACAATGCCAAAACGATTAGTATCCGAATAACCCTCATTGGGATAATCCTCGGTGAAAATCATCAACTCAGCATAGACATCGCAGCAGGAAACCGAGTTACTGTAGGCATGTTTGGCTCCTACCGAGGCGCCAAGTTGTCTCAAGAACTGCTGGACGTCGGGAGCAGCGCCTGGTCGAACGAAATCGGGATGAGTCTGGATTACTACCTCACTGGATCCCGACTCACCTCCAGCTGGATCGTCTCACCGCAAGTCGGGCTCACCTTCGCCAAGATTGAGCATCAAGATGACACGAACAGCATTGCAGGCTTCAGAGCTCAGCTGACCGCCGGACGTATCTCGGTGATGCCTTTCGGCCTTACCATCCGATCAGCACTTGGAGTCACTTATGGAACACTCCCCACCTCAGTCGCTGTAAACGGTGCTGAGGCAACATTAAAAGGCCCCGGGATCGCAGGATGGGGATTTGTCGCTCAGTCTGACGTGGGCTGGGCGTTTTAGGTCAAGTCCTCTAACCTGTCTACTCGCTGCCCGGATGCATAAAACTTCGTCAGGGTTTTTATCGACCCGCAAGGGATCCAAAAGTTGGCAGGGAAATTTTCTCCAATGATCTTAAGCGGGTACAGAAATTTCATCTGACTTTTTAAGTGGCACTGGACTTGCTTTAGGGTGCCCCGGCAGGTGAATATGAGTCCAGTGATTGATTTAAATGCAGTACGTGAAGCGAAAAAAATGAGACAAAGCGATCCTCAGTATCAAGCCAAACTTGAACGAATGGATAAGATTGAACTCCTTGAAGAGATGATGCGGTTCCAGCAGCAGAGAACCGCCGCAGGCAAGCTCACCTTGAAACTCATGGTACGTGGCCAGATTCTTTTTCAGATCTTGGAAACGCAGGCTGAAACCCATGAGCTCCGAGAGTTAGCGATGACCTACGGCCGGCACCTCAAACTTGAAATGGACGCTTTTATGCAAACACGAAAATCAGCAAGTCAGCGTCAGTCTTCTTAGACTGAAACGACTTCAATGACTTCTGGAATTTCCTTTTTAAGGCGAGACTCGATCCCGCCCTTCAAGGTCGCCGTGGAGCTTGGGCATCCACTGCAAGACCCTTGCAGGAACAGATAGACGATCCCGTTTTCGAACTTTTCAAAGGTAATATCGCCACCGTCCATGGCCACAGCCGGACGAATTTCGCGGTCGAGGATATCTCGAATTTTCTGTTCGACTTCGGTATTTCCACCCTTGTGAGCATCTTGGATAGTGGATTCAATCACGACCACGCCATTTTCACGGAGGTGACTTTCAATGACGGAGGATGAACTTTTATGAACCACATCCCAATCGCCATCTTCGGCCTTGGTCACAGTCACAAAATCTTTACCGATCATGACGCCACAAATTCCAGAAACGGCAAAAAGCTTAGCAGCTAACGGGGAGCGTTCTTCAGCTTCCTTCTGAGTGGTGATATTGACGGCGCCTTTTTCAAGCAGCGTTCGATTGACCGAATACTTCAAAGTATTCGGATTTGGGGTAAATTCCAAATTGACATAAACATCATTAGAAATAGCCATTATAAAAACCTCAGATTCAGCCAGCCTAAAATAACTTTTTTGGCTTTATTAATTTTTTCTGTTTATTAAATGCCTCAACCTATTACAAAATAGTTTTCAGGGGGTTCTATTTAACCTATGACACTCCATCGAATCAAGAGAATTTGGATAACACATTGTTTTTGCTTACTTATCGTGGGCTTCTTGAGCGCCCTCTCCCTCTCAGCCAATGCCGACCACCCCTCAATTGCGATCGACCACTTAGACGGGCCTAAAATCTACTTCAAAAGCGCACCAGAGTCTCAAACCATCCCCCCAGTAGACACTCAGCTATTTGACCTCAGCCCTCTGGGCAAGCTGCAAGCCCCAGAGGGAAAATCTTCGCCTTACTTTCTATTTTCAGGCAAACCCTGTGCTGATTGCCAGCTCGAGAAAGGGATTTTTGTCGTTCGACCTTTCGGAGGTCAGCCCACCGCATACGCCTACCCCGGGCGCACCCTTGATCCTCGGACGAAGCGCGTCCTCATGGAATCTCGCGCGTTTTTCGGACAATGCGTTCCGGGTCGCGGTGACGTGTTAGTTTACTTTCAACTCGAACGAGTTGACCGACGAAGCCAGCTTCAGTCGAGCGTGCTGATCGCCGAAGCTCAGGAAGATCACCTCGAGGACATCCTCATCGAGAGGCACCCACCCAGCTTGAAGCGAACGCTTCGACTGGTAAAAAAGCGAGTGTGCTCGGAGATTCCCGGCGAAACCCGACTTTCCACCAGTAAAATGATTGACTTGCATCCGGCCACAAAATCCTAGCCACATGGCTCCCTCCTTGCAGCACAGCTCAACAGGAAGGCGGAGCTTCAATGAATCTCATGACTGACGCCATTGGCTCGAACGGTTACTTCGACGCGCGCTACACCTGCGATATCGACAATTCTTCACCCGAGATCCACTGGGAAAATCCTCCACCTGGAACCACCGGGTATGCCCTGATCGCTGAAGACCCCGACGCGCCGGGCGGGCTATTTACTCACTGGGTCATCTACAATATCCCAGCAGGAGTGAACCATCTCCCAGCCGGAATCCCCCCACAAGAATCCCTCCCAAACGGCATTCGGCAAGGGACCAATAGCTTTGGCAAGCTGGGTTACGCGGGGCCATGCCCCCCAATTGGCGATCGGCCACATCGGTATTTCTTTAAGCTCTATGCCTTAAAGGCCCTCCCCACTCTCCCTCAGAGAGTCCAAAGGGACGTGTTCTTCAAAGCGATTCACCCCTTCATTCTCGCAGAGGCTTTCGTCGTGGGACTCTATAAGCGAACATTCCAAAAAACGGGCTAAAAGATGCAAAAACTAGGCAGTTATTTCCTACTTTAACGTGCGCCAGCTGAAGTGGACTGCCCCCACTGATAACTACCTGGGTACCCACCCTGGTAAATGGGGTTAACGGTAGATTCTGAGTAATAGGGAGCCTCGTTGCGATCTGATACTCCCTGCGGACGGCAACCATCCAATTGTCCTGTCGCTCCTCGAGCTCGCACATCGGCCAATCGCTGTTTTAAGCTCATCATAAAGTTATCTACCTCGGGCATACAGGCTAACTTCGAAACCACAGTGTTGTCGTAGCCAGGGACTCGGGCATACGACACCTTCCTTGTTCCATCGGTTGACTTCACCCGAGTCATGCCCCCGAATAACCAACCTGAGGGATCGGATTCAATCACTCTGATCTCTGACTTTTTTGGGATAAAACGGAAGTTCACATTAGTATCATAAAGATCACTTAAAGTAGATTCGTGCGTTTTTCCTCGATAAAGCGATGTGCATGCTTGATCTAGAATCTGATTCACTAGAATGGTCCTAAATTGATCAAGGTTACCTGGGAATGGCGGCAACTGCGATTGCCTCTGCTCCCAGAATTTTTTTAACTCTGCAGCAGACAAGACCATGTAACCTGAAAAATGCCTTCTCAATTGGTGATGAACGGAATCGGCCGCCCAAGCCCCGGCGCCCAAGACACCGAAAATCGCAAGCGCCGTGAGACTAACCTCGGCGGCTGCAGTATATCCTCCCAAAACAGCATGACCTAAACCTGCACCATGACCGAGTTGTACAAAAGTAGTCATCATCCCTACCCGATTGCCGAGTTGATTGGAAAAATCTAAAGCCCCCATGACGAGGGAGGCATCAGAGGACTGCCGATCACGGTACCAGCTTGAGTTAAAATGATAAGATTTATTGTAAAGTCCAGAATTCTGCTGACTCAAACCCTGAACCCTCGATTGAATTACCGCAGGTAAATCCTCCGCTCCTGCAGCAAAAGCGACCTCAAAGGGGCCCACACTCCCAACAAAAAGGGTTAGGCCAACCCAAGCTAACTTCATCCGTGAAATAGCAACGTTCATAGGCTCCCTCAAAACTTCTCAAGTTCTTTTCGACACCTAAAAGTTTAATGATTTTTTTTGAAAATCCCAGTTATTCTTCTATTGGGAGAGTATTATAATCTTTTTGGGTATTTTTGGGGCCACTCAGTAGTTTTCCTGCTAGGTAGAGAGGTAACGTGAGGTAACCTGC
The DNA here is from genome assembly GCA_947463705.1 of Bacteriovoracaceae bacterium. GTDB lineage: Bacteria > Bdellovibrionota > UBA1018 > UBA1018 > UBA1018 > CAINWE01. The sequence continues at coordinate 9,696 of CANHSO010000034.1, forward strand.
TTCGTGGCGGCCTATATTCTGACCTGAAAGCTTATAAGCAAACTTTGGGTGATACCGCTGAATATACGCATCTAGACTTTTTGCTCGTCGAGATTTCATGGCAGATTTCACTTCAATGGGTGCAATCTCTTTTCCCTGAGTGATCAAAAACTCAATTTCGGCGTTGCCTTCGGTCCAAGAAACTAGATCATGATCGAGCTCTGCGAAAAGCTCTTGCGCGACAAAATTCTCAACAATAAATCCCTTGTAGCTATCCAGCTGATTTTCAATCAACGCCTCCATGGGAGTCATTAGAGCGGCGTTCAATAGGCCAACGTCAAAAAAGAAAAGTTTGAAAAGATTTTCATCGGTGTATCCCCGTAGAGGGTGACCGGAGCGCTTGGCGATGTAGTTTCGGATGCAGAGTCTACTTTTAACAAGCCAGGTGAGAGGCCCTGAAATTCGCTCAAACCCCTTCTGGTTTGGAATGACATGAGTAAACTTAAATCTCGAGGTGGACTCGTCGAGGCTTTTTGCTAGTTGTTTTGGAATTGCGTGGAATACAGAATGAATGTGATTAGCATTAACGGTGCCCGAATATTTCGAAAAGTCGGCTTCATACCCCGTGAGGAGAGCCTTTTGGATCGTGCGCACCTGATCTAGGGCCTCGAAAAGATTATCCTGATAGTTTTGACTAAAGTGAAGCACTGCTTCCGGCAGACCACCCACCGCGAGGTAGTAGAAAAAGAGAGTTAAAAGGCTCTCGTGGACCGGTGCGGGTAGAGAACTTAACTCTGCTTGGTTTAAGACAAAACGATCCAAGTAGTGATGGAGTGACTCGTCCAACGTCCAAACAAATTCATCAAACGTCATCGGAAAAAGAGAAAGAAAGTCGACCTTGCCTACGGGAAATGATTCTTCGTTTTTAACTAGACCAAGGTGGGATCCTGCTGCGATGAGTGCCAGAGCCCGCATATCTTGTTCAAAATATTTGAAGGAAGTAATTGCATTAGGGCAGTCTTGGATTTCATCAAAAAAAACTAGATCTGTAGAGGGATTAATTCGGACTCGGCGCTTAATGCCAAGGTACTCAAGAATTCTGAGAGGCTCTTGAGTTTCACTGAAGATGGAGTGCAGGGTTTTCTCACGCCTTAAATCAAAATAGTGGTAGTTTCCACCTCGCTTAGATACGACATATTCTTTTCCAAGGGTATCAATGGCAAAAGTCTTACCGACCTGCCGAGCACCCTTGAGGACGAGGGGCTTTCGATTGGGGTTTTCAAACCAGGCCTCTAATTTCAATTGAACTCTTCTTTTCATGTTCGGGTCACCAATCCCTACTAATGTACCCTATTCCTCCCAAAAGTGGGAGATATATGAGGGGTAAATCTCCCAAAAGTGGGAATTTTTGGGAGACCTCGGGGGCAGAACGTGGCAGGAAAAAAGTGACTCCGTCCCTGCCGCACCCGCCGGAAATTGTTAAAATTTGGCAACGTTCGACCTCTTATGCTACTAGGGAGCTATGTCAAAAATTAAAGCAATTCACGGCAGAGAAGTTTTAGATTCCAGAGGGTTTCCAACGGTTGAAGTCGAGGTTTCAGTTGCAGATCCTCGCTCCAGCTCGGAAGTTTGTACAGGGCGAGCCATTGTACCTTCAGGCGCATCCACAGGCGAAGGCGAAGCACTTGAGCTCCGCGATGGCGATCCTAAACGCTACCTGGGCAAAGGGGTTTTGACCGCAGTTCAGAACGTGAACGAGCGCATTGCGCCGTCCATGATCGGTCGGGAATTTCAGCTTCAATCGCTCCTAGACGATGCACTCAGGGACTTGGATGGCACACCTAACAAATCCACCCTCGGAGCCAATGCAATTTTGGGCGTGAGTATGGCCTTTCTGCGAGCTCAAGCACTCGCTCAACGCACCCCGTCTGATCAATTTATTGCTCAACACTATGGCAGCCCAGGCGTCACTCTTCCGGTCCCTTTGATGAACATCATCAACGGTGGGAAGCACGCTGATAACGGCCTTGCAGTTCAAGAATTCATGATCGTACCAGCCGGCTTTGATCGGTTCTCTGAAGCCCTCCGCGCTGGAGCTGAGATTTTTCACCGCTTGAAAAAAATCCTTCACAAACAAGGCCTTTCCACAGGGGTCGGCGATGAAGGCGGTTTTGCCCCTCAGTTTTCAGGCGCAAAATCACACGAACAAGCCTTAGTAGCCATCACTCAGGCGGTTTCGGATGCAGGGTACAAATTGGGCGAGCAAATCTTTTTAGCTCTCGACTCAGCCGCAAGCGAATTCTCGGATGGTAAATCAGGCTACTTGTTCGAAGGCCAAACTCTGACCTCAGAAGAAATGATTGGCGTTTACAGCCAATGGGCTAAGGATTTCCCGATTATCTCGATCGAAGACGGCCTCTCCGAACACGACTGGAAGGGTTGGGACCTCCTCACTCGGACTCTCGGCGACAAATGCCAGCTCGTCGGCGACGACCTGTTCTGCACCAACCCGATCCAACTCAAGCGTGGGATCGACAGCAAAATTGCAAATGCGATCTTGATTAAACTCAATCAAATCGGAACGGTCACGGAAACCTTGGAAACCATGAAACTTGCTGCTAGCGCAGGGTATCATGCCATCATGTCTCATCGAAGTGGCGAAACCGAGGATACCTTCATCGCAGACTTGGCAGTCGGTACGGACTGTGGTCAAATTAAGACAGGATCAGCATCGCGTACGGATCGAATCGCTAAGTACAATCAACTCCTCCGTTTGGAAGAGCGATTGGGTGATCGCGCCCGTTTTGCTGGCCTCAAGTTTTATGAGAAATTTAAGAAGTAAGAGCCTGCTTTGAAGGAGGCTCTCAGGCAAAAAACGAGGATAAACCCTCCTCGAGAAAGCCAAGCATGGGAATCTCTCTCCAAACTGGTTCAATTCACAAGAAGTGGATCTGCTTTTTCTCACTTTGGATCGTATTTCTTTCAGGACTCCCGGCCTACCTGGTTGGTTCGCCGGGAGTTCTTCAATCCATTCGCCTAGAACACCTCCTCATCGCAAAGCAGCACCAACTTCATCTTGCTGAGCTAGACGCTCAAAAGCTCCGGGCTGATGCCCACCTTCTCGAAAACAATCGTTACGCCCAACTGCGCGAAATCCGCAGGACGCTAGGCTATGTTGCAGCGGATGAGGTTGTTTTTAATGTGGGCACTCTGAAGTAGTGCCAAGGACAGATCCAAAAACCGGGCCTAGAGTTGAAAGGATAGAATTAGAATCATTTCCAAATAGAAAGCAGGTCTCAAATCATGTGGATTGCAAAACCACTCCATGCTCTCAGCCCAGAAGAGATTGATTTGTGCTTTCAGCGCCAAGCCCTGCCACTGAGTCAGACTATTTGCTGGCAACAAGCATCGCAAGCGACGGGGGCTCAGAGCTATCTTGTACTCCACACTGAGAAGTTAATTGGCGGCTTTGTTCATACTTTCGATCGCCAACATTTTGACTGCGTGAATGGCCCAATCCTCAACTGGGATCAGCCGAATCAAATTACAAGTGAACTTGCCACTTTTGCACATGCGGTGAGCCGCCTCTCCCGATCATTTCAATCAGTGACTCTAGCCCCTCGATGGGAGTCTGAATGGGTTTCGCAGCGCTTGTCCTATTTACCCATCTCACCGACTCAGATCGACCAAGCTTCAACTTTAATCGTGCCCGTAGAGTCTACGACTCCGCTACAACTCGAACGAACGCACCCCCGAATGCAGCGCACCCTTTCAAAAGCCCAAAAAAGCGGAGTCCATGTTGAATCTCTCGACATCACCCCCGCTCGGATTGAAATTTTCGCCGAGGAGCTGGCCTCCTTCGGGAGGAGAAAGGGTTTTTATGTACCTCCTACTCACTGGCTCAAAACACTCGTATTGAATTCTCCTCGCCTAGATGTCTCATTTCGCCTCTTTCGATCAACATTCGGCAAGAATTATACTCAAGTCCTAATTGCTCTCACTCCTCAGACCTGTATTTATTTATTTGGTTATGATTTTCGAGCCGATGATCACTCCCCCAGCACGTCTGCATCAGCACATTTTCAAGTACTCGAAAATTGCCGAGATCTAAAAGTGCCCGCCTATGACCTGAACGGATTCACTGACTCTCGCGATCTCAACCATCCCTACGTAGGGGTCTCTCAATTCAAAAGTCAGTTTGGGGGTCAGGAAGTTCGCTGGGTCAGTCCAAAATTTCATATTAGTCAGAGTGTTTAAACCTAGCAGTATCGTGACATCAGCTGACAGCCAGTAAAAAAATCATGACGTTTTTTTGACAGCTCGCTGAATTCGGTTCAAAATTTCAATAGACTACAACTACACATGGAGGGAGAGACTACATGGCCGTAGGCAAGGTGAAATGGTTCAACGAGTCGAAGGGATTTGGCTTTATTGAGAAACGAGAAGGAGGCGAAATTTTTGTGCACTGGACCGGGATCAAGGAAACCGGGTTCAAAACTCTAGCTCCGGGTGAGGAGGTGGAGTTTGATATCTACGAAGGTCGTCAAGGACACGAAGCCCAAAATGTGACAAAATCAGACCATTTTTAAGATCGTAAAGTTTACGATCTTGTAAAAACCTCTCGAAAACCAATTTTAGCGGGCAGTGTCTTTACACAAGCCACGCAATGTGACAAATTTTTCAAAATCATGAGTCACCCTGTCACAGCTGCTATTATCACCCTCAACGAAGAGCTTTCTATTGCGCGATGCCTCGGATCATTAACGTGGGCCGACGAGATCCTAGTCGTTGATGGAGGGAGTAAAGATGCAACGCGCAGCATCTGTGAATCTAAGACAGCTCCCTGGGCCGATAAGATTCGAGTGATCACTCGAGAGTGGACAGGGTTTCGCGACCAACGTAATTTTTGCCTCCGCGAAGCTAGACACGACTGGATCTTGGTCGTTGATGCGGATGAAGCCTGCAGCCCAGAGCTTGCGGCGAAAATCCGAGAAATCCTGAACTCCACTCAAGAGCCAGCAAACCGGGCCTATAAAGTCAGAAGAATCGAATATTTCTTAGGCAAGCAGATCACAGCAGGAATTTGGAACCCAAGCTACCAAGACCGGTTTTTTCACCGCAAGGGCGTTCAGTACGTGAATGAGATCCACGAGTACCCGCGCTTTGCAGCACTCCCCTCTCTGATTCATGAGCCATTGCATCACGCACCTGATTTTGGACCTGAGAAGTTTCTCTACAAAATGAACAAATATACGACGATCGAAGCGCGAGATCGCGTTTCGCAGGGAATGAGAACCAACCCTTTCAGGATGTTTTTTGCGTTCTTCGCGATGTTCTGGAAAAACTATTTTTATTATGGCGCCTACCAGGATGGAATTCACGGATTCACCATCTCCATTCTGGAAGGTATCTCAAGGGCGGTCCGCCATGTCAAAATTTGGCAATTTCAGCAGGAGGCCACTCTCAAGACAGCTTCACTTCCTAGGGAAGGTAATTAACGTGTTCGCTCCAGCTCACGTCCACTGAAGCAACACCAACCACTTTGCCAAAGATTCGGTTACTCGCCAGGAACATTGAATTAAATGGCTTTCCGTCATTGCCAGACGCAAAAGTCCACTTTCCTGTTTCCTTAAGTCTCAGCCGCGTTTCAAATTCACCAAATTTATGAAAAAATGGCGCTCCATTGATCAGATAGATCAACTTTAAATCACCCCCAGTGATCGAGTCAAAATGATCTGACTGCAGTGTCAGGGTATGCAGCAATTCTCCGTTGATGCCGTGATCCGTTTTAAGAACTGCCCCCTCTCGGAGATGATCGAGATTAAACTCAATCGCCCCGCCCTGACTAGTGACTAATCGGAAGGTATGAATCTCTGAATGAGGTCCCAGATCAACGAGAAGGTCGGTCCACCCCTCCATCGCATCGGACGTAATATGAGCCAGGCGCTTCTCCGTCGAACTCTTCGAATAAGAAAAGACATCCAAACCGAGCGGAGTCCAGAAATCAAACCGAAGCTCCGAGGCCGATGCTGAATTGGCAAAAAAGAGTCCTAATACGAATACAAGTTTTTGAGCAGTCCCAAATTTGATCATCGTTTCCCCCCACAGGAAAATGGTTCTCTACTTTTTCCCATGGGAGGCAAACTCTGTCAATCAGACAGCTTTAATCGATTCGCTCAGAGCGTTTGACGCTCCGCAGATTTTGATTCAGAACTTTCTTTCTAAGGCGGATAGACTTAGGAGTGATTTCAATCCACTCGTCCTCATCGATCCATTCAATGCACTGCTCCAAAGACATCTTTCGAACACCCGAGAGAGTCACTAGAACTTCAGCATGAGCAGATCGAATATTGGTCAGTTTCTTTTCTTTGCAAGGATTGACGTTCAAATCATTTTCCTTGCTGTGTTCGCCAATAATCATTCCCTCATAAACAGGAATGCCGGGTCCAAAAAAGAGAATCCCACGATCTTCCAAGCTCATCAAACCGTATTCAACCGTATCACCCGTTCGATCCGAAATGAGCGAACCGCTCGTGCGATGCGACAAGTCACCTTTGTGAGGGCCATAGCCCAAGAGAATGGTCGAGAATAAACCTTCTCCTCGAGTAGCGGTCAAGTAACGAGATCTCATACCGAGAAGTCCACGAGTCGGAATTTCGAATTCCAGACGAATTCGACCACTTCCGTTTCCTGCATCGCCTTCGTACTTAGTCAAAAGGCCTTTCCGACTCTGGAACATATTGGTCACGTCACCCACAGCAAACTGGGGAAGATCCAGAACAGCGCGTTCCATCGGCTCCATTCGCTGACCAGACTCATCCGTCTTGTACAAAACGGTCGGTTTGCCGACCATGAATTCGAAACCTTCACGGCGAATTTGCTCAATCAAGATCGCAAACTGGAGTTCACCGCGTCCGAGAAGTCGAAACTGGTCATTCATTGACGTTTCTTCCATTCTCAATGCGACGTTCTGTCTCACTTCCTTAAGGAGTCGATCTCTCAGTTTTCGAGACTGAATTGCCTCGCCTTCTTTTCCGGAGAGCGGAGAAGTATTCACCGAGAAAATCATCCCCAGGGTCGGCTTTTCAACATCAATACGAGGAAGTGCTTCCTGAGTATCTGAGCTGACCAGAGTATCGCCGATTTCTGCGTTTTCGCTGCCCGCGATCACGCCAATATCACCAGCCAAAAGTTCATTCACTTCAACTTGCTTCAACCCATCGTAGGTATAAAGCTGCGTGACTGTGAAGCTTTCATTTTTAGGCTGACCTGATTCAGTGATGCCTCTTCGGATCAATCGCTGATTCTTTTTTACTCGGCCTGATCGAATCTTACCAATCCCCAGACGTCCGACATACTCGGAGTAAGAGAGGTTAGAGATCAACAGTTGCAAGCCTTCCTCGTCGCCAATTTTTGGGGCGGGGATTTCCTTTAAAACTTCATCGAAAAGAGGCTGCAAGCTTCCCTTTTTGGTTCCAGCAAGCAACTCAGGCAGTTCATCGGAGTTCAATGTGCACCAGCCCTGACGAGCGCAAGCGTAAATAATTGAGAAATCAGCTTGTTCTTCAGTGGCTCCGAGATCTACGAAAAGGTCAAACGCGTGATTGACTACTTCCTCAGTACGGGCATCAGGACGGTCTACTTTGTTGATCACAAGGATCACTTTGAGTCCCTGCTTCAGAGCCTTCTGCAAAACGAAACGCGTCTGAGGCAGTGGGCCTTCGGCTGCGTCTACAAGAAGCAGAGCACCTTCCACCATCCCCATGATTCGCTCGACTTCGCCGCCGAAGTCGGCGTGGCCGGGAGTGTCGACAATATTAATTTTAGTATCACCCACTCGAACCGAGGTGTTCTTGGCCAGAATCGTGATCCCACGTTCTCGCTCCAAATCTCCCGAGTCCATGACCCGGTCCGAGACGACTTGATGCTGCTGGAATGTTCCAGCCTGGCGCAACAAAAAGTCAACCAAGGTCGTTTTGCCGTGGTCGACGTGCGCAATGATACAAATGTTTCTTAATTTGTCCTGACTTAAAACCATGACTTTCTCAATTCCCGAGCGGATTAGGCTCCCTTGATTGCGGCCACGAGGGACTCGCAAGTGCTCTTCGCATCACCAAAAACCAAGGAGCAGTTCGGGTAATAAAACAGAGCGTTGTCCACGCCGGCATAACCGGCCTTCATCGAGCGTTTGCTGACGAAAATTTGTTTAGCTTTATATGCGTCCAAGATCGGCATTCCATACAGCGGGCTAGCTTTGTCGCTCTTGGCAGCAGGATTCACGACGTCGTTGGCTCCAATGACCAAACAAACATCGGCAGAGGAGAAGTCTCCATTTACCTCTTCCATCTCAAAAACACAGTCATACGGAATGTCAGATTCTGCCAGAAGAACATTCATATGTCCAGGCATACGTCCAGCTACAGGGTGAATCGCAAATTTAACTTCGACTTCTTTCTCCAAAAGGGTGTCCACTAACTCCTTCACAGCATGCTGAGCTTGAGCCACAGCCATCCCGTAACCAGGAACAATGATGACTTTGCGGGCGTTCTCAAGCATAAAGCCAACATCCTCAACGGAAGCTGATTTAACGCCTTTAGTTGCAGCAGCCGCGCCGGCCGAGACTGCAGCGGAATCTGCGCTCCCCATCCCACCAAAAATCACACTCACGATCGAACGGTTCATCGCCTTACACATGATATAAGAAAGAATTGCACCACTACTGCCGACCAGAGCGCCGGTGGTGATCAAAAGCTGATTACCCAGGATAAACCCAGTCGCCGAAGCCGCCCAACCTGAGTAGGAGTTCAGCATGGAAACCACCACTGGCATATCTGCACCGCCAATCGGTAGAACCAGGAGAAATCCAAGCGCCATGGCAATGACCGTCATTCCTAAAAATGAGAAAGGGTCACCCGTGACTGTAAAGCGAACACAGAATCCGACCATAAAAAAACCCAATACAAGATTGAGCAAGTGCTGACCGTTGAAGACCAGGGGATTCGATTTCAAAATTTCTTGAAGTTTACCAAATGCCACCAAAGAACCGGTAAAAGTGATCGCACCGATCGCGCTCCCCACCCCCAGCTCGATCATAGCAACCGTATCCAGAAGGCCTGCTTCACGATGAGCCAAGAAGGTTCCAGCAGCGACAAGTACAGCCGACAATCCTACGAAACTATGAAGTGCGGCAACGAGCTGAGGCATCGAGGTCATGCTGATTTTCAGAGCGAGGACAACTCCGACTACCGCTCCAGCGCCGAGGCCGGCAAAAATCCAAGTGAAAGTTTTCACCTCAGGGTTAGCCAGTGTCACGCCGACTGCGAGAGCCATCCCCAACATGGCAGACCAATTCCCTTTGAGGGCTGTTTTTGGGGAACTCAGGCCTTTTAACCCGTAAATAAAAAGAATTGTGGCAACGAGATATGCGAACGCAAAAAAATCAGGACTGAGCTCTAACATTTTGACCCCTATTTTTTCTTTTTAAACATGGCCAACATTCGGTTGGTCACCACAAAGCCGCCAAAGATATTAATCGAGGCTAAAAAGACAGCCAAGAATCCGATGGCATGAATCCAGGAGAACCCGGAAGCGTCAGTTTGCACCCCGGCACCGGCGACCAAGATCGCTCCGACCACCACGATTGCACTAATTGCGTTCGTAACCGCCATAAGAGGAGTATGGAGAGCGGGCGTCACACCCCAAACCACGTGATACCCCACAAAGCAGGAGAGCACAAAAACGTAGATTGCGATCATCGTTGGAGACATAAAGATTCCTTTTCTCGAATTCTCTAATTTTTGAGTCGAACCTGACCCTGATAGGTCGACAGCGCCGCGCTGATGATATCATCTTCGAGATCATAGCGAATCGCAGGCTTCCCGGCTTGATCCTCAATCATGAGGCTCAACAAAGAAACGAGGTTATTCGCATAGAATTGACTCGAATCGGTCGGCACTAAAGAGGGATAATTCACCA
>CANHSO010000035.1 GCA_947463705.1 Bacteriovoracaceae bacterium
ACTCAGGACGAATCTCAGACCAATCTTTACTTTTTTTGAAGATTTGATCGTCCACCGATCCAGGTTTCTCGCCCTTGAAAACCAGATGACTCATCCGTTCTTCACGAGTTTTAGAACCAGCATCTTTGAGAAGTGCTTTTAGATTCTCCAACTCACGCCGGTGACTCGTTGGCAGCAGCTCCACATCAAATAAATCAAATTCATCAGTCGCAGTTTTGTGCGTCGCCGCAAGAAACCAGGTGTCGGCTGGAATTTTAATATCGAGGCCCTCGAGCGCCTCACGTACTCGGGGATTATTGAGAACTAGCGCTGCCACTCGAGCATTGATTTCTCCCGAATTACCTCCGCAAGCACCACAGTCGAGCGCGGTAGCATAAGCATTATTCACGCATTCACTTCCGTGCCCACAAAGCATGACGATTTTAGCAAAAGAGGAGGTCAACCCCATGTTCTTCAGTGCTCCAGTTGCGAGGCCAACTTGATCAGCAAGCTCCAACCCGGTCCCGTCATTCGCAACATCCAATGTAGGCTGGAGTTTAAACCCCGCCTGAATCAGCTCGTCGTTCCATCGAGATTTTGAGCCCGTTTTTCCCATAGTATTCTTAAAAAGTTTAAGACCAAATCCGATCCCCAAACTCTCTACAAAGGTAAAGCTCGATAGAGCGGAATTCTTGAATAAATCAACAACTCTGTTTTGATAACATTCAAAAACTCTGCTCTCTAAAAATGCTGCTGTTGAAGCTGAACTTGCATTCTTAATCGACTCATTTAAAGAATATTTCGGTTTAAGAAGCACAGGGCATAGAGGATTCTTTACGTCTTCTCCCAAACGTCGGTAGTCAATTGGAAAACCAAAGAATCCTGCAAAACCTAATGTTTCAAGATCGCCAGAAAGCGACTCTAAGTGCCGCCGCATCACTTCAGAACGAACGTCGATACAAAAAACGAGTTGAAACGTTTTTCTTGCCTTTTCCTTTGGCACCGAACTAGGGCGAGACAATTTCCCGAGCAACTCCCTTCTGAATCCCAGCTCAAATGCGAGCTGAAAAATAGCGCGTGCTTTCAGGTCTTCAGCTCCCGATGGACGACGAATCGCATCAAGCTCGACTAAATACTTTGCTCCTAAGATCTTTTGGGAAGCCACTTCGTAAGCCAAGCGAATCGCCAAAAGATCTAGGAGAGGACTCCGCCTAAACTGTGAGCCTTGCCAAAGACGAAATTGAACGTGAGAACACCAACCAGCGATTGGGCTCAAAAGCTGGTAAATTTGCTGCTCAAGGTCAGTTTCAGTGTCGGCGACCTGAGGCAAAAGAAAATGGATGACTTCGCGTGGATCATCCGCGAGATGAGAAACTTGAGAGCGAAAACCACTCAGACCGTCAAACTCAACCGATCGATCGATGGAAGCAAATTTTTTCCAAGCTTCAAACAGATCCAGATTCTTCCAAGGAAAACTCCATAGTGCTTGTCCCTGATCAAAATAAGCAGCACAGAAACGTGACATTGCTTGCTGAATTTTTGAGTGGAAGTCTTTTAGCGAACCGTCTCGTTCAATTTTAGGCGCCTGCTGCGCGCATGAACTCTTCGAGTTGAATAACTCGTTTTTATCAATTGAGTTTAGACCTAAAAGCTGAGCTGCCTGCTCTAAATCTTGGTCACGAATTCTGCCCTCGTGATATTGACTCAAATAATAGGATTTAGGCATCAGGATTTGCTTACCATCTGCGCTGTCCAGCCAGCTTGCAGATGCCAAGAAATCTGATTCCAAAAAACCCAGAAATGGATTCACTGCTACGAAGTTCTGAAGACTCCAAAGCGGGGGAATTTTCTTGAACACCCGTTCCAGAGTTTCATCAACGCTTACACTCTGATTCAGACCATCAGGGGCTAAACCTGAACCAAACCGTTGTTTAGAACTGACTCGACCTGCCTTAACTTGAGAAGTTTCTTGTGACATTTTTGCCTCCATGCTTGAATTTTTAATTAGATCAACCTGACTTGCTACGTTTCGGAAGTGGCCAAACTCGGACGATCGCTCGATGAATCAGACCACTCAGATAAAAACCATTGTAGAAATGAACATAGATTGAACTTAAAAAACTTGGACGGTGTTTATCATTCATGATCACCTGAATTGCGAACGGAATGATAAACAAAACCAGAATTAAAACTCGTCCAAGAACTCCAACTGCTGAACTTTCAAAGTCTGCCAAAATCGGGTCCACCCAAAAATTGATCGAATGGTAGATCGCAAGATAGAGCATCGACACACCAAATGAAATCATCACCATTTTGAAACCAACACCCAACCTCCGATGAAGCAATCCTTGGTATCTAGGTTGAAGCATTAGGTTCAAAGCGGTAAAAATGAAGTGAGCCAGTGACAAGAGTAAAACAAAATGCAACGGCGATAACGACTCAGCCTTGCCCATGATCGCATTGAAGCACAGGAGACTCCCCAGTACTGAGAGAGTGGCCACGACAAAGGCAAAACCAAGTGTTTTCCAATTCAATCGAATTGCAACTTTTTCTTCTTGAACCATCTGGTTCGAAGCCACACTGCCTGCAGCGCTCAAAAATGCATACGACTTATAAAAGGCATGTCCGACCATATGAATCAGCGCGGCAGTGAATGCGCCCAGACCACACTGAACCATCATAAAACCCATCTGGCCAATCGTCGAATAAGCGAGGGACTTTTTGATGTCAGTTTGAGTTAACATCACTATACAACCAAATGCAGCCGTAACGGCTCCAATAAGGGCAAGAGTCAACATCGCCGACGGAGACACAGCAATGAGAGGGCTGAGCCTCACAACCAGATATCCCCCTGCATTAACGATCCCTGCGTGCATGAAGGCGGATACCGGAGTGGGCGCCTCCATAGTATCAGGAAGCCAGCTATGAAAGGGAAACTGTGCCGACTTGGTAATAGCCCCTAACATAATCAAATAGGCAATGGTATGAGCGTGAGGATGAAGTGAGCTTGCGTCACCCACTTTCGACAAGACCTCGTGAATCTCCAGGGTTCCAAAATCCTGACCAATGAAGTAAATCGCAAAAAGAAGAAAGAGATCGCCGAGGCGACTGAAGATCCATTTTTTTCGAGCGGCTAACCATGCTGCAGGTCGATCCGGGTAGAAAGTCAGGAGCCGATGCAAGCCAAAGCTGGTTGACACCCATGCAAGAAAGAAAAGAGCCAAATGATTGGCCATGAGCAGAGTGAAGACTGAGGCTAAAGTGTAACTAATCCAGCCCAGAAATCGTTTCTGCCCTGGATCATCACCCATATAACGCAAAGAAAACTTGAGAACCACAAATCCCACGATCGAGACCACTGAAATCATTGCCACAGTGAGCCAATCGATCCAAATCCAATTCGTTTCAATCCCAATCATAAAATGGAGCCCTCCTCATTGGCCCGTAAAACGCCCGTAATATAAAAATTATATCACGGCTTTAAACGTACGCAATGCATTTCGCATTTTTTAATTCGCGTTTTAAAATATCTATATTCATGTTAGACTTTAAGTACTTATGAATTATCAAAAAGCCAAGGATCCTAAGGTTAAATGGACTTTTCTAACAAACCACACCCACGTCTTGCTTATCATTACACAGGAGCCAGAACTTGTTCTCAGGGAAGTCGCACTCAGAGTGGGGATCACCGAACGGGCGGTTCAACGGATCATAGCTGAACTAGAAGAGGAAGATTTTGTGGTTCGCGAAAGAGTTGGCCGAAAAAATAAGTACAAACTCAACCTCAACAAGCCGCTGCGTCATCCGATCGAGAAACATTGCTCGGTTGGAAAGCTGATTGAATTTATTATTTCGATTTAAATACTCAGGAGACTCCAATGATGCCCTACCCGATTGAGTTCAAATCTGAAACCGCCTCAAAAACTGGAATGAGTTCTACTTGGATGAGCCGCTCTCAATACCAGGAAACGCTCATCTCAATTCCTCCGGAATTTAATGGACCAGGAGGGGGCCTCAGCCCAGAAGACCTATTTAACCAGGCTCTGACCAATTGCTTTATTGCTACTTTCAAGGTTTACGCAGAGAACTCAAAACTCACGTTTGAGGATCTGATCGTAAGCTCTAAACTCATCGTCGATCTCGACGAAAACAGACGACCTATCATGAAAGAGTTTTTCCTTACTGCTCAAATCCACTCCCCTTCAAATGCTGAGCGAGCGCTCCTGCTGGCAAAAAAAGCTTCGGAATCAGGCTTTATCCTGAACTCAGTAAAAACTCAGTGTCACTTTGAATTTAAGATTGCATGAAATGCTTAAAATTGACGTCCTCCCCGCCCTAAAGGGACGGGGATTCCCTTAAGCGGCTTTCGCCGCTCTTAGCGATTCACGTCCGAATCGGAGAATATTCTTTGCTGCGTTGACGTCTCGGTCGTGATGAGCGTGACACTCGCTGCAAGTCCATTCTCTTACTCCAAGGCCACTTAGTCCAATCGGACCTGTCCTTTTGTGACAGATCGAGCAAGTGACGGTGGAGGAATTCTCAGACACCTCAAAGCAATACCCTGAATGCCTCATGGCTTTATACTTCAGAAGATCGCGGATCACTCCGATGGATGCGTCTGTTGAACTTTTTCCGTTCCCGGATTGTACGAACTTTCCACTGACATCGCCCACGAATACCGTGTGGTATTTCCTGGCAATTTTTGTGGTTTCCTTATGAAGAAAATCCCTGCGCTTGTTCTTGATCTTGGCGTGGATTTTTTTTGCTTGCCTCTTTTTCTTGGCTCTTTGAGCCTTCCCAAGCTTCACCTCAAGCTTTTTGTATTGGGCTTGATTCTCAATGACCGCGCCGTCACTTAAGACAGCCGAAGTTTTTAAGCCAAGATCAATCCCCACATCTTCAACCTCATGCCTATGGGCAATCCTTGCGACCTCACAGGCGAGATTGACGTACCAATGCCCCTGGGCGTCTTGAGAGAATGAACCCGCGAGAATCCGCCCTTCGATGGGCCTTGAGAGCCAGATCCTGAACTCTTTGCCGAGATAGGTGACTCGGTCACCTTTGACTTGGATGGAGTTAGCCTTGAATGGAATCCAACCCAGAGATCGCTTCGAGCCCTGAGATATTCTCCAGCGGAGCTTCCTCTTTTTGAATTGGATGCGACGGATTGCATACTCTTCACAAATTGCCTGAACAGTCACGCTACTGATCCCAAGTTCCTTGGCAGAGCCAGAGGTCAGGTTTTTCAGATCAATTGCCGAAAGCCACTTGCCGTGATTGCGGATGGCGTTGAAGGAGGTTTCGTTACAGTAGTTCCAAACGAAATTCACCGACCGTGCCAGCTGATCCAAAAGGACACGCTTGGAGGCGTCCTTGATCCGATACCTCAACGTAGTAGTCACTACGTTCGGATCTTTTGGCATTTTTGCTGCCATTTTTCGTTTGGGTTTATCAGCAATCATTGCAATCAATCTTGCATTGGTTTATGAATGAGTCAATGAAAAAGATCAAAAGCCCAAGAAATAGCCCAGAGGCTGTTAAAAAGAGGACTACACCAGGAGTTAGACACGGAAGGCACTGCGTATTTATGATGCATGTGCATTTGGTGTTTGTCGCGAAATACCGAAAAAATCTATTTACCAAAGAAATTCTGAGCTTCATGGAATCGATATTTCGAGATGTTTGTACCGACTTTGAGGCAGAATTGAAAGAGTTCAACGGAGAAGGAGACCACGTCCACCTACTCATTAACTACCCCCCAAAAGTATCGGTCTCAAGCCTAGTCAACAGCCTCAAGGGGGTTTCTTCTCGCCACGTTCGGAAGCAGCAGTTTCCCTCTCTTCACAAATATATTTGGATGGATTCACTTTGGAGTGGGAGCTATTTCGCGGGTTCTTGCGGTGGCGCTCCCTTAGAAGTTATCAGACAATACATAGATCAGCAGCAGACGCCGCACTAACGTGCGAGCGCCTTATATCCCACCCCTGAACGGGCGAGTTTTACGACGCCAAAATAAAAAAAGGCCGAGATCAATTAAGATCTCAGCCTTTTTTTATTTTGGCGTCCCCACGGGGATTCGAACCCCGGTTACCGCCGTGAAAGGGCGGTGTCCTAGGCCTCTAGACGATGGGGACATAATCGTCGCTTCGTTTTGAAGTTCCACTTAATTACATGCGTTACCGACGGATTTCAAGCAATAAAATCAAAACATCGCTATTTTATTTGCTGGGATGCCGGCACTCGAAAACCCAAAGCCCTAGGTAAGATGACCTTTCCGAAAGAAAGAATATAAGCCAAGATTCCCACGACGAGAGAAGTAAACGCGATGAGCCCGAAGTACCTTCGCAATGCATTCTTATTCACAGTCGGAAATGGTACCAATCTTGCTTTGGGTTGACCATATGAAAACCAAATCACTACCAAAAATTTTCACAGTACTCTCTCTCGGAGTTTTAACGGGTCTCGCAGGATGCGCAAGCACATCAGGGCAACCGGAATCGGGAAAAGATATTGCCTCCACCGGCCCCACCATCATGAATGCGAGAACGACGCCCGTCACGATTCAATTGAATCAACACATGCTTCCCACAGAAAAGCCGGCAGTTACCGCTGACGTGAAAGACTTCAATCACAAGATTGCTGACGTGAAGCTGAAGTTCATCCATGTGCCGGTCGAAGTCCCCATGGAAAACTTAGGAGGAACCACCTGGCGAGCCACACTCACACCTGAGCAGCTTCAGCTCTTAGCTGTAACAGGTAAAACCGTCCGCTACGAAGCCAACGTAGTAGCCAGCAACGATAAAGGGCAGACGGCCATTACCCAGGCACCTATTACGATTTCCATTAAAGCCCCTGAGCTACCCACTGGTGGCGCGGGTTAAAATTGAAGTGAGAGTATTTCCCACAACGTCTACCATCGATGATAGGCGGGGTGGCCGGGTTTTACGGCCACAAAGGTACCTCGACAGGTGGCGCAAACTTTGCCCCCCGCCGTCAAAGTAGCTTCAATTACAGCTCGGTCAGCATGAGACTCTACCACGTGTGCCTTGAGGTGAATCGAGCCGCTGGTTGGAGTGGGCCGCAGCAGCTTGACTGCATAGTCCGCAGTCACTGTGCAAGGAGGCTGATCGGCACTCGTTTGGACCATCAGGTGCCAAGCAGCCGTCCAATTTGAGTGACAATCTAACAAAGCGCCGATAATCCCGCCATTGAGAACTCCAGGGAAAGCCTCGTGATGAAGCTGAGGACTCCACTCCGCGACGACCTCAAGAGCCTGAACCACACTTTTCACTCTCAAGCCAAGTTGATTCGAAGGTCCACACCCAAAGCATTGACTGTGGGGAGCATAACGATCTTGTAAAGCTAAGTTCGAGTTGATTTCTTTCATTGGCTCAAAACGTTCTCACTGTTAAAAGATGAAAGCAAACAAAAACCCAAGGGGCACCTTCATGACTCTGGAAGCACGCGTCATTCAGCATCTAAAATCTAAAAAAATGATTCTCTGTACGATCGAATCTTGTACCGGCGGACTCATAGCACATCGGCTTACCAATATTCCGGGTGCATCTGAGGTATTCTGGGGTTCATGGGTAGTTTACGATAACTCCGCAAAACTGCGATTAGGAGTTTCCCTTCAGACACTGAAAACTAAGGGCGCTGTTTCTCCTGAAGTCGCTGATGAACTTGCCCGGCACGGACTGTTATCCCTACAACAAGCACTCGATCAATTCCCTTCAAACTCACTTCTTAAATCGAATCGATGGATAGCCTTATCTACAACAGGAATTGCAGGACCGTCTGGAGGCACGCCTGAAAAGCCATTGGGCCTCTGTTTTTCATCAATTACTTCAATAGAACAAAGACCGAAGACTCTCAAGATCCTAGCCCCACCCCAGCTGGATCGCTCACAAATGAAAAACTTTTTCGCAGAAAGAGCTCTAGAGGCGCTGCTCGAGTATGATCCAAAATGAATAGACTCAACTATTTAACTCGCATTCAACTCCTGAAATCGATGGTTTTCTAGTAGAAGTTTTGAGCGCCTGACAAACTCTTAAACACCCCTAACCCTAAGGCTAGACCCGCATCCTTCAGGTGCCCAAAAATACCCTCACAAAATCAAAAACTTAGAAGAACCCGTAAAGCGGCCCGACTCTTGCTTTATCTAGAGGCATGAAGACAAAAACGGAAAGCAAATTAGTTTTAAAACTCTTAATTACCCTCACCACGTTAACCCCCACTTTTGCACATGCTGACACAGGAGAAGTCATTCTTGGCTTTCTCCAAAAGTGGGGCACACCCCAAATCCAGCAAGACCGAGACACTGAGAGCTTCACCTCGATCCGCCGCAACCATGCTAAAGAACTCCTCGGAAAGTTTTACCAGAGCAGTATCGTCCGAAAACAGGGCGACAAAATTAAATCCCTGAGTGAGTACATTTTTCAATCGACTCAACGCGAACTCAGATCAAAGTGGAAGGGACAAGCTCGCACGATTGCCAGCGCCATTCTCTCCGAAAGCAAAAAGTACGGATTCGACCCAATTTTCTTAATGGCTGTGATTGAAAATGAAAGCAGCTTCAACGTGGAAGCTGTCGGTAGCGTAGGCGAAATTGGCTTAATGCAAATCACTCCACAAACCGCTCGATGGATCTCTAAGAAATACGGCATCCCTTTTCGAGGTGCAAAGACATTGAAGGACCCAGTTGCCAACATTGCCCTGGGTTCAGCGTACCTCTCTTACTTGCGTGAGAAATTCGACTTCAAAAGCAACCTCTACCTCGCGGCCTACAACATGGGAACCACCAAGCTCATTCGAAATCTAGCTATGCAGCGAGTTCCCCACCAATACCCTTCCCGCGTGATGCAACGTTATGTTCGCTTTTACTCCCTAGCTAATGGCGCTCACCATGTCGCAATGAACTAAGCGGCCCGAGGGGGCTCCTTACGGTGCTCAACTCCTTCACGCTCCTTAAATTCCGGACTTTGACCTTGCCAAAGTACACGAATCAAGGAAGTAAAGAAGTAACCCGTAAACCAAG
Source organism: Bacteriovoracaceae bacterium (assembly GCA_947463705.1). Lineage (GTDB taxonomy): Bacteria > Bdellovibrionota > UBA1018 > UBA1018 > UBA1018 > CAINWE01. Next base: position 9,017 of record CANHSO010000035.1, read on the forward strand.
CCACAGGAAAAAAGAGCGCCCCAATGAAAATCAAATATCCTAAAGCATCTAAAATCCCGATCATTTGGGATACACCCTGCAAAACTAAGTCCGATCCCCAGTGGATCTCCCATCTAGAAAACCGATGGGTTAATGTGCGAAAACCCTCACTCAGCCTAGCGATTCGCCTATTAGCCAATCACCAACCCAGCCAAGTAAATCCTCAGACTCTGCCTCAACACCCGTTTGATACTCACCTTTGCGCGCTCAGTTCGCTCTATCGGAAAAGCAGAAATCTTTTTATTCAAAATGGCGGCGGCTATTTACCCACACTCAACACATCGCCTCGCACACTCAGTTCTCTTTCGCTTTTAGATCCAATCATTGAGTACAGCCCTGTTGAGCGTGAATACATCTGGGCCGCAACCAACGCGATCGAGCGAAAAAATACGAATCAGCTCACCTACACCCGAGGCCTCATCTCCAATTTATTTCATGAACAAAATCATCGAATTCTTTGGAATTTATTACCAAATGCACCGCTAAAAAAAGCAAGCGTCCGTCGCTACCTGAATTTTGCAGAAAGCCTCGTCGTCACACTCGACATGGCACTCAGTGATCAGCTTGGCCCCACACTCAGCTCGATTTTTCACCTCTGCGGACTCATCTATGATCGAGGAGCAGACACAAACCCTCTCGAACTCATCCATTCCACCTCTGAAGGGAAAAATTTGCGGCGACTCTATCGCAATTACCTTCACGCCTGCGTTTACTCAACCTACCTCTACCTCGAGCTCTATGAGCCTGCAGAAATCATCAAAGCCACCCAATCGCAATTCAACACCTCAATCGAATGGGGAACACTAGCTGCTCATCGAAGCATCCGACTCGACTCCGAGTTTGTTCAAAAAACTAACCCGTTTTGGCAGATGAAGAACTGGAAAAAAGCCGCTGAACAATTACAGTCCAAAAGCGAAGCTGCCCTTGAACTTCCCGATGAACCAAACAATCCTTATCAGCTCTACTTATGGGCCGAAAAATGGTTCGAGCTCATCGGTCTTTGAGCCCGCGAAATCGTTTACTGAGAGATCGCAGGAGTAGGGATGGTGAACGGTGGAGGAGCGTTTTTAATTCGGTTTTCCTGAATCGACGTGTAGATGGTCATCACCAAACAAACTGCAATTCCACCTACACCCAAGCCAAACAAGATGGAAAGATTTTTCATAACTCCGGACTTATCATCCACCTTCTCGTTTCACCAGAGAAAACCAAGCTCACCACCGAGCCCACCCTAAAGAAAACTTAAGCTGCTCTTTTTTCGTGGGAGCGAGCCTCCTCAGAAGGAGCCAATCTGGAAAGCTTAGCGTAAATCCCCATCATTAGAAAACTAGGGGCCCACAATCCCACAAAATTGCCGTACTCTTTTCTTTTAGAAAAGACCTCCAAGGCCGCCGAGAGAACCATACTCCCCACAGCCAGCCCCATGAATCCAATTGGAGGAATTTTAGAGGTAGTCTCTCCGATAGACTGAACAACCTCTCTTAAACTGCGCGACTCGCTGGGAGTCACCTCGTCTACCATTCGTTCAAATGATTGCTTCGCTTGTTCAAGTTTAGCCATAGAAAAATGCTACCTTTCCTAGTTTTTGCGTCTATAAATATTCAGGGTATTTATTCCAATTTGATTGCAATATTTCTTCCATAAAAAGCCTGGGTACAGCAATTGCTTTGCTAAGAGTCAATCAAACCACAGAGCAGAGGAGAAGCCGTGTATGGAAATTCAAATCGAACGCACACAAAAAGAGCCTGAGCGCCCAATCCCCATTTCGTCCGCTACCAGGACGCTCGCAACTCAGGCATCAATGACACTAGAACGACCTGGAATCTCATGGCGCGGAGTATTTGCAGGTCTACTAGTCGCATGTCTGGCTCATTTGACTCTGGTGAGCTTAGGCATTGCTCTCGGAGGCTCCAGCTTAAAGGCACTCATTGGAGGCACTAGTAAGCTCGGCGGCATTGCAGCAAGCTCAGCCCTTTGGTTCATTTTGGCCTCCGCGATATCGCTCTACTTGGGAAGCTATGCCGCAGGTAAGTTATCTGGAACGGTGTCGGTTCGGGTGGGACAACTCCAGGGGGTGGTCGTTTCCGCGCTTTTCTTCGCCCTCGTGCTTTCTCAAGCCGGCTCAACACTGGGTGCCGTCAGTCGAGGATTTTCGGGAGCACTCGGGACCCTTGGGCAAACGCCTACTGAAGTCGGGAAAAATCCAATGGTGCAAGATGCAATTCGAAATGCTCTAGGGAAAATCCCTTTGAAATCTCCGCCAGATCAAGTGGCAAGCGAACTTGCAACTCGCCTCATTCGGGGAAATCGCTCAGGGGCGCGTGATTACTTGGCTCAACAAACTGGACTGAGCACTAAAGACGCCGATACAAAACTCTCCCAGCTCATGACTGCTGCCGAAGAAACCTTAAAATCCATCGGCGAAACCACGGCTCAAGTTATTTCCATCGTGGGTTGGACTTTATTCACTGCCCTAATCTTCGGAACGCTTTTCTCATTCTTAGGAGGAGGGGCCGGGGTCGCTTCGGAGTTAAGACTGAACTTACAGCCCCAAGGTCCCCGTTCGCGTTCAAAACCAAGCGCCGCTTAATCCCTATTTTCTCCGCCCAACAGACTGAGTTACGAAATTTTCAATCCAGCGGACTGCTCGACGAAAAACCGCATTCACCCCCCCAGCTTTTCGGCGTCGAGCAGTACTCTTTGAACTCAATAAACGAGGCCTCTTGCCCCCTGATGAGTCACGGCTCGCCGAGAATGGAACCGATGTAGCTCCCCCTGATTGCTTTCTTTTTGCACGCCTCATGATTGAACCTCCGTGGCGAGGACACTGCAAGCTCTAGGCCTCAAAAAATAATTTAAAACTATTTTTTTTAGAATAAGATGAAGGCGTCCGGGGGGACATGAGATGAAAAACATAAACCACCTTGTCAATGAACAGTCTCGGGAAAATCCCTGCACATCTTGCGGAGCCTGTTGCAGCTACTTTCGTGTAGAATTCTACTGGAGGGAAACCGAAAAAAACTCAGAACACCAAGTTCCCGAACACCTCACCGAGGATCTCAACTCCTTCAAAAAATGCATGAAGGGAACCTTGGAAAAATCCGGTAATCGATGCGTTGCACTGACCGGCAGGATCGGAAAACAGGTTGCCTGCACGAACTACAAAAACCGTCCGACTCCGTGTCGAAACTTTCAAGCATCCTACGCAGATGGAAAAACACCCAACCGGAGGTGTGATGAAGCCAGAGCAGCGAAGGGCCTCGCGCCAATTCCTCGCCCCGACTCCCTCCAAGAGCGATCAGAGAAAAATAGCCCCTCTAGCTCAATCCCAGAAAATACCTCGGTTGCAGGAGATCCACATCTTTAAGGCCTCAAATACTTTCATTCAATCAGGACGATTAATCTGGCTTTCGTGCCAATTTTTATTTTTTTCAGGACGGGGAGATGAAGCTGGACGGGAGGGCTCTAAATGAGTCCTAGGCGTGGAGCAAGACCAAACGCCCAGCAGGAAACCCATCGCAAAGCAGAAAGAAACCCCACGGAGACCTGGCTTAAAAACGTTCATCATACCAACCCCTCCTCTCTCGATTGTAGCGCTATTTTTTCTACTTCATCAATAGATTGATGGGGATTTTTTTCAGTTAAAACTATGACCAGACGCGTTTTCCAAATGAGAAAGTGATTCCGCAGCAGCGAGTTGCGCCTGAATCACCCCAGCTCTAGCACGAAACAAATCACGCTCCGCATCTAAAAACTCCCAATGCGTCTTGGTCCCCGCCTTAACAGAGATCGTTGCCAAGCGCACACTTTCCTCATACTGTTCTACTGTCCTCTGACGGGCCTTAAATAACACGACGTTATAAGTATAACGCCGCCTCCAGGTTTCAAAATCAGCAGCGGCACTCAAAAGTGTCTTTCGAGTCACCTGGGCAGCTTGCTTAGCTTGCGCGTCAAACTGTACTTTTTTAGCAATCGATGCCCCGCCATCAAAAAGATTCCAACTGAGTCTCAATCCAAAACCCCAGGCATTCTGAAGTCCGTCAGTCGCCGAGATTGATGAATTAAAAAAATTATTATATCCAAAAAACTGCTCGACAGCAAAAAGAGATGCCCTGGGTATCAATGACCCCCACCCGGCAGAACTCATTCGATCTGACGCCAACTCACGTTTAACCTGAGCCTGCAAGTCCCTTCGCTCTGCAACCTTAAACTGCAGCGAATCGGGGACTTGATTTTCGGCAGGTACTGGCAAAGTACCCTCTAGTCTTTGCGGTGCTTCATCTACACCCATCGCTTCGGCTAGAGTCCACCTAGCAAGAATCGTATTATCATCAGCCAAGATCTTCTCAGCCCGCGCCTCTTCCAACTGCGCCTGAAGACGAAGAACGTCAACCCGGGTACCCGTTCCGGCCTGCTCATTCATCTGAACCAAACTCAAATGATGCTCGAGGGTTTCAATATTTTGATTTGCCACCTCGGCCAATTGCTGGGCTGCTAAGGCTTGAAAAAATCTAGTCCGAATAAAATTTAAACTTCTGAACTGAGCATCCTCAAACTCTAACTGTGCTGCTTCGTAACCAAGAACAGAAGCCTGATAGCTATTCCAAGTGGCGAACCCATCGAAAAAGGTCCATGAGCCTGTGATTTCAATATTCGTCTGTGGGTAGGCGGAGGGAATTGTCACGGGGTTCGAACCAAAATTAATTCCAAGGCTAGCGTACTTGGCGTTGAAAAAGTAGTTTGCATTTACCGAAAGCTGCGGCAGAAACCCCGAGATCGCCTCCCACCGTTTGGCACCGGAAGCCTCCACGATTAAGCCTAACCGCTTAAGCTCAGGACTATTGCGTTTCCCGGTCTCAACCGCATCGGTCAAAACGAGCCCAGATTCCCCCGCCTGAGCGAGAAAGGCAGAGAAAACGAATCCCGATTGAATGAGAACGCTTTTACTCATGCTCTTATAAAGGGTGTTCAGCATAGGGGTGATGTTCTTGAAAACACCCTGCTAAATCAACTTAATTCGCCGAATTACCCCTTGAATTGAACGGAAGTTAACATCATGAGGTGTTTCTGATTCACTAATAGCTCCGAATCTGCTACAGTGATTCTGTAATGTTAGTCGCGTCAGAGTCTGCGGGCGTGTTGCCCATATCCTCTTCAGCGGCCCCCAGCCTTATAGGAGGTTATATGGGTAAAAAACTATATGTTGGTAATTTGCCATTTTCTGCAACCGATCAAGTCTTAGTTGACACCTTTTCGCAATGCGGCAAGGTCGAATCCGCAAAGATCATTGTTGATCGCGATTCTGGCCGTAGCAAGGGTTTCGGATTCGTCGAAATGTCCACCGATGCTGAAGCTGCTGATGCAATCAGCAAGTTCAACGGTGCTGACTACGACGGCCGTCCTATGACCGTGAACGAAGCTCGTCCTATGGTTCCTCGCGAAGGCGGCGGACGTTCAGGCGGCGGCTTCGGCGGCGGCGGTGGAAACCGTGATCGCGGCAGCCGCTCCGGCGGTGGCTTCGGTGGCGGCCGCGGCCGTTACTAAGATTTGGTTGATTTCCAAGCTTTTGAGTTGAGAAATTAACTCAGGCTGAACTCAAAAAAAATCAATTAGCCCGGTTTGGCTCAGCTAAACCGGGCTTTTTTTATTCCTCATCGGACTTGCGCCTCTACCGGTCAATCGACGGGGAAGTGGCTCCTTTGAGGCGGAACACTTCCACCTTGGGAACCTGAACTTGAGCCTGGTCGTCGTCGACCGCGACCGCTCTGCTGCCTAGCCGGCTGATCTGAAGACGACGCTTCTTGAGATCGGACTTCCTGAGGAGACCGGACTTCCTGAGGTCGCACACTGGAAGTCCGCACTGGAGAACGTCCTTCAGGGCGCCGTCCACGAGAGTTTCCAACCACAGGTTTCGGACCCGACTTCCCTGCGGGTTGACGCTCTTGTTGAACATCGAGGTAGATTTCTTCAATCTTTGCGCCGACTATTTTTTGAATTTCGCCGAAAAGCGCCCGATCTCTCGGGGTGGCAAAACTGGTTGCCTTACCGGTAGCGCCAATACGACCCGTTCTGCCGATTCGATGAATATAGTCCTCCGCCTCTCGGGGAAGATCATAGTTAATCACATGTGCCACGTCGTCGACGTGAATCCCACGTCCTGCCACGTCCGTAGCAATGAGCACACGACATTTTCCTTCTTTAAAATCCACAAGAGCCTGTTCACGGTCCGACTGACGACGATCAGAATGAATCACCGTCACATCGCTCATGCCGCGACTATGAAGGGATCGCCACAACCGACTCGCACCATCTTTCGAGCGAGTAAAAACGATCAGACTTCCAGGCTCCTCATCGAGCATCTTTCTGAGTTGACGACTTTTAGACTCTTCGCTCATCCAAATCACTCGCTGCTCAACTGTCTTCGCAGCCGACATCGCGTGCCCAATACTGACACGCTTTGGGTCTTTCAAAATCTTTTGGGCGAGCTTCTGAACTTGGGGCGGAATCGTCGCTGAAAAAACCAAGCGCTGAGCCGACGCCGGAACGTCATTCATCACCCGAGCAAGCTGATCAGCAAACCCCATGTCCAACATTCGGTCTGCTTCATCCAGAATCACCCACTGCAGGAAATCGAGCCAGATTCTGCCTCGATCCAAATGGTCGCAAAGTCGACCGGGTGTCGCGACCAGAACCTGAGGATAGGTAGCCAAAGCCTGTTCGTCGATTTTCATATCGATCCCACCAATGAGAACGATCGACCGGACACCTCGGGGGTGACCCAAAAGCTCTAAAGTGGCTTGAGTTTGCTGGGCAATTTCACGGGTGGGAGCTAAAATGAGACCCAAGGTTCCCTGCTTTCCCGCCAAACGCTCAACCATAGGCAAAACGAAACTGGCTGTTTTGCCGGTGCCCGTCTGGGCAGAGGCAATCAAGTCCTGCCCCTTCAATGCAAGAGGGATCGAAGCAGCCTGAATCGGTGTAGGGGCCTTAAAACCAGCCTTTAAAACCCATTCAAGGGTCTCTGGAGAGAGCCCTAGGGACTCCCAGGTCGCTGGGGTCTCGGGTGCAACTACTTCTGACTTCGGCTGTACCGTAGGGGTTTCTTGGGAAGAGGGCGTTTGGGACGAGTGAGAATCATTTGAATTCATGTACCAGGATCTTATCGGGATTTTTTCAACAAATCCAGCACCGAATTCACTCCCCCTAAGCAGGAGCGTCGCGGCTCTTAAGCTTTTTGATTGATGGAAGAAACCCTCCCACCAGCACCAAGTTAAAAAACCATGCTCTAAAAAGGGCTTGTGGAAACCAGGTGACTCAGATAGCCAGAGAACTGAACGCAGGAGATTCCGATGAAATTATTCAATTCTTCACTATTCCTCGCATCCGCCCTAGCCACAACCGTCTGTCCGTCGGCCGGAGCAAACACCGATGACCCTTACCTCTGGCTAGAAGAGATCGATTCTCCAAAAGCCCTGGAGTGGGTGAAAAGCCAAAATGAAAAGTCACTCCATCGGATCCAATCAGACTCTCGGTATCCTATCGTCGAAAGCGAAATGCGCAAAGTCATCCTTGCCAAAGACCGTGTGCCGTTTGGCAGGTATCGCTCGGGGTTTGTTTATGACTTTTGGCAGGACGAAGCCCATATTCGAGGAATTTGGCGCAGGACCCCAGTTGAAGAATATAAAAAAAAATCGCCCGCCTGGGAAATCCTTTTAGACATGGATGCCCTCAATTCTCGCGAGGGAAAAAACTGGGTCTATAAGGGCACTCAATGCCTTCCTCCCGCTTACGAGCGCTGTCTGATCACACTTTCGCCGGGCGGACAGGACGCCTCGGTGATCCGCGAGTTTGACATCAAAACCAAAGACTTCGTACCGGCGGGCTTTGAGATTCCGGAAGCCAAGTCTCACGTCGCCTGGGCAGACGAGAACACCCTGCTCGTCGCCACTGATTTTGGTCCCGGCACTCTCACGAATTCCGGCTACCCCTCAGTTCTCAAAGCTTGGAAACGGGGACAAACCCTCGCTGAAGCGCAAGAGATTTATCGCGGGAGTGTGACTGACGTAGGCCTCGGGATCAGCACCGATCTCGAGGCGGAGACGCCCTGGATCGCCGTTTCCAGAAACCTGAGTTTCTTCGAAAGTGAGGTTTGGCGCTGGAGTCCTACTTCTGGTCTTCAAAAACTACCATTCCCCCACAGCGCCCAGTTCGAAGGCTTTTTCCACGGCCAAGCTCTTGCCATACTCCGCGAAAACTGGACGATCGGGGACCGCACGCTTCCCCACGGTTCTTTGATTTCGCTAGCTATAGGTGATGACCCATCCAAAGCAGAAATCATTTTGGAACCCAACCCAAAGATGTCCATTCAATCTGTGAGTTGGACCCGGGATGCTCTCTACATCACGCTACTAGAAAATGTGCGAGGCAAAGTCTTGCGAGGCACTCGTAACGCCTCAGAGTGGCAGCTCACTCCGCTGAACTTGCCCGAAAATGGGATCATCGGCATCACTTCTGCCGACCACCAGAATGACTCAATTTGGCTGACGTTCGAGGACTTTGTTACTCCCACCACTCTCTATTCCGTCAAATTTAACTCAATCTCACCCACTGCACAGCCAGAAATCCTCAAACAGGCACCCCGCCGATTCGACTCATCTGAGCTTGAAATCACGCAAAAAGAAGCCACGAGCAGAGACGGGACCCAAATTCCCTACTTTTTGATCCATAAAAAAGGAATCCCTTGCGATGGCTCTCACCCGACTCTCCTCTACGGCTACGGCGGGTTTGAGATTTCCGAAACACCGTTTTATCTCAGCACCTGGGGCAAGGTCTGGCTGGAAAAAGGGGGGATCGTTGCGATTGCCAACATCCGCGGCGGCGGGGAATTTGGTCCCGCTTGGCATCAAGCAGCACTGAAGGAAAAACGTCAAACCGCCTTTGATGATTTTATCGCAACGGCTGAGAATCTGATTCAAACTGGAATCACCTCGCCTCGCCGACTCGCCATCATGGGAGGCAGCAACGGAGGTCTCTTAGTGGGCGCAACCTATGTCCAACGGCCCGACCTATTTCAAGCTGTGGTCTGCCAGGTCCCGCTCCTGGATATGCTTCGCTACCCGCACCTCCTTGCTGGCGCAAGCTGGATGGGCGAATACGGCAATCCTGATGATCCAACAGAAAGAGCACCCATCGAGAAATACTCTCCCTACCAAAATCTCAAAAAAGAAGGTCACTACCCTACAGTCTTATTTGCTACCTCAACCCGCGATGACCGCGTTCACCCCGGCCACGCGCGCAAAATGGCAGCAAAAATGGCGGAATACGGACATCCCTTTGAATACTTTGAGAATATCAATGGTGGGCACGGCGGAGCTGCAGACCTAGAAGAAAAGATCCTTCTCAACTCAGTTGAGTTTACCTTTCTTTTCCAGCAATTATTTTAACGGAGAAGGAGTTTACCTGTGAAACTAAATTTGGAATCATTAGAACTCGCCACATCCAGTCTTGAACGCGCGACGACTCGCTCTGAAAAGCACAAGGAAGACGAGGAACTCAGAGATGCCGTTATCCAAAGATTTGAATACACCTACGAGCTAGCTTGGAAAATGCTCAAGAGACAAATTGAGAAAGATGCTCCCAGCAAAGAAGCCATTGACCAACTTTCCTACAAAGAATTGATTCGGGAAGGTTTTGAAAGAGGATTAATTGCAAAAGTAGAGCCGTGGTTTGCCTACCGTGAAGCAAGAAACACAACCTCGCATACCTATAACGAAAAAAGTGCAAAAGAAGTGCATTCAGTGTCCCTCAAATTTCTACCTGATGTCAAAAAATTGCTAGAAGAACTCAAAAAAAGAAACTAAATGCCACTTCAAATCCGCCGCGATGACTTAAGCTGTGTAAAGCAAATCTTAGCAAGATGGGTTCCACGCTACGAAGTCTGGGCTTTTGGCTCACGAGTCCACGG
>CANHSO010000036.1 GCA_947463705.1 Bacteriovoracaceae bacterium
CTCCACTTGGATGCCCGAAGCAAAAATGGCTCAACGCAATCTCGAATCGGCGTACCTCTACGCTCGTGATATCGCACCGCTAGACCCCAGAACCTCTCAAATTCAAGCTTTTTGGCTCACAGCATCAAGCCCACGTGGCACTCAATCGCAGGCTGTAGGAGTGCCAAATGACAATCGGCTTTAGAATCTCCTCACCCTTCCGATCAGTCAGAGAGGGAGAATGAAGCATTGTGAATTATGTCACTTTTAAGAAATTTTTAAATCGCTGGAATTCATCTGTCACAGCAGACCTCACACCACTCCTGATGGCTAGCTTCCTCGCCAGTGCGTGCATCCAACCTGGGAACGTAGTGACGAGTACAACTCCCAGCACTGCATCAAAGTCTTCGAGCAGTACGTCTGCGATAGTAGGACCTATGGCAGTCAAATTTTTTCTGAATACGGATGACATCTGGGGTAGCTTTGATTCGCCCGAAAACGAAGAAGGAGGTACTTCAACGGTCGGCCTAGTCAACGGACAACCTCGCCTGGGTTGGCAAGCCACACGGGTTTTTAGCCCCTCGGGCGGATTCGCCACCGGTGGCCGAAGTATCGGTTCGAGACAATATGATTCAAATGGGGCAGTGACCAGTTCACAAGGCTGGCCCACATGGCTCACCTCTTTCGACATTGGCATCAGTGGTACGAACAACACCAATGCCAAAGCACCTGCTTGTGCGCGCTTCGCACCCTCGACCGAAGCAGGTGCAAACTGCAATCTGGGACCTAACGCTACCTCTTCAAGCAATTGCGGTGCCCCTCTAGGGCAATTTCGAGTGAGCGAGGCAGACTGTATGCTCACGACAACATCACCCACCGTTTCGGGGACAGGAGGAATGAATGACGGAGTTTATATTCGCACACAGTTTAATCGAGGCGCAGGGGGACTCGGCGCTAATGAAAATATCCTCATGGTGGTCGAATACTTAGCAAGCTCTCTCAATCCAGCACCCAATAAGCCAACGAGTTGTTTCGGAGTCGATAAGCAGTTCAAACCAGAAAACTGCTCTGACTTTACTTGGAAGGTATTTTTAAAGCATCAACTGAATGAAAATACGAGTAGCATTACGCTTCAACCCTTTTTCATGCTCATCCCCCCGATGATCAACTCAGTTTTGGGTGCCGCTCAAAATAACACCTTAACCTCAGGGGTCAATCCAACTGCTCGACAGGTCATATTACCGCTCGCCTCAGATACAAATTTGTCAGTAGTCCAACTTTCTCGTGTTCAGTCTGACCCAAACAGCACTACAGATCTAAGTACCTATTGCGCGCCTCGGGGCTTACCTGCAAATACACCGCTTTGCGATGGAGTCGTTTTTTATTCAATCACGTTTTATCGAATTTAATGGAGAAGAGAATTGAACCGTTTTGAGACTCGCAGAAGAATGATCAAGCTCATCGGGAGCCTCTGTAAAAGGCTGAGCTACGGGTCTACTCTTGTCTTTTTATTTAACGCCTGCGCCGGTGATCCCCTCGGAGAATCTGGCAGCAGCACCGCCTACCTGCCCCCACCTGCCTCAGGCACGATCTCGGGACTGAATGCCGTCGAAATTCAACTGAATGCTCGCGATTTTTATACCGTAACAGCTCCCAATCCGGACACCAGCTGTCCCGGTGACACATCAAACTATTATCACTTTTTAAATGCTAACTCGGGATCATCGATATCAAACTGGACGCCTCAACTCCTTGCGAGCTCCACAAGCAAACCGAATCAAACTATGCGACCTTCATTTATCAAGAATGTTTCGGTCGATCTCACGGATGCCAACTCCTACTCACCCCTGAATCAATCCAGAGACTGCTCTTATCAAAGCGGCTATAGCATTGCACCAGCCTCCAGCTGCGCTATTTTAGATGCGAGTTCGGCAACGGGGACAGATTCAGCCCTCGGGGGAAATCTATTTCTCCTCGGAGGAGTTCAAAACACTAACAGGCTTCAACCCAATAGTTTTGGACCTACCTGTATTAAAGCGGCGGCTGACCTCAACCTGCCTTGCAACCCATTTTTACTTTCTGTGAACTTAAATTCGCTTCCTGCAACTGCTGCTGGGACTTCTCAGGCTCCGGGTTTATCGCCCAGTCCAGTTCCGAGCGATCCAATTTCAATCTGGAATAATTTAGCGGACTACCTCAATCCGGAATCCTCCAGCTCAACTCGTTACCCTCCCATTTCGACCGCGACAGGCTCATTCCCTCAAGGTTTAGCTGGGGCTGCATCGGCCTACAGTCGAGGGACTCAACAGATTTCTATTTTCGGAGGAGCCTCCTTCTCAAGTACCACCGGGACTAACAAGACCTACTCTACTACCTCGGACACCTGGACTCTGGATACAACCACCGGGAGATGGGCTGCAATCAGTGGTATTCCGAATATTTCACCTGACTTAACTCGTTCACTCGATCAAAATCCTGCAACACAAGTCCCAATCAATGGGACCAAGATTGACCAGGGTCGAACTCTGTTTGGCATGACAGCAGCTGCGGGCATGGCTATCTCCTCTCTGGGAAATTCATCGGGTGAAGTCGGCATCAGTCACCCTGTGCTCCCTGGCGGAAACGCTAACTATTCACCACCTAATAGTCCTGTCGACACCACCGAGAGGATCCTAATCACAGGCGGGATTTGCAATGAATCGACTCAAAAAATTTGCACTAGCACTCTGAGGTTCAACCCTACCTACGGTCCTGAATCGATCGATGCCTACTTTGTAAATCCAGCCTACCAAAATCAAAAATCAGGCTCGAGTGCTCCGGCTGCTGATCAGTGGATTGACAGCTATCATACTCAAGTCATTTCCAATCGTTTCTCGGAGAACGGTAAATTCCCATCCCAGCTCAGCCCCTATTTTCCGCAGCCCAGTCCATCCCCCTCTCCTCTCCTCAGCAACACCCGATTTGGTTTTGGGACTTTTGCTTTTGGACTGGTTAGCTTAATGAACGCTTCATCCACAACTTCTCCAAGCGGGTGGCCAGTCCACGGAGATTTTGCAAGTCCAACCCCGGCCACTCTCCCCAGCACAGGCCCGAACACCCCCGGAGCAGGATACCTGCTGTCGGCTGGCGGATTTTACGGACTACCCGACGCGCCCGTCGTAAAAAACTCTCCCAATCCGATGGGTCTGGGTGCCTTTACTGCTCTAGGATGCAATACCGACACCCAGAACGCGTGTGGTGGCCTTGCGTTCTTTCTCAAGTGGCACACTAGTGCTGCCACTGATGGCACTACTTCAGAAAAATCTGCATCCAATTTCATTTCGCTTTCTAATTTAAACGACTCAGCTGCAACCCAGGTGACGCCAGGTCGCTGGGTCAATTTTCTAGACGGCACAGTGAGCTCCAACGTTTCCAACATCACACCTTGGTTTGGAGCAGGAGTCCTCCTAAAAGGAATTAATTTGGGCGCCTCAAATTCCCAAATAAACAACGAAGTGGCTTATTTTGGAGGATCAACTTGCAGTAACTTCCTCACAAATAACCCGTCGAGTGGCTGCACCTGGAATTCGGCCACAGTCGCCAATTCAGGACGTTACTGGAGATTCGGGCCGAATCCGGCAGCTTCATTCTCTGCAGTGAATTTAGATCCCAACCCTTCTCCTTCGACAATTTCTAGCCCTACTTCTATCCCGTGGGCTAGTCCACCTAGTCCACCGACCAACGCTGGCATGGCAGCCGCTCGTGGAACAGATCCAAACGGAAACCCAATCATCGTTGCCTGGGGAGGGATGACCTCAAGCGGCATCCAAGATTCTACAGGATATATTTACTACCTCTACAATGATGGGGGTTCGCCGAACTCGCCGAAATGGGGCAAGGTCACACCCGCAACAGGGACAAAACCGCCATCATTAGCTCATGCCTCCCTCGTATTTAGTCATGTTACCGGATCTTTTTATCTTTTTGGCGGATACAACTCTTCGACGAATGGAGCTATTGGAGTGATTGGAGCTACCGCCGACACCTGGAAACTCAGCTTCGACGGCACCCCAGGTTGCGGAAAATCTGCCAATCCAAGTTGCGCGTTTACTTGGACAAAACTCACACCCACCTGCTACTCAGCCACATCCACTGATTGCGGATCCGCTGGCCGTCCCGCGGCTCGGTGGGGACACCAAGCTGTCGAGGTGAATTACCACTACTTCAATGCTCCCTATGAACCCAAATGCGACACGTCGTCTACTCCTTGTTCATTTGGAATTTTCATGCAGGGAGGACAAACAACGCCCGGGACGTCCACTATCCTGAGAGATCGATGGATGTTTGACCCCACAGCAAATGCTGGTCAAGGCCATTGGCAGTGGATGGGAGAACTTCCTCCTCGATCATTGGCAGCAATGACTCAAATTGAGTATAAAACGCGATCGGGATCCACTAACCATTTTGCACTTCTTTTTGGAGGCGAAACAGGGCTCCAGGACTCGACCCAATTTCTAAGCGCAAACTATTTCGTTCCACCTACTTTAGGCGACACTTGGATGTTTAACATTGGAGGACAGGGGCAATCCCCCTCTTGGAATCGGGTCCGCCTCTTAGGATCTCGCTATAGCAACCCGTATGCACTCGGAACAGGAACCGACCAAGCCACCATCCGAGCAGCGTCGTCCATCGCTGATTCCACAAGCCAAATCTTATCTCCCCCCCCCCTTGCAGGTGCAGTCATGGTGACTCGCACCCATACGAGAGCGGGAGTCGGATCAACGCAGGCCTCAAAGCCCCTGGCACTCCCTGAGATCTTTCTATTTGGAGGGAGAAATAAGGAAGGAAAATTCCAGCCCCTGAGTCGGGTTTACAAATTTTGCGCAGGGAGCACCGGTGAAAAACCTAATCGCTTCACATCGAATGGCGCAACAGAAGTTCCTGGGCCTCACGACGCAAGCTGCGATGCCTACGACCCGGTCACCAATCCAGGGTCACCCAATCCACAATCTGGCTATGTAGGTCGGTGGATTTTCAAAAATCCAAATGTATATAAAATACAAATCCCTTTTCCTGCCCTTCCGATTGAAATGAGCACTGATCAAGTCGCGAGCTATCTAGGAGCCGCCACTTATGATTCAAATCATGACCGGATTGTTCTTTACGGTGGGTTGACGCCGTCGCCCGTACCGTCAACAGCAACAGCGCCTCCTTTCAGTGATTTCGGACAGCGCTCAGTCACTGATCCCACTGCTCAAAAGGTGAATGGTTCAGATGGAGGGATTTTCGAATACACACCTCCGTCAACAGTAACCTTGAGCGATGACGATGCAATCAACGGAAGGTGGGCTTTCGTTCCAGCATGCAGTAATGGCCCTAAGCCCGAAGGACGTTATGGACACGGCTTATCTTACGACCCAATCAAAAACCAACTCGTCCTGAGTGGGGGTTTTAACCAAAACGGCTCGCTGCTCACCCAGAGCATCCCACGGAACGGTGGTGGAACATCTTACGAGCTCCCTCAAATCTGGACTGCAACCCGCATCGATACCGATCCTAACCCCGTGTCGGGGGGCTTCGGAACGGTTTTCCCCTGTTACTCCTGGAATCGCATCACGACTTACGGGAATGCCCCCACCTCAGCCCCAGTCTCGACGAAAACACCCGCACCTTCTGTTCCACCTAACTCAGGATTTGCTCTCGGAGTGATGCATGTCATTCCGACTGTCGGTTATAATACGGGCTATTATACATTGAATGGACCGGCCTGTGGAGACAGTCAAGCTGTTCAGTCTGTCGGCGGAGTCTATATTGATTTAGATCGTACCCAACTCAAGCCCAATGAGAATTTACTCCTCAACGTCACACTCCTCCCGCTGGGTCCCAGTAACGTAGACCCCGTTGGAGATTCTCTTGAGGCCTCTGAGAGCGCTCAATTCAGAGTCAATTTAGTTCGCACGGGCGACACTTTCGATCAACTCCAGAGGATTCCTCAGCCCAGGGCGGTGACCTACTCAGATCCATCGAGCTATCCGGTTTTAGCCTACAATTTGGCTATTTTAGCACCGCCCACAGGTCAGGTCCGACAAGAACAAATCTTAATCCCCCTCTCCCTCGACCCAACAGCGGACCGAATTCGAATCGAGCGGGTTGCAGGGAGTGGAATCATTTTAGACGCTCATTTAGTGAGGTTAAACCCTAACCCTTGATGGAGGTGACAAACTTTTAGGCAGTGTCTCATTGTTAAACAGCAAGACGATTGCGAAAGCCGATTTTTAGCCCTGAAATCGAATATAAGCCACTGCCAGTGTGTGTAACCAAAAGTCAATTTGAAGCATGAAAATTGCAGCACTATATTTAATTAATATGTTTTATTTATTTTTCTCGGTCAAAGCAGGAAAAAAGGCCAGAACTCTCAAGAAATATTCTCATCTTGGGCACAGTTCACTCATGCCTTGCATCCTAACTTGCCTGATTCTTTCCGGGTGCTCGAATCTTTTCAATTCGATGAGCCGAGTCGAAGTCAATACAGGAGATATCCCAGACACCAGCTCGAGCTCGCTCCCTGCTTCTTTTCAAATCACTCGCGTCAACCAAACTCTCGTCTCACCTTCAAGAACTTTAGATATTCTAGGGGACGGCTCTGGATCCATCGGAAACACTTGCCCAGTAGTAGGTAACCTCGACCCCAACGCTACGAAAGGGGACACCGACTGTTATTGCAGCTTTATTTATTCTACAGCTACTGAATCGAATGCTAATAGAAAAACCCAGATCAAATACCATGAAAGCAACTTAGCCAGATGTGAATACTACGAATCCATTCCTTTTGGGGTTGCTACATTTAAAGTTTCTATTGTCGTCATGAAAGGTAGCAAAATTACGCAAAACAGTAATATCGCTACATTTAGTTTCAGTGGAACGCCAGCATTAGACCCAAAAAACCCTCGCACTTTCGTCCGAGCCAAACGGCACCTCTGCCGAGGATTAATCAGCATCCCCTATCTATTTGATTCATCGATCATCGACCCAGACCAATCAGAGAGCCCCTTTTACACTTACCCGCTCGATTACTACACCACCAACCTGGCCTCATCCCTCGCATACTTTATCAACAGCGGAGACGCTGCGAATGAGTGCCCTCCCGTCCCCTATAACCCAACGGACACTGCGAACTATGTGAACATTGTAAGCAGTGAAGCCTATGACGGGAGTTACATCATTGACCCACCCCAGACCGGCAAATATGATCGATCTACATTTTATTTGGCAGCCAAACCCACTGGAGTCTTCGCCATTCCAGTCAACGCAGTAGTTGCCCCTTCTGTCGTCTCAAATGACAGCGGTACCGAAGCGGTTGCCCCCCCCTTGGGATATGGAGCCGCACATACTAAAGATGCATCGGGAGGTGAGACTTGCCCAAGTAATTCAGTCATTCCGACCGATTACGAGTGGGTCAAGCTCTGGCTTTTTAGAGGTGCTGTGCCTGAACGCAATTATTTCAAAAGTGCGAGTCATTTTGCATCTCTAGTCTGTCACCCCGGCGACTGGACCATTACGAAAGATAATATTCAAGTTACAGAACCGGTATTCAATGCATGCATGAAAACCTATCCCAACGACAATAACTCGAAGACCCTCAGCTGGAGTGACGCAGGGAAGATCTCCAATAACTATTTAGCAGATCGAGTCGTCTTCAGTAAAAATTCTTCTAATTCAAACGATTCAGGCACCCAGTGCATCCAGCTCAACGCACGTCCATCGGGTAACCCAGCCCAGATTGCTAACGCTAACTCTCCCAATGCATGCACCCCCGGAACTTCACCAACACCGGGAGTCGGCTGTGGAAACAACTCGGGCGGTGATCAGTGGCTTGCTGTAGTCCCCAATCCCGCTGCCGATCGATATCCCAACTCAGCAAATTTGGGGTGCTCTGTATCAACAGTGAATAATGGAGGGGTTTCACGACCTGGCGATGATCCTCTGCACATCTGTGGGAGTTCAAATTTTAGCACCGGGGGAACTAACGCAGCAGCCCCCTTCATTCCAAAGCAGGGTGAACTCACGACTGAAAACATGGACTTAAATACCCGGTACGATTATCTATTTGTCGTCTCACCCACATCCATCAGCACTCGGAATATACAGGGGAGTGACAAGGGTAAATTCACTCCCGTCCGAGGAACCATCCCGGCCATTTGCAGAGACGGCGTTAATTGTCAGAATAATAATATCCAAAATTACATCACTTCATACAATCTAATCACTAATGACATCAACTTAGTCAACCCACCGGCTAGCAATATCAACCAACAGGATAACCCTAAAATGAACCTTTATCCTATTTGTGTCGTCAGACCAAAAACGAGGTGAACCCAGTGACAGAGACAAAGTTTGTTAGAAATAAAATCAGACTTAAGCTGCAAGCATGGCTGGGTCTCGTTAGTCTTCAGTTACTCGGGGCTTGCATGAACACGGTCGCGCCCGATCCGTCAAAATTGGGCACTCAGGCAGCCTTGTTAGCATCACCCTCTCCCAGCAGGAGCACCGCTGCAACAGCAGTCTGGAAGTTGTCTAACCCCACCTTAAACGCTGACAATACACTCATCAATCTCTCTCTCAGATCAGACACTTCTAAGGGAAAGTTTTGGGATCACTGCAACAAAGCCGCGAGCGCTAATACCAGCGCCAAACCCTGTTCTTGCCAATTTTCTTGGGTGGAAACGAATCCGAGCAGCGCCACTCTGCCGACCAACCGAACTATAATGACCACGCCCAATCGGATTATCGATACAGAAATGACGTGTCCCCTCCCCCAAGCATTTACTGATGAGATTCTATCTGGAACACGCGTCACAGTTTCGATCCAACTCAATGCAACGAATCCAGACCAAGATCTAGTTCAAGTGACTCCAACTTCCCTGACGAAAAATGCGAACACGGAAACCTCGGCTTTTGCGGATACCTTAGAAAACCGGTTTACCAATATTTTACGATACACCTGCTTCAAAAAAGAGCAGAAGAGTCTCAACATCGCCTCTGCCCAATTAACACGAACACGCGAAGGCGCGACCAGTGGAGTCAGCTATTTTTCAGCAACTCAGTTTTGCATCGACAATAAAGCAGGCCAAGGATCTCCGGCAGGCTGTCCAAACAATCAAAAGGGCACCTCCTCACAGTCCAATTACTTCAGTCTTTACATCCCCGCTTGGGATAAAGGGCATATTAATTCCTCCAATGTAGGCTATGTTTGCCCCCAAGTCGCAGAACCGCTGAGTGGGGGGACGTCTATTAACTCCGAATATTGGCCCCTAGACCAAACCTTTGCGTTAGCCATGAGTCCCTCTGCCCAATTTCCGATCGGGGTCACTGGACAAAATAAACTCTCAGCCGGTAGAAGTGTTTCAAGTACCTGCTATTCAACTAATGACGGAGGCGGGGCCAGCGATGCTAGAGAGCGTAATACAATTAATCAGTCTTGCTTGGGATTTGCAGCTCCAGTCAATAGCGATGGAAGCTGCCCAAACGCGAGGACCGCCCCAAGCCCAACAAGAATGTATCGACTTCGCAGATACATTAGCCTTTACCCAAGATCCTATGGTCCAGATGGCAGGGTCAGTGCCAATTACCCTCAGAACCTCGATACGATTTACGTCCTCGACAGACCTGTGGCCACCTCTGACGGCTCAGTCGTCACCATGGCAGGCCCAAAACCCTGCCCCTTTGCTTATTTTGACCGAATGAATGTGACTGGATTAGCCCAGTATGGAAAGGCCTATGTCGGTACCAATAACCCACGTTGGAGGGACAAGAATGTTGACGGAACCGAATTTCCAAATATTGACGGTTACGACAATTGGAATAATAAATCCTGTTCAGCTGCACTCCCCAAAGTACTCAGCGACGGGACTGGACTCACCCTCCAAACAGTCAATGTAAATAATACCGCCCCTGGGTCCCGAGCCCACGCTTACATCCGACCGATTCAACCCTTTGCACCGAACTACATCGAAGACACGAGCTTTCAAGCTTGCGCCCCCCCATCCTACCCGGTTTCAGACCCGCCTCTGCACTTTGCCACTCTCGATCCTAATAAAAGTGAAATGGGATGGTGTGCGGAGGTCTATCCCACCCAAAACGCCTACGTCTCGTTTATTGACCCACCTCACCCCATAGGCTCAGCCACTCCGATTGGCATTGCACCCTTCACATCACATGTTGCCAAGAACGCGCCGATTAATCAGAGGTGCACCCCTACTCAACTGCCTAATACACTCCCACAAAGATACCCAGTGAACGGTCTAGCCCATCACTTATCAGTGCCTGGTTCTGGGTGGGACGGACCTGATCCATCTGAGACGTGCGATCGAACAGTCCGTACCTCAGCCTCGATGAGCAACACGAACGTTCCTGCTCCTACCGATTTTCCATGGTTTCCGCTTCTTGCCCCTGCAGACGATACCGAACGAGCCTTAACTGATCCAAGCACCCGTGACTCCTACCTTTGTAAGATCACTTATGACTCAAGAAATCGGTCCTCCTCATTTCCAAGTGGAGGATGCTGTGCCGCAGGTTCCTTAAATCTTCCGACTCCTACGGCAAGCTCAGGACCAGCAGGAGCACACCTCGAGCCTGGAACTTCTTGCGGCAGCCCCGGCCTTTAGGCTAACAAAAAACCATGATCGATCCTACGTCTGACTCACAGTTCGACCTAAGAGTTCTCTATGAAGACTCAGAGCTTTTGATTCTGAACAAACGCTCCGGAGTTCCCTCAGCGCCCCACTCCCCTGACGAAACGGGAACCGCAGTGGAGGCAGCTCTCCATCTTTGTCCAAGCCTGATTGGAGTTGGAGAAAAAAACTTGGAACCCGGATTAGTCCACCGCCTAGATACAGGGACCAGTGGCGTGCTGGTATTTGCCAAGACTCAGGCTGAATTTCAGCGATTAAAACAGATCTGGAAGGATCGCCGAGTTGAGAAAATATATCGTGCCATGACGATGAGAGACTCCCCCTTGCCTTCACTCCCCGCACAAATTGATTACCCCCTCGCCCATGATGCCAAGTCGAAAAAGAAAATGATCGCACTTCTGAACCCAAAGTGGCGGCATTACCGAGGCAAGCCAATCCCTGCCTTGACTCGAATCTTGAACGGCTTCAAGCTCGGGAGCTCGGAGCTTTTTGACCTCACTGTTCAAATTGAGACTGGAGTCATGCACCAGATCCGATGCCATTTAGATGCCTGGGGAGCGCCAATCTGGGGTGACCCGATTTACGGCAAGACAAAACCTAACCCAATCAAGGCCCCTGCTGAACGCCTTTGGCTTCACGCTTGGAAACTCGGATTTCACGCAGCTGCCGGACACTGGCTTGAGGTTGAAGCACCCCTCCCTGAGAACTGGCCTTCCTCTCGGGACCCGCATTCTCTGGGACGTTAGAGAAGATTTCTCTCAGTTGCAGGATTCGCAGAATTGTCCGTCAGCGACTTCCTCTGGAGGAACGCTCGAGAGGGGCTGCGAGAGCTTTGAGCCATCTCGATAAATCGCAACAGATTTCAGTCTGAGCCTCCAAGCCTGCTCGTAGAGGGATTGAATCTCGTCTACAGTCGCTGAGTTGGGCAAATTCACTGTTTTTGAGATCGCCCCAGAAATCCACGGTTGAATCGCAGCCAGCATTTTCAAATGACCCAGCGGAGCAATTCTGCGCTGACCCATAGTTCCGGTCGGGTGCGCGCAGTCAAATACAGGCAGGTGCTCTTGGCTCAGTCCTGGAGCACCCTCTAAAGTTTGATGCTGCAAGAGGTACTGTTCAATTTCTGCAATTCTCTGATCTGGGTACCCCAGCGCGCGAAGTGCCAAAGGGACTGACTGATTCATGATTTGAACTGAACCACCGCCTACCAGTTTCTTATACTTCACTAACGAAAACTCAGG
Source organism: Bacteriovoracaceae bacterium (assembly GCA_947463705.1). Classification (GTDB taxonomy): domain Bacteria; phylum Bdellovibrionota; class UBA1018; order UBA1018; family UBA1018; genus CAINWE01. The sequence goes on from CANHSO010000036.1 coordinate 11,891, forward strand.
CTCCACACCGGTGGTATCACAATCCATGAGTAATCCAATGGTGCCCGTGGGCGCCAGCACAGTCACTTGAGAATTTCGAAATCCACACTTCTTACCCAGCCTGAGTGCCCGATCCCAGACCTCTTGAGCACCCTGCAGAAGATGCGCGGGTAGATTCGGGGCCTGAATTTCATTCGCCGCCTTTCGATGCATCTGGATGACTTTGAGCATGGACGAGCGATTTTTCTTGAACCCCGCAAAGGGCTGAAGAACGGCAGCCATTTCGGCACTCACCGAGTAAGCATGCCCACAAAGGAGAGAGGTCAAAACTGAGGCCCAGGATCGCCCCTCATCACTATCGTAGGGAAGGCCTTGACGCATGAGAAAGGCCCCTAGATTTGCATAGCCCAGTCCCAAGGGGCGAAAATCGACGGAGTTTCGAGCAATTTTTTCAGTCGGATAACTCGACAAGCTCACCAGAATTTCTTGGGCAATTAGAAAAGTTCGCGTGGCACTCAAATAAGCGTCGAGATCAAATCCCCCATTTGGTTTTAAGAATTTTACCAAGTTGAGTGAGGCAAGATTGCACGCAGAATCGTCAAGAAACATGAATTCCGAACAGGGATTCGAAGCCCGAATCGGCCCGCTCTCTTTGCAAGTGTGCCAGCGCTGAATGACTGAATCAAACTGCACGCCAGGGTCGGCGCAAGCCCAGGCAGCCTGAGCAATGCGACGCCAAAGATCACGAGCTCGGTAAGTCTGAATCACTTCACCCGTCGTACGAGCGCGAGTCTGCCAGACCTGATCTTTCTCGACGGCCTCCATAAACTCATCGGACACCCGGACCGAGTTATTTGAATTTTGACCCGAGACGGTGCGGTAGGCCTCTCCCTCGAAGTCCGAGCTGTAGCCTGCACGAACCAGCGCGGCGACTTTTTTCTCTTCTCGACTCTTCCAAGTGATGAATTCATCGACCTCGGGGTGGTCTAGATCCAGGCACACCATTTTCGCAGCTCGCCGAATGGTGCCGCCAGATTTTGTAGCTCCAGCACCTCGGTCGAGGACATCGAGAAAGCTCATCAATCCAGAAGAATTACCCCCACCGGCGAGCTTCTCCTGCTTACCGCGGATTTTTGAAAAGTTACTTCCTGTCCCCGATCCATATTTAAATAAGCGGGCTTCATTCTTAGCCAACTCAAAAATAGCCATCAGATCATCCTCAACTCCTTGGATGAAACAAGCCGAACACTGAGGACGAGAATAAACATTCGCAATCGATTCAATTTTTTTAGTCTTGGGGTTCCATGCAAAATTACCGTTAGATCCCAAAATTCCATACTCTGGGTAAAGCCCCAAATTGAACCAGACCGGAGAGTTAAACGCTCCCATTTGGTGAATGAGAAGGTAATTCAGCTCAGCCTCAAACGCTTGAGCTCCAGCTGAGTCTAAATACTTGAGGCGCTTTGCCTCAACGCGTAGAGTCCGAGTGATGCGACTGATCACTTGCTTGATTGAAGTCTCGTGCCCGATTTTTGGAACATCTGTTTTTCTGAAGTACTTTGAAACGAGGATATCCACTGCGAGCTGACTCCAGGACTCAGGGACCTCAACATCCTTCATTTCAAAGACGAGGTTTCCTCGGGAGTCCCGAATCTGAGCAGCTGCCCTCCGATAGACCACTTCATCTAGTGGACGCGACCGCTTTGAAGTAAAGTGCCGTTCGAATTGAAGGGGCATGGGATAATCCGTCTAAACGAATTTCTCGGTAAATTCACCGTTCTGATAGGTAAACAACTTTTTCTGTCCGTCGACTTCAGTCTCAACGTTAATTGGCCTCTTCCACACATCACACAACGCACGCATGGTTTCTCGCGACCATCGGGTGTCCAGATCAAGGCCCTGATGCTTATGCCAGAGGAGAAGCTCACCTTTGTTCTGAAAATTGCCATCGGTCACATAGACGAACGGCTGCCCTCGATTCGTGAGCTGAAAAAGGAGCTTTTCTTTCACTTTCTTAAAATCACGATCGGCAATCTCATACTGATTTGTTCTTCGGTTGAAGCTATAAGTATAGAGTTTAAATCGCTCGACAAATTCCTCAGTCAGATATTCATCGATAAAAGTCACATCGTTACAGACACGACGGACTTCAAAAATTTTTTGGCGTCCCAAATTGGCTTGTGTATTCCACTTAGCCTTAGCGACCATGTCATCGCACTGCTCGTACTCCCTACCGAACTTTCCGCGATTCCATCGATCCTCAATATCCCTAAATAGCTCAACCCCAACTTTATAGGGATTGATCTGGCCCGGTTGCATGGCCATCGTCCCAGCGTGATGATCAGCAAAATCAATGACCTCAGAATCTTTCAACGCCTTCTCTGTCATGATTTTAGAGTGCCAGTAAGAGGCCCATCCCTCATTCATAATTTTGGTCTGAGCTTGAGGGGCAAAATAATAAGCTTCGTCGCGAACAATAGAAAGAACATCGTGTTCCCACTGCTCTAATGGGGCGTAATCTAGCAGAAACTTTAAAACATCTTTCTGAGGTTCAGGTGGATTTTTTCGGCTTTTCTGCGCCTGACTCTCAAGCTTTCTCCGCTGCTCTGCCATAAACTCAGGAGGATTCATGTACTGATCCATATACTGTCGATCGGTTTTGATGCGACCGGGCTCAGCGCTGGTTTCTGGGTGATCTTCAGAACCTCGTCGTTTTGGATTCAAAAAAGGCAAGTGAGGATCAATGAGAGTCTCGATCGCCAAGCATTGATCAATAAAGTTCTCCACCCGATCCTGACCATAGCGCTCCATGTGATCGCGAATCTTCACCGCATGGTTGGCCATGGTATCGAGCATTTTACGATTCGTTTTGGAGAACCAGTAGTTATTTTTGAAAAAATCCACGTGACCGTAGACATGAGAGATGACCGTTTTTTGGTCCACTAAGTTGTTGGATTTCATCAAGTAGGCGTAAGAGGGGTTGGTGTTAATCACCATTTCATAAATTTTCTGCAGACCCCAAGCATAGCCCTTAGAGAGTTGGTCATAATCCATCCCAAATCGCCAATGAGGATACCGAACAGGGAACCCCCCCAAAGCAGCAAGGGTGTTGATCTGTTCGTGATCCACCATTTCAAAGATGGTTTCAAAACAGTCTAGACCATAACCCTCAGCGTACTTTTTGATTTGGTCTCTGACCTTGACCAGTTCGGGGGTCAACTGACTATTCATAAATTCAGATGAGGACATGCCTAACTCACTTTCCCTTGCCCAAGAAGTCTTTTATGGACTGAAGGATGCCTTCCTTATTTTCGATCTTAGAAAGAATCACGGATTGATGCTGATTTCCGAAGTGTTCTCGGAGGTCTTTATAAAACTGACCTGAACCATACCGGGACTCGACTTGACCGTAACAAAAGACGTTGCAAACACGGAGGAGATTTTTTTCCAAGATATCCAGACAAAGACGGGTGTCCTCGCCCGACCAGTTATCGCCGTCTGAGAAATGGAATGGATAAATATTCCAATCAGATGGCGGGTAATCCGTCTCGATCATTTTCTCGCAGAGCTTATAAGCAGAGCTGATCAGGGTACCACCCGACTCCCGGGTCTTAAAGAAAGTATCCTCATCCACTTCACGCGCGGTTGCATCGTGAATAATGTACCGAGTTTCGATCCCTTTATACTGGGAACGCAACCAAGTATCGATCCAGAATGCCTCGGTTCGGACGATCTCTTTTTGCTCATCACCCATAGAGCCTGAGACGTCCATCATGTAAATAATGACTGCATTATTCTCGTGACGCACGTCCGTTTTCCAAGAGCGGTAGCGCATATCGCGGCGAATAGGGATAATCACCGGCTTGTCCGGATTATAAATCCCTGATGAGATCTGCCGACGCAAGGTCTCACGAAAGGTCCGCTTAAAATGTCGCAGTGAACTGGGCCCCTGACTCGCAATCCCGGTGTACTTGTCGGTTTTTGACTTGAGTGTATTATGACCTCGCGGCTCAATCTTAGGCAGCTCAAGTTGCTCACCCAAGATCTCGGCCAACTCTTGCAGTGTCAGATCGACCTCAAGCGTATGATTGCCGGCCTGATTTCCCGCTTCGCCTTCACCGGGCTGAGGATCACCCTGCCCCAAGGGATCGCCGGGCTTACCGTCGCCTTGCCCCACTCCGCCTTGTTCACGCTCACCGAAGCGAAATCGCGGAATCTCGATTTGAGGCAAGGGAATCGACACGAGATCTTTTCCCTTGCGTCCAATCATCTCTCCGTGAGTCACGTACTTCTTGAGATCTTGCTTGATCTTACCTTTGACAATCGAACGAAAACGAGAATGATCGCGTCTAATATTGTCAATCATGATCGCTTCTTCACATCTCCTCGAGCAAAGATGCTCGCAACAAAGTTCAGAACGTCCGTTGAACAGATCTCGCAATATCCGTGGTTCTTAATGAGGCGGGTCTTGACCACATCAATTTTCTCTTGGGTCGTGCGATCCACAACATTGGAGACCAGGGACGTCAGCTTAATCGTATCTTTCTGATCTTCGAAGAGTTTTAACTCTAAAGCCTTATGCAATCGCTCGTTGGTCTTGTAATCAAAGGTTCGACCTTCAATCGCAAGTGCACCAATGTAGTTCATAATCTCACGGCGGAAGTCATCTTTCCGGCTCTCTGGGATATCGACCTTATCTTCGATTGCCCGCATCAGCCTCTCATCTGGCTCCTCATCCTGACCGGTATACTTATTTTTGACTTTTTCCCGCTGGGTATAGGCTTTGACATTATCGATGTAGTTTGAGCAAAGTTTCGAGATTGCATCTTCGTCCGCTGAGATTGCTCTTTGGACTTCGTTTTTCACAATGTCTTCGTACTCTTGCTTGACCATCGCAAGCATTTCTTTGTACTCACGTCGCCTTTCATCGCTGCCGATCAAGGCGTGATGCTTCAAACCACTTTCGAGTTCGTTCATCACCATGAAGGGATTGACACATCCAATATCGCCATTCTTGTCATTCACCAAGGCATTAGAGATCTTATCCTGGACGTAACGAGGACTGATTCCTTCTAACCCTTCGCGAATGGCTTCTTTACGAAGCTCCTTCACATTGTCTTCGGTATAACCGGTTAAGGTCTTTCCATCATAAAGCTTCAATTTCTGAAGCAAGGAGAGATTAGCCTTTTTGGGCTGTTCTAATCGGGTGAGAATCGCCCACATACCAGCCATTTCTACGGTATGAGGAGCAATATGCTTGCCCTTGATCTTGATTGAGTTGAAGTCCTTTTCGTAAATCTTGATCTCTTCTTTGAGCTTAGTGATGTAGGGTACATCGATCTTCACGGTACGATCGCGGAGAGCCTCCATGAACTCATTATTCTGGAGTTTCTTGAATTCAGGCTCGTTGGTATGGCCCAAAATCACTTCATCAATATCGGTTTGAGGGAATTTCTTGGGCTTAATTTTATGCTCTTGCGAAGCACCGAGTAAATCGTAGAGAAAGGCAACGTCGAGTTTCAAAACCTCAATAAACTCAACTACGCCGCGGTTGGCAATATTGAATTCGCCGTCAAAGTTGAAAGCCCGGGGATCTGAGTCAGAACCATACTCCGCGATCTTACGATAGTTAATATCGCCCGTGAGTTCCGTAGAATCCTGGTTTTTTTCATCCTTGGGTTGAAAAGTCCCGATCCCAATCCGGTCCTTTTCTGAGAGAATCAGACGCTCGACCTTAATATGCTGCAAGACACGGGTGAAATCGCCTTGGTAGCGCTTCATGAATTCACGTTGAACGTAACGACATGCGGGACAGAGGTCTCCCGTAATAGTGACTTTATAGCCCTTATTACCTTTGTTCAACTCCTCTAAAACTTTGGATCTCATTTCTTCCGGTAAGAGCTTTAGGGGGTCTTCATGCATCGGGCAGGGCATTTCAGTTTGATTGCCTAAAATGTGATCGCCGCCCTGGGCATCTACCCAACGAAAGGTGTAGAGAGCGCCTGAATCTTCGCGTGAATAGCGCTCAACCCCTTTTTTAAGAAGTCGCGCAATGGTCGACTTGGCAGAGCCTACAGGACCATGAAGAAGCAAGACGCGCTTTTCGGTACCATAACCGAAAGCAGCCGACTTGAAAAAATGCACCAATTTCATCAACTGAACATCAAGACCAAAAACAGCGTCTTTTCCATGATCAATTGGGTCATCGAAAAATTTATACCGGACAATATTTTTTTTATATTCAACGTAGGAGGAAGTGCCCCATGAAAGCACCATGTCGTACATGCGCTGAAATGCGTTCCGACATACACTCGGATTTTTTTTCACGATATCGAGGTAATCAGAAAATGATCCTTCCCAGTGGTAATTGCGAAAATCTTTCACTGAGCTCAGGTCAACAAGCATCTTATTCCAGTCTTGATTTGAAGTCGAACTTTCCTTATTCGGCATGTACTTTCCACCCTTCTTCCATTCCAAAACGTTTAAGATACCTCATGGCATGTCCGAATGACCACATCAAGGAGAAAGCATTTTCCTTCAAAATCCAGTCCTAATGTGGATCGTCGAAATACCGGAGACCTGATTTAGTGGGCTATCGATCAATCCCACCTTATATTAAGATCTTACAGCCATTATTCTAGCACTGTAAAGTCAAAGGGAGGTGATTATTTATTTCGGACTAAATCACTTCGAATTCGATCGAGCATTTTCTTGATCTTTGGCGCATTGTTCCTTACCATTTTAGGATGATGTTTAATGTCGGAGCCGTGACTGACACAGGTCGAGTCCGGCTAAAAAATCAGGACAACTTCGTTAGTCTCCCAGAGATTGGACTCTTTGTCGTTGCTGACGGAATGGGGGGCCATCTCGGGGGTGAAACTGCCAGCCAGATGACCTGTTCCACAGTGACTGAA
>CANHSO010000037.1 GCA_947463705.1 Bacteriovoracaceae bacterium
ATTCGGGCAGGCAGATAAACCTTGGCAATATTACAATATGAGCGAACATGGTCTCGTTCATGATAGCTTTGGTCCGGAACCCGATAGATCACCACAACCTCAGGTTGATGAATCATGTTCGAATGCTGGAGGTGATTCGGCAATCACTGATGAAGGTAGAAATATATGTGTCTTTGATCGAAACGCGCCAGGCGTGGTAAAGGATTCTGCAGGATTTATCACCGATTGTCCGCGGGGATGGAAAATGCAGCCAAGTCCTTTGCCAAGTTCTTCGCCGCAGAGAGCGTTTTTTGAGAGCGAAGGAAAAACTTTCACAGGAAGAGATGAGGCTCGGTTCTACGAATTGAGAGTGGAATCTGGTGAGTTTATTTGTCGACCACCTTCTCAAGCGACATCCTGTATGCAGAAATCTCCCGCTATCCAGCTTGAACGTTTCAGCGGCTCTAGCTTCAGGTTCATGGATCCGGGGTTCCCTGGCAGTCATGAGCTGGATGAGATTACGACTCCTTCGGGAACCATCTATGAGAACACCGCTGGCAGATGGTATAATAATAGTAATTTAGAATCAAAATATAATAGGCAATGTTCTTTACAAGCTAGGGCCCTTGGCCTTCATGAAATTAGTCAAGGCCAGTGTGATTATAGCGAAATTTTCTCAAACTACGGTCACACAACTGCTGGACATGGCGGGTGTGGCGGCGAAACCTGCTTCCGAATAATCGCAAGAGGAAGCGCAATAGTGAAATTAGGCTGTTTTAAAGAATGAATGGTAGCTTTAGAATAATGGAGCGGTTTATGAAAAAAAGCTTATATTGGGTCTTGGGTATGGTTCTGCTAAGTGGGCTAATTGCGCCAGAGGCGATGGCCTGCGAGGGTTTGGCTGGTGATCTTTGCTTACCTGTTGAGCTTCAGTTTGCAGCGCACGGAGTTGGCTGCCCTAACAGCGATATGACTCTAGTCAATCCTAGAACTCAAATTGACCCTGATGCTGAGATAGCCGCACCGTTCACTGTGAAAAAAGAAGACAAGGGGTCATACTTTAGTCTCTATTATCCGCCGGGTGGTTATGTCCTTTGTGATAATACGCGCGAAAGGCTTGCGGTTATGAATAGAGGCGAATCAAATAAATTGAGTCAACGTGCATTAAATTACCTAAATCAATTTCAAACTAATGCGTGTAAATTAAGGCGTATTCATCCTGAGCTGAATTATCCAGAGCTGGAATGTATTAATTTAATTAAGGAAAGTAGCAATCATCAGCACGTGTCGGAGGCAGCTAATCTTCCATTTTTTTCTGCTTTTGCAACAGAAACAGCTAATGGGTACCTTTTTTGGAGTGTTGTGGCGCCGCAAGTTATGAGTCAAAAAGACGCAAAGACTTACTGCAAGGACCTCGGCGACGGCAGCGCGAGATTACCGACAAAAAATGAATTCATCGCACTGTCCAAAGCGATGGGTTCAAGTCAGCCTGACTCTCTCGAGCCTGGCTACGACGTTAAGAATTTTAAAAGGATGCTAATTTTAGACAGGGTTTTCTCTGTGGCATGGTTTTGGTCGGAGTCAGTGGATCCTCAAAATGATCGTTTGGGCTTCTACTTCAGTGCCATTGACGGTAGCGTCACTGCTGATAGCGTTGGCTACCGTGGTTCGGTCCGGTGTGTAGTAGGCGGCTAGCGTTGGTTTTCTGGATGGTGAGCGTTCAAAAAAACTTTATAGGACGTCAATAGTAGCCTAGGTCTCTGCGGACGCAGTAGTTTTCACACTAATTTTATTAAATAATAATTAGGTATAGGAAACGATGAGATGTTTAAGGCGAAACTTTTATTTGTTTTTGTATCCATGCTTGCCCTCGCTGGTTGTGAGTCCTTTCAGTCTACGGAGCCCGCTGCCCTCAGTCCAAGCGGATTGGCGGGTGTGTTGGACGACAGTTTGACGGTGGGTCGGGTGAATCCTGCCTTCGTTGCTCTGGGCGGTGGAGTTGCTGCAACGGTTAATCTCACATTAAGAGACGCTGCCGGGGGGCCTCTTCCGGGTAGGGTGATCGCTTTGGTTTCGGATCGGGCAACTGACGTCATTTGGCCCAGTAGCTCAGTTTCTGACGCGAATGGTGTCGTTACCTTTTCAATTGCTTCGGGATCGGTATCGGCAGCTGTTGCTGCGAGCTCAGGGGTTGTGTCGAGTCAGCTTTCCTATGTGGACTTGAGCGGGTCACGTCAGACGAACCCAGCACGGGATCTTTCTCAGAATCGGTTGCAGGTTGGTTTTGTGCCACCTGCCAGTGCGCCAGCACGTGTGAGTGTGGTTGTGGGTACCCCGAGCCCAGTTACGGCGGGTAGTCCGTTTCCCACAATTACTGTCGGGGTAGAAGATAACCTGGGTAGGCCAGCAGCTTATGGATCTTATAGGGTCTCCGTTTCTCTCAGTCCTGATACCGGGGGGAGTGCGGTGCGGTCAGCACAGGTGTCGTTAGATTGCTTGCCCGGGCGGTGTACCACCAATTTGGGTAGTAATGTGCTGAGCACCACTCGGGCAGGGCGGTACCGGATTCAGGGCACTAGCCCAGCACTAGCCTCAGGGAGTGCGCCGATTACTGTCAATGCTGCCGCCGCACATCATCTCTCCGTGGTGCAGCAAACTCAAGGTGGACCAGCGTTAGAAGTTTGGCCTGTTCCTCATAGTGTGCAAGTGGTGGATCAGTTTGAAAATCCGGTTGAGGGAGTAACGGGTACTGTGTCGCTGGATGCTTATACAACAGCGGGCTGTGGTGGGATTGCGAGCTCGGGGTTTTCTGGTGGATCGAGCCAGTCTCTCGAACGTGGTGGTTACCGTTTTTCAAACTTACAGCATTCAACCCAAGCTACTCTTTATTTGAAGGCTTCATCTGGTGGCATTGACGCGACTCCCTGCTCGGGCCCGATCACGGTGGGTTCATTTCGTGAAGCAAGGTCTCTGGGGTGGGTTGACTCTATTGGCGGTGCCCCATTGGGTGGTGCTGCCAAGGCAACGGTTCCTTTTTTAAATCAGCCCAAGGTCCAAGTTTTGGATCAATACGGGGGGAGTTTTACTCCGTCCCCTCTCATTACGCCGTCACTCGCCGCCTATTCCAGTCTCTCTTCCTGTAATGCTGGTAGCGGGCCCTCATATTCGCTGAGTCCGGGAACGGGAACGGGTACGGATGGGAATGGTCGCTTTCAGTTTTCTGGAGTCCAAATTGCCTCTGCTGGGTCATTCTACTTCAAAGCGACTAGCACAAGCCCAAGCCTGAGTAGCTCCTGCTACGGTCCCGTAGTTGTACGGGCTGCACCCACGCCTCAAAGGTTGGTGTTTAGTTCCCCCTCACCCTTCCCGTCTACCGCTGTTGCCGGGGTTTTGCCTAGTTTTGGTGTCGGCGCGATCGATCAATATGATGCGGCATTTACGACGACTCCGTGTACGATTTTTGTTTTGGATTCTCAGGCTTATTCTGACCCGGGATGCTCAGTGAGTGCTACCAGGTCGCTGTCGCCGTCGCCGGCGCCGATTCCTTTAAGTGGGGTGTATAGCATCTCAGGCGTCAGTTATACCAAGGCAGAGTCGATCTACCTCAAGGCGACTTGCACCACCTCGACTGGTTCACCCCCGGTTAGCACCACCTTGACTCAATGTTCGCCCAAGATTGACGTCTCCCATGCCTCTGCAGCTGGACTTCTGTTTACTCCGCGGCCCTCACCTAGCGTGAACGCAGGGGACCTTTGGAATGCTGTGGTTCAAGTTCAAGATAACTTTGGCAATTTAGTTACGTCAGGAGCGGCAAATAGTGCGAGCATTGGTTTAAGGCTGACTGGTGGGGTCACCCCTGGTGGGGACACAGAGGCTCGGCTTTTTGGTCCGTCGACCTCTATGAGCGTAAGTGGAGGGGTTGCTCAATTTAACGGGCTGTCTGTGCGAAAGGCGAACCCTTCTCCGCTTCCTAGTTATACATTGACTGCGTCATCTACTGCTTTTCCTGGGCTTACTCCAGCTATTTTCTCATTCAATGTGAGTCCTGCCGCAGCTAGCCAATTTAGCGTCGCATCACCTAGTCCATCTTCAAGCGTAACCGTCGGGAGTAGTTTTCAGGTGAGTATTGTCGCGCAGGATCGTTTTGGTAATGATGTGCCCAATTACAGGGGCACGACCACACTTACTTCTTCCGATCTCGGGGCAATTCTTCCGGGCCCCTGTAACGTAGTTGACGGTCATTGTGCTTTCAACAGTATGAGTCTTTCCACGCCCGGGGCACAAACGTTGTTTCTCTCGGCTGGTGCCATCATTTCGCAGATCCCCGTTACGGCCGTAGACCGGTGTGCGGCCGGTGGGCCCTACGTAGGGGGAAATCGAGTCTTTGATCAGCCGAAGGACTATTCCTGGGCGCCTTTTGGTGATCTCTCTTTTGTGAATCCCTCACCGTCACCCTCGATGTGTCCGCAAGTCCAGGTGCGACTTTGGGGCGGGGGGGGCGGTCCGTCTAATTCTTCTCCGGGAAGACCGGGCGGGTATGTTCAGCACACGTTGAATCTGGATCCAAAAGTTAACTATACAGTATCTGTGGGAAAATTTGGGCATTTTGACGTCAGGGGTGCCCTTCAAGGTGGGGAAAATACGAAAATCAGGCCATATAGCTCCCCCGCTGTTACCATCGCTGCTGCCGGCGGAGGTGCGAGCGGTGGGGATCCTTACAATTACGGTGGAGGTGAAGGGTCCATGGTTAGGACTGCAGTCAACGCACCTGTTGATTTTGTACCAGAAGGAGGAGCAGGAGTTGGACTGAGCGATCCTGCAAGTCCTTCGCCCCTTCGTCGGCAGTCGGGAGATGGGTATGCCATCGCGTACTGGGGATCTTCTATTTTTAAAACCTGGGTGGCGGGGACGGTGCTCCATTTGGTGGGGTTTAACTTGGCGTCAAGCGCCTATGGTGTGTCAGCGGTGAATATCACTCCAGTCCCGATGGCTTCCCCCAGGAGTTGTTCCAATCCTACGCACTTGCCAAGTAGCAACTTTGAGCATTGGACTTGTAGCCTACCGGGGACGGGCTGGACTGATCTCAGTAGGTATACTGGAACCGTGACTCTAGCAAGGACAACAGAACCTACCGAAAGAATTTCTCTTCCTTTCTCTGGTCCTGGGATCTCAAGTTTAGGTGTAGGCGCTGATCCTGCTTTTTTGGTGGATACCCGCTATGCGAAAAGTAAAACGATGGATGGGAGTCAGTTTTATGGGTTGGGTTGCTCACTCGGCATGACAAGTTGGTTGAACTTAGTCTCAGATAATTTTTTTAATCTGCTCGGGTTTGATTTATCTACTTGTAGTACCAATGGGTCGCGGTCTTCTGGTCAATACTTTTCGTTCAACGGCAATGATCAATCGGTGAATACAGCATCTAGTTTTTTCCAAAATGCTGTGACCGCCTATACTGTAGAGGCTTTCATCTCTACTTATGGCGTGACTGCTCCTGATGAGAGGGTCATTTTTGGAAATAGTAGCAGTAGCAGTAGTGGTAGTAGTAGTTTGACTTTTTATATTGACCAAGTCGGCGGCGGTTCCGAGCTGACGTTTGCAGCGGTCAAGTCATCAGGCACCACTATACAGAAAAAAGTGGGAGTTAAGACCGACGTCATAGGGAGTTTTAACAGCAATTGGCATCATGTGGTCGGCACTTGGCAGGCTCGGGACGGCGATACAGTAGAGAGTAATCAGTTTAACATTTATTTGGATGGCAAAAAGATGGGTTTGATTGATATCGACACAGTAGGAACCGACTTTGCTTCACCCCTTTCAGGTGATCCCGACGGTGCACGGATTGGTTGGAGCGGTTTAACAGGCGATCGTCGTTTTATGGGTGGTATGTCCAGAGTTGCCGTTTACAATCGAGTGCTTTCTGACAACGAAATTTATGAGCATTGCCAGCGTCAAGTGTCTCGCTTTTCGGCATTGTCTGCTGCCACTACCAGTGCCACCGGTGATCCGCTAGCGTGCTCGCGATAGGTCTCGATAGTGCTCTCGATAGGGACGGAGCTCGATTAGGCCCAGTAAAAAGAATGAAACCCATAGTCATACTTTTGATTTTTGTATAAAATCGAAAGTATGACTTTCGGAAAAAATTACTCTCGAACTTGTAACTTGCTGGAATTACTTAAGAAAAATTCATTTTTCCTGTTTGGGCCTAGGGCAACCGGCAAAACCCATTTAATTAAGGCGCAACTCTCAGGGTCGGCCATGGTCATTGACCTTTTAAGAGCAGTTATAAGGGAAAAGGGGACGGAGCTCCATCCGGCGAGGTCAGGGACCAAGATATCACTCTGTAAGTGAAGCTCAGGCTCATCTAAAATCCACCAGCCGGTGAAGACTCTCCCCCCGACTTGCTCATTTCACTAAACTTCGGTACTATCTAGACTGTCTAGATAGGAGGTGTCGGATGAAAAAGTATTGGCAACTGCAGGACGCTAAGAATCACTTCAGCGAAGTAGTTGATAAGGCTGTAAACGAGGGAGCGCAAATTGTAACCAAACGAGGCCAAGAAACGGCAGTGATTCTATCTTTTGAAGATTACAAAAAGTTGACCCAATCTCAGGGCTCGCTCGCTGAGTTCTTTACTCAGTCACCTCTTAAGGGGGTTGAGTTGGATTTGGAAAGAAGTCGTGATTTAGGTCGTGACACCAAGCTATGAAGTACTTATTGGATACTTGCTTGATTTCCGAGCTCGTAAAGCCTCAGCCGAATCGAAAGGTGATGGATTGGCTCAATAGTGTTCCTGAGCATTTTTGCGTGCTGAGCGTCCTTACTTTGGGAGAGCTGCGAAAGGGGATTTCAAAATTACCTCAAAGCAAGAAAAAGACTGCGTTAGAGGGCTGGCTTCATTCGGATCTTTGCATTCGATTTGAGGGCCGGATGATTCCGATTGATCAAGATGTCGCGCTAGCTTGGGGTAAATTGAGTGGGCAGGCGGAATTACAGGGGGTTCAGATTCCAGTCATCGATGGGTTTTTGGCTGCTACAGCGCTGAGTCACCAGCTCGTCTTGGTGACTCGGAATGTGGCGGACTTTAAAGCGACGGGAGTCGAGCTGCTCAATCCTTGGGGTTGATCTATCAGCCCAGACGGTGCTCGCGATAGGGACGGAGCTGAACTTGGCCCAGTTCTTTCATCTGTAGAATTTCCTATGCGAGTATCCCGTTATCAAGTCTTATCCCAACCTACTGGAGTTGTTCATTTGTTCTGGAGATGTCACAACAGGGCGTACCTTTTTGACCGCTCCGGGGCGAAAAAACTGTTCTTTCAGAGTTTGATTTCCGGTCTAAAGCACCGAGGATCAGACGATTCATTCAAGCTCCATACCTTCTGTCTGATGAGCAATCATATTCACCAGCAGATGAGTTACTCAGACGGAGCAACCAAGTTCTCTCACGTGATGAGAGTGGCTCACGGGACTTTTGGAATGCGCTTCAATCGGGCCTTTGGCCGCTCCGGAAAGGTAGCCAACGAACGCCCAAAAACTCCATTAGTGGGTGGCACAGAGGCCGAAATGAAAAATTGGCTCCGTCCCCTTTCACCCTTTCAAGAGCGCGATCGCGCCCAGGATCTCCGTCACGATAAAAAATGGATGCCCGATGCTGAGTAGGTGATGAGAGAGTGAGGGGTGCGGGGAGGTTGGAAATGCGCCGGAGAGGGGCCAGAGGAGCGGAATGTGGGAGATGCCCGTGATGTGAGGCAGTCCGGTGCATTGATCAGTGATGAGGTCGAGGACGAAGTGGGTTACGACGCCCCAGGTGAGGGCTTTGAAGAAAAAAGGGTGTTTGTACCTGCTTAGGCCCCAACAGAGTGCGAGGAAAATCAGGGTATGCCCAAGGCTTCGCGTTCCGTGGATGAGGGGGAGCGCGGCACCCTGAAGTCCAGTGGACCAAGAGAGGGTATAGTAAGAGGCCTTGTCGATCAAGTCGGGTAGCAGGCAGCCCAGCCAGAACGCTTTTCTGGGAAGGTGCTTGATCTGTCCTTGAGCGAGTCGAGTGCCAAATCCTAGGTGACCCAGGATAAACATGGGTGTTTCGGGGCCTGTGCCGAGGGTTACAGCGCCTTGAGTTCAGCGGCGATTCGTTTTTCAATCGCGTGGGCTGAGATCCCGTGCTTCTCGTAAAGATCGGCAGGCTCACCGCTCTCACCAAACTGGTCTTGGATTCCCAACATAATGAGGCGCGGGTGTTGAGATACGGTAGCTAGGGTTTCAGCAACGCAGCTTCCTAGTCCGCCGATGACCGAATGGTCTTCCACGGTGATCATAAGTCGCGTGGTTTGCGCTAGTTTGAGAGTGGTTTCCGAGTCAAAGGGTTTGAGGCTATGGGCATTCCAAACGGCAGCCTGGACGCCTTGGCTTTTCAGCTTTTCAGCGGCGGCTACGGATTCACCCACGGTAGCTCCCGAAGCGATCAAGACTACGTCAGATTTCTGAGGGGCTGCTCCGGGTTGGGGTCTTACCTGCATGAGTTTGCATGGTTCGAACGGGCGATCCTGAGGGTAAAGATCCGGCAGGTTTTGTCGCGTGAGTCTCAAGTAGGCTGGGCCCTTCCACTCCTTTACGAGATACTCCATAATGAGCTCGGTCTCGCGCGCGTCCATAGGTTGAAACACGCCCATCGTAGGGAGTGCCCGCATCAAGGTAATGTCCTCGAGGCCCATTTGGCTGTGGCCATCGTCGCCAATGCCTACGCCGGCGTGGGTACCGATGAGTCGGATATTAGCTTGAGAATAAGCTGCGCTTAGGCGAATGGTGTCATATCGACCTGTGATGAAACACCCAAAGCTGCACAAGAAGGGGAGCTTGCCCGTGAATGCAAGACCGGAGGCCACTCCGATCATGTTCGCTTCTGAGATGCCCATTTCGTAAAAACGAGCTGGGAATTTTTTCGCGAAGAATTCACTCTTAGTGGACTTCGAAAGGTCGGCATCGAGCACTACGATTTCAGGGTGCGACTCGCCGAGTTTTGCCAGGGATTCTCCGAATGCTTGACGGGTTGCCTTAGCCATTGTTCATACCTCGTGAAAGTTCTGCGATTGCTTGTTCAGCTTGTTCGGGGGTGGGGACCGCGCCGTGCCAAGCGATATTGTTTTCCATAAAGGACACGCCCTTGCCTTTGACGGTGCGGGCAATAATGAAAACGGGTTTTTTGCTGCCCTGCGTCTGGAGATTGCGGGCCTCCTGATAAGCTTTTAAAATTTGATCCCAGTTGTGACCGTCGATCTCGATGACATGCCAGCCAAACGCTTTCCATTTGTCAGCAAGAGGTTCCAGAGGCATGACTTGGTCTACGGGACCATCGATCTGGCCATTGTTGGCGTCCAGGATCGCGCAAAGATTAGAGAGTTGGTATTTTGAGGCAGAGAGCGCGGCTTCCCAAATCTGGCCTTCTTGAATTTCGCCATCGCCCAACATGCAAAACACGCGAGCTGGGGTGCCCTGGAGTCCCATCGCCATACCTTGAGCGACAGAGAGCCCTTGCCCAAGGGAGCCAGTGGAGGCCTCGACAATAGGTAATCTCACGCGGTCGGGGTGGCCTTGGAGCCGACTTCCGGTTTGTCGGAGGGTTTGGAGTTCATCAGTTGAGATGAACCCTTTTTTAGCTAAAATTGCGTAAAGAGCTGGAACGGCGTGTCCTTTAGAGAGGATGAATCGGTCCCGATGGGGGTCGTTCATTTGGCTGGGTTCGGCTCCCCTCATTTCGCTGAAGAATAGTGCAGTAATTAAGTCAATTGCAGAGAGGCTGCCGCCGGGGTGCCCTGACTTGGCCTGGGTCAGCATTTTGATGATTGTGATCCGAAACTCTTGAGCTAATTTTGCTAATTCCTGGCTTTGCATAGGGCTAGCACGATACCATAAATTAGAGGCGACGGATACGGTCATTGAACCTCTGAAAGGGAATTGTTAGGCTAGAGGAATGATTCGAAAATGGTGGGTGCTTTCCGCAGTTGCATGCGGGACATTCATGGCGACTCTGGACTCGAGTATTGTCAATATTGCCCTACCGACTTTGACAAAAGAATTCGGAGTGGATCTCGATCACGTTAAGTGGGTGGTGATCTCCTATTTAGTGGTGATCACGTGCCTATTACTTCCTTTCGGACTTTTGTCTGATCAAAGGGGAAGAAAGCCAGTCTTTCAGATTGGTTTTTTCATTTTCGTGATGGGCTCAGCCCTCTGTGGACTGGCCTTTAACCTGCCTCTCCTCGTGATTTTTAGAATGATTCAGGCCATGGGCGCCTCCATGTTGATGGCGAACGGCCCTGCAATTATTACGAGTACCTTTTCTAAAAAAGAACGGGGCACCGCTCTGGGGACTTTGGCGATGGTGGTGAGCGCTGGTCTGATGATGGGCCCAAGCTTGGGTGGGGTGCTGATTGGGAAGATGGGCTGGCGGAGTATTTTTTGGATTAATGTTCCGGTTGGCCTCGTGGGGATTGTGCTAGTCGAAATTTTTATCAAAAAAACACTGCCCAATCGGAGTCAGGGGGCGTTTGACTGGACTGGGGCAATTTTGCAAACCCTGATTCTGCTCCTTTTTATTGGGATTTTTGGCTTGCCCGCCCGCAACGCTGCTGCTCCTGCTTTCGCTGGTTTTCGTTGGATTGCATTGGTGATTTTGCTTGGTCTTTCGGTCTTGTTTATTCGGGTGGAAGCAGCGGCTAAAAATCCGTTATTCGATTTGTCTTTATTTCGACATCAAACTTTTTGGACGTCGATCCTGGCAAGTTTTTTGACTTTCGTGGCATTTTCAGCGGTGACCGTATTGATGCCATTTTTTCTTCAAGAGGAGCTTCATTTCTCGCCTCAACGGGCCGGATTTTTTATGACCGCGATTCCAGTGATTATTTTTATAGTGGCCCCTCTCAGTGGGCGGCTATCTGATCGATTTGGGAGTCGCTGGTTGAGCTCAACGGGCAGCGGTGTAGGAGTGATGGGGCTTTGGTTACTCGCGGGGATGATGGGAACTGGGATAGACGTTTTGTCTTCTCAGTGGCTCATCATATCGACGCTGGGGTTGATTGGTTTATCGATCGGCTTGTTTCAATCGCCCAATAATAGTGCAATTATGGGTTGTGTTCCGATAGGCAAATTGGGTGTGGCTTCTGCACTCTTGGCGACTGTTCGTAATTTGGGGTTGGTCACTGGGACCGGATTCTCAACGGCATTGTTCACCTGGTTTTATCATGAGACTGGGGATTATCTGTCGTCCTTTAGGGTGACTCTATTCATTGCCGGACTGATTGCTGTAGCTGCATTTGCGGCTTCGCTCGGAAAGGTTAAGTCATCATGAGTGCAGGTAGAGGAGAAAAAGAACTCACTGCTCAAGAAGCCATTGCATTAGCCCAGGAGGAGTTATCTCCATTTTGGTTTGGCTCTGAACCTCTTTTGATTGGCCTCGATCAAGGGGGTCAAGTTCAGGTTTTTCCTTTAGAGCGGGATTTTTCCAAACAGCTTTGGTTAATTATAGTTGTCGATCCTGCGTCGTTTTGGGGTGACTCAGTCTTCGATATAGTTCAAGAGTTGGAGAGTCGCTATCGAGTTCTCGGATTAAATATTTTGGTTATTTATTCTGTAAAGTATCAGTTTCAGAAAAGTCCAAATGCAGCGCGTAAGTGGGTGCCCGAGAAAAAGACGACGAGTGTTCAGTGTTTTGATGTGAACTGTCACCTGGCTGCTGGATTTCGCGCAGTGGAGTTACCCAAAGTTTTGCTTTTTAAAGAAGGGGTCCGCCTTTTCGAAACATCGAGCAAAGGGTGGGTTGCTGAGGCGGACGAACAAATTCAAAAAGCCTTGCGGATGACGGAACCTGGTTTACCTCTCGCGCCAGTGATCTCCATAGTGGATGGGGTGATTTATGACACCTCGTCGGTTAATTTTAACTCAAGCAGTCTGGCTATCCCCGGATTTAAACTTTTGGGAAATTGGCATCATGACCACGAAAAAGTTTGGACCGATGATCCGGCTGCTCAACTTAGTTTTATCAGCCCTGCGAGCGAGGTGTCAATCTTGGCTCGACCAAAAGAGGACTTAGAAGCAGTGCCGCACTTTTTGGTGGAGTTGATGGGCCAGCCTCCTTACGACGCGGTTCGAGGCGGCAGCCTAAGGGTCTCAGAGAATTCAGAACTTATTGTCCAGGTGAAAGATGCTAAATTTTATTCTTTATTGACTGGATTGCCTGTCAATGAGCGGGGCGTCTCGCTTCGTTTTGAGAATGTTAAACAGTGTCCGATTGAGATTTATGGGCTTCGTTTTGGCGAAAAGATGAAGGCTCGGTCGTAAGGTATTTAGCTTCTAATTTTTTGCATAGATTCCGCGCAATTTTTCCATTCCAATCGAGCTATTTCGTCGGTTTCCTGTTCAAACCGCTGTTGAATGAGGGTGACGATTTCTTGGTACTCAGGTTCAGATTGAATCTCGTAGGCTGAGTAGAGGCTGGGCAGAGCGTTCGTCAAAGCCATCGCAAGATTTCTACTGAACTGCGCAGGCTTGACTCGGTTGAGAGCAGAGGTTTTAATTCGTGTGCGATAGTCATTTTGGGTCTCTCTGAGGAGGCCTAGCCAGTGATGAAGGAGCGTCGCATTGTCTCCGGCGGTAGTTTCAAGTTGAGGGGTTTGTTCTGCTGCGCGGCCGGCCTTGAAGTTGAAAGGACATGCCTCCTGGCATAAGTCACATCCGGCGATCCAATTTTTTATTTTTGCTTTTTTGTCCTCCGTAATTTCCAGGGCACCCCGCTTTTCGAGAGTCCAATAGGCGATGCAGTGATTGGAGTCGAGGGTTCCAGGTTCGATGAGCGCTTGCGTGGGACAGGCCCCTAAGCAGCGAGTGCAATTGCCGCAGAAGCTGGGCAGCGGCTGTGGGCCTTGGCCCGTTCGTTGGTTGATGAGAACTTCTGCTAAAAATAAATAGCTGCCGAGTTGGGGGTGAATGAGGAGTGTATTTTTCCCGATCCACCCGAGTCCCGCTAGAGAGGCCCAGGTGCGCTCCAAAATAGCGCTCGTGTCGACACAGACTTTCCAGTGAAGATCAGGAGCGGACTCAGGCTTGATCCATTGGGCTTGGACTGATTGCATGACGGCTTCGAGGCGCTGCGCGATTTGCTCATGATAGTCGGGACCTTGGAGGTAGCGAGCGTAGCGCGCTCCCTGGTCTGGCGATGGGGCACCAGCCGTCTGAGCGGGGTAGGGTAAAGCCACGCAGAATAGACTTTGGGTCTGAGGAAATACGAGGCGTGGGTCAGCTCGTCGGTCGCGTCCACGAACGAGGTACTCCATCTTGCCGGCATATCCTGCTTCAATCCATTGGTCGTAGCGGTCTAGGTGAAGGGCAAATCGGGCCTCAGGATCCTGGAGAGCCAGGTCCAGGTCGATTGCTCCCGCAACCGGAAATCCTGCCGCCTTGGCTTCTTGCACTAAGAGCGGGAGGAGTTCCATCGTGGGCGAGGGTTGATCCTTTCTTAAGAAAGGATTCTCAACGCCTTGGCGAGGAGGTCATGAGGCAGTGCTTCGGTGATCTCGACTTCGACCATCTGACCAGGCTTGAGTTCAAGTCCGGAGATTTCGTCACTGAGTTCGTTGATCAGAACGTGTCCGTCGATCTCCTGGGCTTGCGTGGGCATTCGGCCTTGAATGAGAAGTTCGGTCTCTTGGCTTGGGCCTTCGATCATCACAGGGACGCGAGTTCCTACGAGTCGCTGGTTTTTTTCGTGAGACTGCTTTTGTAAGAGGGCAATCAGGGTCTTAGAGCGGCGGCGCTTGGTGTTCGGGTGAATTTGGCCATCCATTGTTGCAGCAGGGGTGCCTTCTTCTTTTGAATATCGGAACACGCCGACGTGGTCGAGCTGCAGAGTTTCAAGGTCTTGGCAGAGCTCGTTGAACTCTTCTTCGGTTTCGCCGGGAAATCCGACGATGATCGAAGTGCGGAAAACAATCCCAGGAATTTGGGCTCGCAGCTTACTGACCAAGTCAAAAAGCTTGACCTTGGTGAGGCGACGATTCATGGACTTCAAAACTCGATCATTGGTGTGTTGAATCGGCATGTCTAAGTATTTAACAATCTTAGGCTCGCGAGCGACGATGGAGACGAGTTCATCAGAGAACTGGTCCGGGTAAACGTAGTGGAGGCGGATCCAGTCAATCCCGTCGACCTTACAAAGCTCAGGAAGGAGCATCTCAAGGTTTTGCTTGTACTTCCACTCCATCCCATACTCGGTCAAGTCTTGGGCTACAAGGTTGAGCTCACGCACGCCGCGAGCAGCCATCTGCTGGGCTTCGGTGACCAGAGACTCGACGGTTCGGGACCGGACGTTGCCGCGGAGTTTAGGAATAATGCAAAATGCGCAGCGACGATTACAGCCTTCAGAGAGCTTTAAGAATGCAGAGAAGGTTGCGCCCGTGTGAACTCGTGGGTCTGTTTCAGTATGAATAAAGGCCGGCTGATCAATGTAGGAGCGCTGAGGAAGTTCGGCGCCTTCATTCAGGGCTTTGCCGTGCTTGTGCAGGAGCTCGGTAATTCGATGGTATTGGCCAGTGCCGATGAAAAGGTCGACTTCAGGCATTTCCTTCTCAAGCTCTTTTGAGTAACGCTGAGGCAGGCAGCCGGATGCCACGAGGACCTTGCATTTGCCATCTTGTTTTTGTTGCGCCATTTCCAAAATCGTTTCAATCGACTCTTCTTTGGAGGCTTGAATGAAGGAGCAGGTATTGACGATGATGACTTCGGCGTCTTCGGGGGACTGAGTGACGGTGTACTGGTCTTTCTCGAGCATGCCGAGCATGACCTGGGAGTCCACCAGATTCTTGGGGCAGCCGAGGCTGACGAAGTAAACGGGCGATTTGGAATTTTGAGGAGAATTGGATTCTAAATTCATAGGTACTACTTGCTTCTTAGGGTTAATCTCTAAAGTTACCGAATTGCAGAGGGACTTTGACTTTTTCTTGGTTGGCTTTTAGGAGTGCGATGGCTTCTTGAAGGTCGTCGCGGTTCTTACCCGTGACTCGGACTTGCTCATCTTGAATCTGAGCCTGAACCTTGAGTTTGCTGTCTTTGATCACAGCAATGACTTCTTTACCTTTTTCTTTTGAGATTCCAGCCTGAATTTCAATGACTTGCCGGACGCTTCCACCAAAGGCTGAGTCGATGTCTTTGTAGTTGAGGGAAAGTAAGGAAATTCCGCGCTTAATTAGCTTGTTTTGAAAAATATCATTGAGTGCGTCGAGTTTGCCTTCTTCGCTACACCAAAGGGTGACTGTTTTGGCCTTCTGGTCAAGCTTGATTTCAGATTTAACCCCTTTAAAATCAAAGCGTTGGGTGAGTTCTTTGGTAGCTTGGTTGATGGCATTGTCGAGCTCTTGCCAATTCATTTCTGAAGATATGTCAAATGAGGGCATTGCGGTCACTCCTTTTGCAGCCCGAATGTATACAGAATTAGTCAGCTAAAGGCAAGGGGATACTTCGAAATGTCGCTTTTTGGATCAGATTTTCCCTTTGCGAGCGATCCATTTTGACCCACTTTTTAGTTGTAAGTTGATCTCGTCCGGATTTCTAGATAAAATCTAGATCATGTTCCGCTTTGAATGGGATGAGAATAAAAATAGGTTAAATCGAGGCAAACACGGGATCTGGTTTGAAGAGGCTCAGACTGTTTTTGATGATCCCCTATCTCGGGTTTTTGTGGATGGGGCTCATTCAGTCGAAGAGGATCGGTTTATCATAGTTGGGATGAGCTCTGCTTCTCGAACTTTGGTTGTAGCACACTGTTTTAGGAATGATGACTCGATCATTCGAGTTATATCTGCGAGAAAAGCTACTAAGCGTGAGGTAAAATATTATGAAGAAAGAATATAACTTTTCAAAAATGAGAGAGATTCCTAATCCATACGTGGGGAAAAAGAAGGCAGTGGGGATTAATCTGAGTCCTGAAGTGATCGATTACTTTAAGGCGCTAGCAGAGGAGTCGAATATCCCCTATCAAAAGCTGATTGATCTCTACCTACTTGACTGTGCAAGGAAAAAAAAGAAGCTTTCGTTGAAGTGGGTCGCTTAGTGCCCGGAGCGCTTCGCGCGGTCACTTCACCCGGTCGGTGTTCGGCGGGGCTTTGAAGACAAAGAGGTCGTCGGATAGAGCGTTGCCCAGTTCAATCTGAGTGAGGGAAATCTCAGATTGGTTTCCTCCTCGGTGGTAGAGGGTGACTTTCTGGATTAGATTTTCTTTGAGATCCAGGGTGAGTGTGGATTGCTGGACGGTGCTTGCAGTGCCAGGTTTAGGTATAATTAAAAAAGTCGAATCCGACTTTTGTCGAACTTTAAGTCCCTTGATTTTCGAGAAGTCACCCGAAAGGAGGGCCGTGGCAAGCTGAGATTGGACTTCGGAGGATTTGCGTTCGATGAGCTGTCCGGGTTCACCTTCATCAAACGGGGGAGTGTAAAACCAAAATGTTTTACCGTTGCTCACCAGGAGGTTGGGGTCAGGGGTTTCCGTTTCCCATCGGATTTTTCCTGGTCGTTTGACAAGGATTTTGCCAGTGCTGATTTTCTTTTTGCCCAAGGTCTGGTTGTCATCAGTTTGGGTAAAGTGAGCCGAGATCGTGGCGCTTGCGGCGTATTTTTTTTCGATCTCGAGCAGAGCTTGAGGAAGATTGGACTTCAATACGACGGGCGAATGAGCCGGTGCTGGGCTGGGCTCAATTTGTGTAGGTGTTTTGTCCGCTATCACGAGGGAACTCCACCCAAGCGTCATTTCAATGCTCAGCCCAATGCTCAGTCCTAAGTATCCGAAACGGGTCTTCATCTTCACTCCTGCCGGCATTAGTGCATCTCGATGGAGACCATCTTCGAGACGCCTGGCTCCTCCATAGTGACGCCATAGAGCGTGTCATTGAGTTCCATCGTTTTTTTGTTGTGGGTAATTAAAATGAACTGACTCTTAACTGACATTTCTCGCAGGAGGGCGTTAAATTTACCAATGTTTGCATCGTCAAGAGGTGCATCCACTTCGTCGAGGACGCAGAACGGAGATGGCTTGACCATGAAGATGGCAAAAATCAAAGATACCGCTGTGAGAGCCTTTTCACCTCCGGAGAGTAGGGTGATGTTAGCTACTTTTTTCCCTGGGGGTTGAGCCAGAATGTCGACACCGGCGTCTAGAATCTCCTGGGACCCTTCAGGATAAACTAATGAGAGTTTAGCCTGGCCTCCACCGAAAATAATCGGGAAGAGGCGCTCGAATCGGCTCGCAATCGCCTCGAATGCTTTTTTGAATCTCTGTTCGGAGGTCTGGTTAATATGCTCAATGGCATTTTGAAGGTTTTCCAAAGAGTGTTCGAGATCAGTTTTTTCGGTGAGTAAGTGATCAAAACGTTTCTTGAGGTGTTCGAACTCCTCGATTGCCATGACATTCACTTCTCCCAGTCTTCGAATTCGCTCGCGCAGGCGCTCGACTTCTTCGCCTAAAGCAATTTCTTCTTCTGGTGTTAGTTCTGCGAGGGATTGAGGGTTTCCTGGGGAGTCCTCACTGCCTTCGGTGTTTGCAGCCTCAGTCAAAATAGGGAGGATCAGGCAGCCTGGTCCGTATTTTTCTTCGAGGTTTGCGACGAGATGGGAGAGTTCGCTGGAAATTTTTTCAATTTCCACGGCAAGGTGATTTGCTTCCGACGATTTTTGGTCGCTCGATTTATGGAGAACCTTGATCTGTTCCAAGGTGGCATTGAGCTGAGCGTTTGCTTGCTCCATTCTGTCTTTCACCTGGGAGAGAGTCTCGCGGGCAGCGGCTAGGGCGAAGGTGAGTTCCTCGATTTTCTGAGTGAGGTCTTCTTCTCCTCCCGAGAACTCTTCTTGCTCGCGGGTAGCTCGGTCCAAGGTGCGGTTCACTTCGCTGAAGCGGCGCTCGCGGTCGGATTTGATCGATCGAGTCGCTTCGAGTTCTCGTTTGAGACTTACCGAGCGCTCTCGGAGTGAGGCCTCGCGAAGTCGGACGGCCTGGAGCTCTTGATCTTTTTCTTGGTAGACGGATTCTTTGCTCGAAAGATTCGATTCAAGGCTGGCAATGGTGTCTTCAAGTTCGACTCGAGCAGAGAGGAGAGTTTCGAGTTGGGACTCTAATTTTTCTCGCTCTTCTTCAGCACGCTCACTGTCTAAATGCATGGAGCTTGTGTCGCGCTTGATGTTCTGCAAGAGTTTTTGAGACTCGGTCAAAGCTCGCTCAGTTTGGTGAACGTCACGCTGGGTTGCGGCTGCTTGGACCTCGAGTTCTTGAGCCTCAGTTTGGATGCTTTGAAGCTGGGCACGAATGATTTCTATATTTTCCTTGGCCGATAGAACCGCTTCTTCGGCTGTTTGACTTTGAACTTCGGCACCCTGAACTTGTTCTTTGAGTTCTTCAATGGTGCGCTTGCGGCGGAGGATGCCTACGGCGCCGCTGGATTTGAGGCTCCCTCCGCGAAGGGTTCCGCGGGAATCGAATACCGTTCCATCTTTTGCGATGAGGGTCATGCCTTCGAGGAGAAGGGTATTTTCACTTTCGAGGACAGCTGGGAGTGGGGCAAGGGACTCCACTGAAAAGACATTCTCGAAAAGTGAATCAAAACGAGAGGAGTAGGCGGACTCCCATTTTACATAGTCAGAAAGTTTGCCGTGACTGACAAAGCCGAGTTCCTTTAGGCTTTCAGCGCCGGAGGGTTGCTTCTTGCTCCCTGTCTTAG
>CANHSO010000038.1 GCA_947463705.1 Bacteriovoracaceae bacterium
ACTTCCTCCTTTTGAATCGTCAGCTCTTTTTGGGACGAGCAATTGACGATCACGATGGCACAAGCCCGGAAAAGCGACCCGTTGCCCTCGAAGAAAATATGCCATTCTCTCGGTATGCACCATCTATGCCTCTTGCCGAACTTGTCGGCACCTGGGACACCGGTTGCACGATAAGCGGCAGCGACGGTGTTCAGGTGATTCTCTCGTTTTCTTCAACCGCTGTAGAGGAGTCCTTGAAGACTTATTCCGGTGATGGCAGTTGCTCTGGGTCACCGACCACAACATCCACTAATACTCAGTTAATCTCTGGGGGTGCCGCGCTCGACCCCAGCTCATTCCCGCCTGGTGCAAAAACCCTGAACCTCGCGTCGGTCAGCGATCCTAATTCCATAAGTTATACTTACGGTATTTATAAAATTGAGAGTGGTGAATTGTCGCTCAGTGGTTTCGGCATCAATGGCTCTAGTGTCGGCTCGTTACCCTCCGCTCGAGAAACTGCGTTCGTTTTTCATTTCACGAAACAAAATATCTAGGATTTGTGACGCTTGGGGACGGAGTCGCATTTTTTATCTCAACCCTTTTAAAACGAGTCTGAGTCGGTCGTTGCTGGGGTCTGAAGGTCCTTTAAATAAAGTCGTTGCATCAATTCCTGAGTAGTCATCAAAGATGCACGCCTTGAGGGGGGTTCCGTCGACTGGGTTTCTGAGTTGAGTGGGTTTGCCCCCGCGTTGTCGGCAGTAGGAAGAGATTTGAACTTTGGGAGGCAGGATCATTCTAATGCCGGGCTGGAGAGTGTCGGGGTGGGGGTTTGGCTTGGCTTCAAACGGGCCTATTGCGCCTGTGCTGGAAAGATCTTTTGGAACAACGGCGAGCTCGTCAGGTTGGGAATGATCGGGAGCCACGTAGTTGAGGAACGCCTCGATGGATTTTACAGTTTGCTGGTTTTTGTAGTTGAGCAAGGAGGATGCTCCAATTCCAGCCACTCCAAAACGGCAGAGCAGCGCTTCGCTCTCTCCTAAATTGTAGCCGCTGGGAGTACCTCCGAGTTGGGCACAATTTCGGTAGTCCTCAGATGAAGTATCGAGTCGAGCTGGCTCAGTCATGCTTAAGAGTTGGGGTTTAGGTTTAAATGCGGGAGGGATCATTCGTGTGTCTTGGAGGAGTCTCAAATAGGCAATGGAGGGGAGTGTGCCGAGTTCTGTAGGGACTACTCGGCTTTTCATCCAGGAGATCAGCTGAGAAGGTGAATGGTGCGCTGAGTTCTGGGGTGAGGGCGGGACTGCGCTTTTTTTTCTTTCTTCGTCGAAAAGTTTGCCCAGGCGAATCACCTCGAGGCGCAGTTTGAGCTGGGTGCGATTGTTCCATTGAAACCCCTCTGAGTCGAGATCTTCGGGTTTAATTTCTGTGTCGAAAGGCAGTAGTCGGATTGAAAAAGTCTTAGGCTCTACCATTTTTGGAAGTTTAATCTGAATTTGAGCGAGAGGGCCGATGGAGGTGGATTCAACTTTCGTGATTTGAAATTCCGTAGCGAGAGTTGCTAGGAGTTTGATTTGATCACGAGGGTTTTGATGAGTTTTGAATTCTTCGCAGTGGGTTCCGCACTCTAAGGTAAAAGTCTGTTTCAAATCGCCAGAGGCGTAGTCAAAAGAGCTTGAATTCTCTGAGAGAGCTGCCGCGAGTTGGATTCGAAAGTCTTTGCTTTGTGTGAGTTCTTTAAAGTTCGCTAGAGTTGCAGGGGGTGTGATGAGACCTAAGATTGAAAAAAGAAATATTGGAGTAAATAAGTTTAGAAATAGTTTCAGCACGGTTGTCCCCCTTAGATGTAGATCATTAGCTGAAAAGAAGAAATCCCCCGGAAATTTCGCTCGAATGGCGAGCGGTGAGTCAACACTTATCATTAGTCAAAAATGGTTATCAAGATTTTTTTGATTCGTAATAGAATGAGGGAAGAGGGATTAGGAAGATCCATGTCAAGATTTTGTCGTTTCTTATGCCT
The DNA here is from genome assembly GCA_947463705.1 of Bacteriovoracaceae bacterium. Classification (GTDB taxonomy): domain Bacteria; phylum Bdellovibrionota; class UBA1018; order UBA1018; family UBA1018; genus CAINWE01. The sequence goes on from CANHSO010000038.1 coordinate 1,997, forward strand.
CGTTTATCTTGTCGTTTTGGCTGAAGCACCGTCCCGTGCGCTCGCAGCTCAAAGTGCAATGGAGGCTGCGACGCAAGCGGCGGTGGCTCTGCTGGACCCGGAGCTTGCGCCGGCCCTGGTTCTGGCTGTGGGTGTGGGGATGGATCATCGGGCTTTAGAGCCCGCAACGCCTCTAGGAATTTTTCCAGGCTTAGAATTTGGTGTGAGTGTGATCGCCGCTAAACCGCCCTCCAGTTTGGGGACTGCGTTTTCGAACACGTTTGCCAACTTGAACGGCTCGAGCTCGAGTTTCTCTCCGATCACTGATAGCGTGATTCCGTCTCTTCGATTTGATTTACATAAAGGAATTGGGAATTGGGTCGACCTGGGGGTTACCGTTCTTCCAAAAATGGGCGCGATCCCGATCCTGAGCAGCTCTTACTTTTATGGGGCAGATCTCAAGTTTTGTGTTTTGAATCCCCAAGAGGGCCCTACGATTGCTGTGAGGCTCTCCTATAGTGTGAATTCTTTCCAGTTTCAGCAAATTCGTGTGACGACCACTACCTGGACGCCCTCACTTCTGATTTCTCGCAAGATGGGTTTTGCTGACCCCTACTTCGGAGCTTCACTTCAGTATGCGACGGGCAAGGTGAACCTAGACGTTGATTTATCGAATCTTGCGCCTGCCATCTCAGCTTTGCTTCCAGGCGTATCGCAATTGACGGTTTTACAATCGGGTCGTGCGATTGCTGGGAATCTTTTTGGAGGGGTGAGTCTTAAAATCCCTATGGTGGGACTGCGATTGACGCTCGAAGGAGCTTATAATACCAGTGGCATGGCTTATGTTGGTACAAAGGTGGGTTTGAGTTTTTAATGGGACGGAGCGCTAAACTCCGTCCCAGGTGGATCGGCTACCGATCAACGCGTGAGTTTGAGTGTGATCCCCGGTGCGGGGTTGATGACTTTCAAGAGAGTGATTGCCTCTTCGCGGTCATCATTCGACTGAGCCAGATCTCGTTGCTGCTGTAATGCCGTGGTTACTGTCTGAATGAGTTGATCAGTCATCGGCGATCGACTTTTGAAGGAGGCTAATGATGTTGCTGCCGCTACTCGCTCAGAGGTCGTTCGAGTGGGGTTGCTCATTTCTTTGTAAAGAATGTTCGTTACCATCTGTTCAACATCCAAGAGCGAGTTTCCCAAGCCTCCAAGAAAAAATGGAGCGTTCCGTCTTTTTAGTGATCCGAGTACGATTGCCCTTGCTCTGGGTAGGCCTTTTTCAGGGTCTAATTTAAAGACTTTGGGCAGGGTGAGGATGCCGATAGTAACGAGTTCGATGAATTCGTTCTGTTTTGATTTGCTTACGCTTTCCATGATAGGGGCTTTGGAAATCCCCGCGAGGAACTGGATTGTAGCTGATTGGAGCGCCTTTTCTGCCTCCGCTGGGAGTGCGTCTATTTTCAAGAACTCCATGAGTCCCGCTAAGGTCTGGGCTCGGATTTTACCTTCGTCCATTCCCTGAGGCACGACATTAGGCTGGAATTGAAGGAGACTTTTCATGTTTGTAGTGAGGGCTCTGGCAATCGAAGCCTTTCCTGAAAATAAGTAGTATTGAATCGATGCCAGGAGTGACTCTCTAAACTCCTTGGCGAATTTTTGAAAGTCTTCCTCTGTTTTTAAATGACTCAAGACGTTCGAATCCGTGAAGTCTTGTCCAATTCTTTTCAATGCCTGAGTCAAGGTCGTATCATGAGGACTCGAGGATTGGGTGAATCGTTGAAGCGCCGTGATGATCGAATGAGTTGGGTCATTTTCAACGTCGTAACGCGTACAGAAGGGATCAACCCCACCGATCTGGCGATCGGCCTCGGCGTCTGCGCAAGCGGGCAAGACCGGGTCTGAGTCCAAAACGTCCCTTCCTTGATTGTAAAGCGCACTCATGATCTGGCGATCATACTCGAGTAAGGGACCTTTCCATGTGTTGACAGACTCGAAGGCCTGCCGTTCAATTTCGTAATCGTTATAATCCATGATTGAGGTGGAAAAGAGGCTTTTGGGATCTGCGGGGTTGTAGTTGAGGGAGCCCTTGAAGTTGTGGGCCGCACCCAGTGCGTGTCCTACTTCATGAAAAAGGGTCTGTGTGAGAGTTTGGATCCCGAAAATTTTGATCTCATCCTTGGATAGCCTGCCTGAACGGGTGAGTTCACCGATGTCTTGAAGGTTGCGCTCACAGCGAGGCATCTTGGATAAAAGAGCAGATTCATTTTTCTTACTCAGGTACCGAGAGAGTTGACCGCTCGGTGGTTCAGAGTATTTTCCGCCCTTCCAATAATCATTCCCGATGTTCACCCATGCTGAAGGTAAATAGATGATCGTATGACTCTGTTTTCCGGTTCTAGGGTCGGCTGCTTGGCTCTCGTAAGCGGCTCCGGCAATTTTTCGATTGTCCCAGGCAATGACGTTATAGCGAGGGTCGCCCAGGTGGATGCCTTCTGGTAATTTTCCCTTGAATTGAATGACGGGTCTTTGAATTCCTTTGAAGGAGAGAAAGTAGCGGTTCCACCCTTCGATGCCATTTTTAACAGCGTCGATGTAGGTGTCAGGAATATTGGGAGTGACATAAAAATCGAGAGTCGTAAGTGAGCCGTCTGCTTTAGGGCTGAGATCAAAGTGTTGAGCGTAGGCAACCTTCTCTTCGTCTTCGTAGATTCTTTCCCCAGCAAGAAGGCGATATCGAGCAGATGGGCCGGAACCACTACTCGGGGGTTGAGTGGGGTTCATCTTAAACTTTGTGAAGTCACTTCCGGGTTCGAGATTTTTCGCGGGAAAGATCGACTCCATGAATTCGGCTAGAGTTCCGTCTGCTAGAGTAATGCTGGTCTGCTGAAGGATATAGTTGCCTTCTTGAATAAACTCAAAAGAACGGATCCAGGAGTCGCTGACGCTCATGATCTCGTCTGAATCGCTTTGAACTGATTTTGCGAAAATCTGTGAAAGCGCGACGCCCGAGTTTGCTCCTGAGATCGTCAATGTCGTTGTTCCATCCGGCTCGGTTGCTCGAGCTAGGATTTTGAACCGGCTGATCAGTTGTTCTGGATGGTTGACGTCGCTGGGGAAGAGAACTCGATTGTCTGCTACGAGTCTAAGTTCGTCTCCCGCGACTCTAAAGTGAGTGGGGATGTGCCCAATGGCCATGCTCTGGCTATAAAGTTCAAGTTGAGAATCGAAGCTGGATGAGTACTGTAAGTCGGCACCGTAGAGGAACTCCTGGCTCAGGAGGGCTTCCTGGTTGACTTTTGCGATGACTTGGATGGCCGGCGAAACAACTGGGCCGCCTTCAGTACCTACGGCTGGGCGCTGGTTGCTGACGACGCTGACTTCTTGAAGTTTGAGGATGGGTCGGCTAGGTGCGATGGTGCTTTGAAGTCCACGATTCCCTTGTGGAACGCAGCCCGCAAGCGTGCTGATTAGGACTACACCAAAAATCTGATTTGGATTGAATCTCATGCCCCGATGCCCCCATTCTAGTTGTTTGCCTAAAAGATCCCCGGGAAACACCATAACAGACAGCCTAGGGAATTCAACAGGACTTTGTGGTATGAGAATGGGATGATTGAAAAAACGCTTTCTGTCGGGCCATTTCAATGTAATTGCAGAATTTTGGTTTGCCCTAAAACAGGTGACGGCCTTTTGGTGGATCCCGGAGATGAATCTGATGTTATTTTGCAGGAAATTCAAGCGATCGAGGCACAACTCGGCCGTTCCGTTCGAGTTCGCTACTTACTTCATACGCATGGGCATTTAGATCATATTGGCGGCACTCGTGGGGTGAAAGAAGGGCTACAGGGTTCTGCTCCGACGATTGCTCTTCATCGCGAGGATCAACAGCTTTATCAAAACTTGCAGATGCAGGGTAATCTTTTTGGAATTAAATTTGCCAATCCATTACCGGTCGATCATTTTTTAGAGGATAACGAGACTCTGCAAGTGGGAGAGATGAAGTTATCGATCGTTCATACTCCAGGTCACAGTCCGGGCAGCGTTTGTATCCGCCTTCACGAGGATTCGAACTTGAAAATTCCTGAGACTCTTTTTTCAGGTGATACTTTATTTCAAGGGAGTGTTGGTCGCACGGATCTTTGGGGCGCAAATCAAGAGCAGATGTTTAGTAGTATTCGTAAAAGAATTCTAGTTCTGGATGACGATACGCGCGTCTGTCCAGGGCATGGTCCCAATACTTCGATTGGGCTAGAAAAACGTGAAAATCCATTTTTGTCTAGGTGAGAGGATTCATGACAATTCAGATTAATTTTAAGGTAGAAAAACAGGTGATTGATTCTCAAGGAGTAGGTCGTGCTCGGGCAGCTGAGTTCACAGTGCCTGGCTCGTTGGGGGTTGCTCATCAGATTAAAACTCCGGTTTTCATGCCTGTGGGCACTTTAGGGACTGTGAAAGGAATTACCCCAGGTGAGCTGCATCAGATGGGTGCTCAAGTGATTTTGGGGAATACCTATCACCTCTACCTGCGACCCGGGCATCAGCGGGTGGAGTCTTTCGGTGAGCTGCATCGCTTTATGGCCTGGAATAAGCCCATTTTGACTGATAGCGGAGGGTTTCAGGTTTTTTCTCTGGCGGGTTTAAATAAAATTGATGATGAAGGCGTAACCTTTCAGTCTCATATTGATGGGAGCTATCATCGATTTACCCCTGAGCTTTCGATGGAAATTCAGCGAGCCTTGGGCAGTGATATCGTGATGGCGTTTGATCAGTGTCCGCCTTATCCTGCAACCCCCGAGCAAGTTCAAGCCGCAATGCGTCGCACGGTTCAGTGGGCTGAGCGGGGTTTGGCGGTGAAGCTAAAAGATCATCAGCTGCGGTTTGGGATCGTCCAGGGTGGATTATATCAGGACCTTAGGGTGGAATCAGCCAAGGACATCACCTCAATGCCTTTCGACGGATTTGCGATTGGAGGCCTTTCTATTGGTGAATCTCCGGATCTCATGCAAGAGATGGCTCGCTTCACTGCTCCTTTACTCCCCAACGATAAACCTCGCTACCTGATGGGGGTGGGTCGCCCTGAAGATTTAGTTGAGGGGGTGAGAGCCGGGATTGATATGTTTGATTGCGTGATGCCAACCCGAAACGCCCGGAATGGTCAGCTCTTTACGAGCCAAGGTAAGGTAAACATTAAGAATGCCCGATACGCGGACTCCAAGGAGCCCCTTGATCCGGAGTGTCCGTGCGAAACCTGTACGAACTACACTCGCGGCTATCTTCGTCATCTGTTCGTCTGCCGAGAGCTCTTATCAGCCCGTTTGAATACGATTCACAATCTGACCTATTACATCCGGATCATGGCTCAGATGAGAGAGGCGATTTTGGAAGAGCGATTTGAGCAGTGGGTCGAAAGTTTCTATCGAAAACGGCAGAGTGATGTGCGATGACGGAAGGACTATGATGATTCGTACTAAAGTTAGATTGTTTTTGTCGGTTTTGCCTGTGGCTTCTCTCAGCTTGGTTTTCGCCAGTGTGAGCTCTTGGGCTGACGGGGCGGTGGTTCCTGCGGGTTCTTCGAGTGCTCCTTTGGCTCCGGCTGCTGGGTCTCAATATGCGTCGCTGATGCAGTTTGCTCCCTTTGTTTTAATGTTCGGCGTGATGTATTTTTTGGTGATCCGCCCTCAGCAAAAGAAAATGAAAGAACAGCAGCAAATGATCAATGCCCTTAAGCAAGGCGATGAGATCGTTACTGCTTCTGGACTTTTAGGGAAAGTTACCGGTTTAACTGAAAAAATTGTTACAGTTGAAATTGACCAAGGCGTTCGTGTAAAAATGTTAAAGGGCCAAGTTTCTCAAGTGATTAAAGGCTCAATCAAAGATTTAGCCTAGTCCTATTTGGGATGAAGGTTGAGTGAACTAGTATTGCAAAGCTGAGGGATCATCTATGTCGCGCTCCTGGTGGGGAAGATTTTGTCTGCTCTTGTTTTTCATTGTCCTCTCGGTGGTTTATGTTTTTCCGACCGTCTCGAATCTGGACTTAGAAAAAACCAAATTTCCGTTTAAGCAAAAGATCAATCTTGGATTGGACTTGCAGGGTGGACTTTACATGGTCCTCGGCGTCGATTTTAACAGGGTCTTCAAAGATACTGTAGAAAGAAAGTCGAGCCAGTTGGTTGCCAGATCCGGCGAAAAGGGAATTGTACTGACGAACACGAAAGTTATTACAGAAGGACTACCCGGCGATGATCCCCAGATTTCAGTCGACTTTGATTCTGCCAAGCGCACTGCTCTTTACGATCTTGTTAAGAAAGAGTTTCCTGACCTGAGGTTGGTAGGCGAAAAAGCCGGCCAGCTGGAACTAGGTCTTTCCCACGACTTCAGAACGCAGGTTCGTGAAAAGACTTTGAGCCAAAGTATCGAAGTCATTCGGAATCGAATTGATGAGTTCGGCGTGTCTGAACCGTCGATTACAAGTCAAGGCACCGATCGCGTTGTCGTTGAACTCCCTGGAGTGAAGGAGTTGGACCGAGCTAAAAACTTGATTGGTCAAACTGCTAAGCTGGAGTTTAAGATTGTCGACGCCAAGGGGATGTCCCGAACCGATCTAGCGAAGTTGATTGCAGATATCGAAAAGAAGAATAATTTTTCTTTCAAGGAGGGGGGGCGCTTCTCTGATTATGTTCGAAAAATCAACGATCTAGCTAAAGGTCAGATTCCAGCAGGCGACGAAATTTCCTTTGAACGTCATAAGATTGCCGGCACTGAAACTGAGTCGGCTCGAACTCCTTATCTCTTGGTCTCTAAGGCCGAAGTCACCGGTGAAGACCTTCAGGATGCCTATGCGGCAAGGGATGGCGAAACTGGAAGTCGCCCGGTCACTAATTTCCAATTGACCCCTCGAGGGGCGGTCGCTTTTGAACGCCTGACGGGTGATCATCTTCATGAGCCTCTGGCAATTGTTTTGGATAATGTGGTGCAGTCGGCACCCATCATTCAAAGCAAGATTCCCGGTGGTCGAGGCGTGATCACAATGAATCGCGAAAATTTTGAATCCATGGAAAGGGAAGCACGAGATCTTGCTGTGATCCTCCGTGCAGGTGCGCTTCCAGCTCAGCTCGACTTTTTAGAACAACGAGTGGTGGGTCCATCGTTGGGCCAGGACTCGATTCATAAGGGAGCCCTTGCGAGTTTAATTGGGAGCGTAGTCGTTTTCGTTTTTGTCGGGATTTACTACCAGATGAGCGGATTGATTGCTGTCTTTTCCCTCATCTTGAATGTGCTCTTTGTTCTGGCTTGCTTAGTCGGGTTAGACGCGACATTGACTCTTCCGGGGATTGCAGGGATTGCTCTGACGGTGGGGATCGCAGTGGACTCTAACGTCGTTATTTATGAACGGATTCGAGAGGAGATTCGTCACGGAAAACGATTCGCGGTTGCCGTGGATGCTGGCTTTCAAAAGGCATTTAGAACCATCTTGGATGCGAACGTGACCAATGCGTTTGCAGCAATCGTGTTGATGACGTTCGGAACAGGGCCGATCAAAGGATTTGCCGTGACTCTGATGATCGGGATTGTCACGACCTTGTTTACTGCGGTTTTTGTGTGCCGGTTGGTTTTTGATTTGTACCTGCATCTGCTGGAAAATCGAAAAGCCAAGTCAATTAGCATTTAAAGTCTGAGTCGCCGGTCAAAAGAAAGGATCGAAAATGTTAGAGCTGATTCGTCCAGGAATCCGAATTGATTTTGTAGGGAAGCGCAACGTTTTGATGGGGATCTCCGTGATCGCCGTGTTTGCCACTTTTGTGCTCTTGTTCACCAAGGGCTTGAACTACGGCATCGATTTTACAGGTGGAGCTGAAGTTCAGGTCCACGTGCCCGCTACTTGGGATATTGGTCAGGTTCGTGATCACCTTGAGCAAGGCGGAATGGACGGTGTCAAAGTTCAACAAATCGGAGAGGCTAAGGCGAGCCAGTTCTTGATTAAGGCTCAGGGCGACGAAAAGTCTTTGAATCTCATTTCGAAGCACGTTTCGGATATCCTCAGCAAGTCGCTAAAGTCGGGAGAGTTTGAAATTCAGCGAGTGGATGTGGTCGGACCGGCTGCTGGGAGTTCGTTGCGAACCAGCGGCTTTATGTCGATGTTTTTTGCTCTCGCTTGTATCCTCATTTATGTCTGGCTGCGGTTTGATTCTCGATTTGCGCCTGGTGCTGTGCTGGCATTGTTTCACGATACGGTTTTGACCTTGGGTGTTTTAGTGATCACCCAGAAGCAATTTGACCTCCAGCTTTTGGCTGCGTTGCTTGCTTTGATTGGGTACTCAAATAACGACACGATTATCGTTTTTGATCGAGTGCGCGAAACCATTCAATCCCATCCAGAACTTTCGATGGAAAATGCAGTAAATCGAGCAATTAATGAGACGTTAGGAAGAACGATCCTGACCTCGCTCTGTACCTTTATCACTGTGGCTGCCCTCTGGCTTTTTGGTGGGAAAGTGATCGAAGATTTCGCTTTTACCCTCATGGTAGGGATCGTGGTGGGAACCTACTCATCGATCTTCATCGCAAGCTCTTTTGTGATTTTTATGAGTCACTACCTTGAGAGAAAAGACAAAAAAGCAAAGGTGAGCGGAACCACTAAGCGCCGACGCGTTGTGATGGTTCAGCCTGAGCCAAAAGCGAATTAAAAGGTCACTCGAATTGGTGTCATGGTTTGAGTCAGAAGGAGTACCAGCATGAGTTTGGACGAGGGACAGAGAATCTGGAAGGTTCGATCGCCTACTCAGCGAGACTCTCAGGAGATGGAAGAGCTTATTTTCTCGCTTCAAAAGGAAACGGGGCTGTCTGCGCTTACTTTGAGAGTTTGCATTCTTCGAGGGTTTGATTCAGCCGAAAGTATTCAGGAATATCTTGCTCCGAGATTTGAAAAATTAAAAACTCCATTTTCGATTCGGGATATGGATCGGGCTGTGGAGCGTCTTGCGCAGGCACGACGTGACGCGGTTCGTGTTCGTGTTTTTGGTGATTACGATGTAGATGGGACCACTGGAGCAGCACTTTTTTCGTGGATCTTTCGGGATTTCGGATTTCAATGGGATGTGAGGCAGCCTGACCGCTTTAAAGACGGATATGGGCTCAATGTCAAAGCGGTTGAAAGTGCTGTGGAAGATGGGATTGGACTTTTGGTCACCGTCGATTGCGGGATCACCAGTTTTGATGCGCTGAAAAGGGCCCAAGAGCTGAGCTTAGATGTGATCGTAGTGGATCACCACCAGTTGGATCCAGTTCGAGGACTTCCTCCCGCTTATGCTGTTGTGAATCCGCAAAGAAAAGACTGCGAAAGTGGCCTTCGACAGCTCTGTGGGTGTGGGCTTGCGTTTTACGTGGCTATGGCTCTGAGAGCTCATGGGAGAAAAGAGGGTTGGTTTGCCCAGGGTGCTGAGCCCAATTTGAAGCAGCACCTTGACCTCGTGGTCATGGCGACTGCTGCAGATATGGTCCCGCTGACTGGGGATAATCATATCTTGGTTCGATACGGGCTAGATGTTCTGAAGCATTCCAAAAAGCCGGGTGTGAAGGCTTTGATGGACGCTGCAGGGTTGAGTGCTAGAGAGCTGAGTCCCTCCCATTTGGGGTTTGTTTTAGGGCCGAGGATTAATGCTTCAGGGCGGATGCATTCGGCCAGTTTGGCGTTAGATCTCCTCACCACTGAGGACGCGGCTCAGGCTGCGAGTTTGGCCCAGGAGCTTGAACGGTTGAATGCCGAACGAGCCGAAGTGCAAAATCAAATCTGGGATCAAGTGAGAACTCGAGTTGAGCAGGGAATTCAAGAGGGTAAGTTTCGATACGGAATAGCTGTAGCTGCTTCTGAATGGCATGAGGGAGTAGTTGGGATTGTTGCGAGCCGTGTGACAGAGACTTTTAAGAAGCCAGCTGTCGTGATCGCTCTCCGAGAGGATCTCGGAAAGGGGAGTGCCCGCTCCTATGGTGGTAAAGATGTTCTGGGCGCTTTGAGAGAGTGCGCGTCTCACTTGATTGGGTTTGGTGGTCACAAGCATGCTGCTGGTCTTTCAATTGGATTGGGAGGGATCGACGCTTTTGCTGAAGCTTTCGATCAAGCGATCGAGAAGCTTCCCGAAGAAGTCGGGGCCGCTTCGCTCTGGGTGGAAGGGGCCTGTTCCTTGAGCGAACTCGATGTTCGAAGTTTGCAGGAATTAGAGCGTCTTGGGCCCTTTGGTCCTGGCAATCCTGAGCCCGTCTTCACCGTGCGAGCATTGGCTAGAAATCATAGAATTTTGAAAGGCCGGCATTTGAAGCTGAATTTGGGCTCTGGAGGTCAGACTCAGCTAGGGTATCCTTCAGGGAGTCAGATTGAAGCCATCTGGTTTCATGGAGCAGAAAAGCCTGAAGTCATGGATCAACTCCAACGCTTTGAAGAGCGTGAATGGGCAGGTGTGCCTGAGCTGAATCGCTTTAGGGGGCAGGTGACGCCCACGTTGAGAGTTCGAGACTGGAGAAAATTGGAGATGACCGAATGATGCTAAGAGTTTTGAGATTCAGTGCGGCCCTGTGTCTAACTTCGCTTGGTAGCTTTGGTTTGATCGCTTGCGTGCCTGGCTCTGATTCTGTGAGTGCTCCGCTTAGATCGCCGTCATCTTTACTTTCGCCCTCTCCTGCTTCATCTGTGTCTCCTGTCTCAACTCAAGTCACGCAAGTGGAGGAATCCATCACCCCAGCTGCAGCAAAAACTTTGATGATTGAATTTGCCCGAGCTCAGGTGACACAATTGAAAGCACTCAAACATCGGAATCAGTTCGAGTACAAAGAGTTTTTATCAACTCAAGATTTCAAATTTAAAGATTGGAAGAAAGAGGAACAAGCGACTCGACTTCGCTTTTTTGATGAGCACACCAGTGGGGTGGAGCGGCGAGATTACGTCAAAAGTTACCGAGAGAAACTCGATGCTCGATTCAAAGAGATGGCCCTTGAAAAAAGCAAAAAGTCATCTGAGTTGGAAATGAAACTCAATGCCCTTCAAAATGAGCAGGTCAAAAGACTTGAGCAAGTCAAAAAACTCCTTGAGTCGGGAAAACGTCCTGCAGTGAACTTATGGCCCCAGTCGGGAAGCTAGTTGAGAACGAGTTTAGAAAAGAAAATGTCTTCGACTTGGCCAGAGGGAAGCCAAGTGTTCAGCTTTTTTACCATATTAAGTTTTAGTTTTTTCTTACCTAAATTCGAAATGAGTTCATCACGTTCAATTGCGAGAAAAACATTGAGCAAAATATTTCGCACTTTGGGGAGTTCATGTTTCATGTGCCCCGCCGTCTCGGGCGTGTCACAGAGTAGAACGATTTCGAGCACGGCCAGATTGCTCACTTGAGTTGCCGCAGCCTCTCGGTCTCCTGATTTGATTTCGATTTGAAATGATCCAAGGTCGGCTAGGCGCTTCTTGTAATGATCTGTCTCACTACCTTCTTCGGTTTTGCCACCGTGTCCTGCGCTTTTATGCTTCTCTCGGTGTTCTTTTGTCGCGGTTGTGACGGCTTTGCTGGTGAACTGATTTTGTCTGAAAAGGATCACCCCATTAACAAAAACTCCAATCAAACAGATGAGGCTAAGAATGAATAAAAAAGCCATTTTTCGACTTGGGGCGTCGGTCGAACGTAGCGAACGGAAAATCTCTTTCATTCCTCCCACAAGACCAAGTTTTTTTGGTTTTTCTTCGGTCTTGTTTGGATTTGCCGAATGCTCATCGTGATGGGCGGTTCCATGAGCGGCCTCAGCCCCCGATGGGGGATGATCTTCTAATTTAGTGTGAGGAGAGGCTTGCTGGGGCGCGTTAGCGGAGGATTCTTCGGCCATACCTAAAAGAATAATAGGGTCGTCTGATCCCCTCAAGTCCTTTCTTCTGATGCCGAAGAATGTATGAGAGGGCTCGAAAAAGCGTGACTCAACTTCAAAAATTGCTCATTTTAATCTGTGTAACCCTGGTATCTGGATGTGCTTCGATCAAGGGCTCGGATGAGGACTCAGACGATCCCATGGTTCAAGCTGCTGCAGAGGCTCGTCGCATGCAATCTAATCCTAGGACTAAGCTCGATTTGGGCGAGGGGAGAGAGCTTCAGATTCAAAGGGCCCTTCGCTTGGGAGAGGTCACTTTAGGAATGACTACCGAAGATGTCTTGCACGTTTGGGGACAGCCCCGTTGGGTTGAATCGGCAGGTATGTCTGAGAATCATGATCAACGCTGGGTTTATGTCAATGGACTGTCCGAACGGCGGAATGTAACCCCTTGGAAGACGGTCTACTTCGAAGGGGGACGAGTTGCAGGTTGGGAGACTCAGCCAGCCTCGCAGTGATCCTTTCAAAAATTTCTCCTCCAGAAACTAGCAACTCGTGCTAGGTTCTAGGCATGACAGAAGCCGTTTTTGATTTTGAAAAGCCCATCGTCAATCTCGAAAAAAAACTTCAGGACCTTCGTGAATTAGCTACTCAAGAAGGGGTTGATTTTACTAATGAAATTAACACCTTAGAGAATAAGGTCGCGACCTTGATCGACGACACTTATGCAAAGCTCAGCTCATGGCAGAAGGTCCAGCTTTCGCGACACCCCGCACGCCCTTACACCCGCGATTATGTCGATCTGCTTTTTCCAGACTTTATGGAGCTGCATGGAGACCGGACATTTAGTGACGATCAAGCGCTCTTGGGTGGGATTGCAACTTGGCCGCCGCAGCTTTCTTTAACGAATGGCAGCGGTGCTTCTACCACGGGGAAGTCAAAATCAGGCGGTGAAGTCGAGCGTTTTCCCGTGATGATCTTAGGCCATCAAAAAGGTCGTACGACCAAGCAAAAAATGGAACGTAATTTCGGCATGGCCAAACCAGATGGCTACCGCAAAGCCATGCGTTTGATGGAGTTGGCTAATCGGACTCGGATGCCGGTCCTTACTTTTATCGATACTCCAGGCGCATACCCAGGGCTTGAAGCCGAAGAGCGCGGCCAGTCTCAGGCTATTGCTGAGAGTATTCTGCTCATGTTCAAGCTCAAGGTTCCCGTGATTTCGGTTGTGATTGGAGAAGGGGGCTCAGGGGGAGCGTTGGCAATTGGTGTTGCCAACCGAGTGTTGATGCAGGAGTTTAGTACCTATTCCGTGATTTCGCCTGAAAGCTGCGCTTCAATTCTATGGAGCGATTCCAGCCTTGCGGAAAGGGCCAGCGAAAAGCTGAAAATGAACCCACCCGAACTCCTCAAGCTAGGGATTATCGATGGGGTGATTCCTGAGCCAAAAGCAGGTGCGCATCGCAACTGGTCTGAGTCGGCTCGGTTAATAGGTCGGGCGATTGGGAAAAATCTCGCTGAGCTGATGCCCCTTTGGAAAAATGAACCTGAGAAGCTCGTTGAGGAGAGAATTGCTAAGTTCCGAGGGATTGGTTTGAATGCGCTGGGTCATGCTCCAGTTTCGTCCTCGAATTAAGTGGGTGTGCTGGAAATGACAAACGGATCAAGGACGATTTTATTTGTACTCGCTGCGCCTTCGGGTGCAGGGAAGACCACACTTTGTAAAAAGCTACTGACGGATTTCTCGCAGATTCGTTTGTCGATCTCTAGTACCACTCGAAAGCCCCGAGGAGCGGAACAAGATGGGGTCGATTATTTTTTTATCTCAACTGAGGATTTTCAAAGACGAATTCAGGAAGAACAATTTGCTGAGTGGGCAAAAGTCCATGACAATTATTACGGCACTTCTAAAGAAGTCATTCAAGGCGCATTTGCAAAGGGGTTTTCGGTGTTGCTTGATATTGATGTTCAAGGTGCAGAGCAGTTGCGAAAAAACTTTCCAAATGAGTGCTTTCGAATTTTTATTTCGCCCCCGAGTCTTGAGGAATTAGAGTCGCGATTGCGCAAGAGAGGCACTGATTCAGAGGAAGTCATTCAAAAACGGCTAAAAAATGCGGCAGCTGAAATGATTACAGGGCGGAGCTTCGACGCAGTGATCGTAAATGATTCTCTCGAGCGAGCCTATTCAGAACTCAAATCGCTGGTCGAAACCCGCATCAGTCTCGCCCCTGTTGGAGCAAGTACGGATGGAGGGTTCAGTGGCTAAGGCTCCTCCAGCGAGTTTAGAAGCGATTTGCAATAAAGTGGCTAGCTATTATCCAGAAGCCAAGCAGGACTTGATTCACAAGGCTTACCACTTTGCCGACGAAGCTCATCGAGGCCAAGTTCGGTCGAGCGGCGAGCCTTACATGATCCATCCCACAGAGGTGGCTCAGACTTTAGCAGACCTCAAACTTGACATTCCCAGTATCGTGACGGGGCTCCTTCATGACACGGTCGAAGATACGCATGCTACTTTGGAGCAGATTGAAAAAGAGTTTGGTAAGGATATCGCTGAATTAGTTGACGGAGTGACAAAGCTCTCCAAGATGACCTTCAAAACTACGGAGGAAAAGCAGGCAGAGAATTTTAGAAAAATGATTCTCGCCATGGCTAAAGACATTCGAGTGATCCTGGTGAAACTCTCAGATCGCCTAAATAACATGCGGACTCTGGAGTTTTTAAATCCGCTGAAGCAAAAAGTCATTGCTCAGGAAACGCTAGATATTTATGCCCCCATTGCAAACCGTCTTGGGATTCGCGGAATTAAGATGGAACTGGAAGACCTTTGTCTTCGGTACCTTCATAAAGAGTTTTACTACAAACTGGCTCAGCGCATCGCTAAAACTAAAAAAGAGCGAGAAAAGTATCTTGAGGATTTGGGAGCTGTACTGGATGAGAAACTCTCTGAATACGATATTCAAGCGACTGTGACGGGCAGAGCGAAACATTTTTATTCCATTTTTAAAAAGATGGAGCGCCGAAAAGTTGATTTCGATCAAGTCCATGACACCATCGCCTTTCGAATTGTCGTCGATAATATCACAGAGTGCTACAAGGCACTCGGCGTGATTCACGCGGGTTACAAGCCCGTACCCGGGCGGTTTAAGGATTATATTGCCATGCCTAAGGCAAATGCTTACCAGTCTCTGCATACCACCGTGATCGGACCCAATGGGGAACGGGTTGAAATTCAGATTCGCACTCAAGATATGAATATTGTGGCTGAGCGGGGAATCGCAGCTCACTGGAAATATAAAGAGGGAAGATTTGATACTCGAGCCAGAGAAAACGTCGAATGGGTGAATCGACTGCTCGAATGGCATAAAGATCTCTCAGATCCGAACGAGTTTCTGGAGACCGTTAAAATTGATCTCTTTGCTGAGGATGTTTTCGTATTCACGCCAAAAGGTGAGGTGAAACAGCTTTCTCACGGAGCGACTCCTTTGGATTTTGCTTACGCGGTTCATACTGGCGTGGGGAATAAGTGTGTAGGGGCTAAAGTCAACGACAAGATCGTGCCACTGAAGTATCGACTTAAGTCGGGTGATTCGGTGGAGATTATTACGTCACCCTCTCAAACTCCGTCCAAAGACTGGCTAAAGATTGTCAAAAGCTCGCGGGCTAAGGCTAAGATCCGCAGCTACATTAAGCAGCAAGAGCGTGATCGGGCTCTTGAGTTGGGTCGAGAGATTTTAGAGACTACTCTCAAATCCTTTGGCTTGAGCCTGTCTAAACTGGAAAAATCGGGCGAGATTGAAAAAGCGTGCCCGAGGGCGAATGCTCGCACTCAGGAAGAGCTCTATGTGGCTGTGGGATATGGGCGAATCAGCACCGATCTGGTGATTCAGGAGCTTGTCCCTGAAGAGGCCCGTGAAAAGAAACTTGAAGCCGCCAAGGCGGAAGATCAAAGTTTCTTAAAACGAGTTTTCAATGCAGCGAAGAAACGGAGTGAAGCTCGAAACGCCATCACTGTCGAACACCTCGACGATGTCCTGATTCGTTTTGGTAAGTGCTGTAATCCCCTGCCTGGAGATGGCATCATTGGGTTTATTACTCGGGGCCGAGGGGTCTCAGTTCACACCGCGACTTGTACCAAGGCAATTGATAACGACCAAGAACGCCGAGTCGACGTTCAATGGAATTTGACTTCTAACGATGCGATTAAGAGGCACGTTAAGATTCGGGTGCTTTCCCTTGATGAGCCCGGATTATTGGCTTTGATGTCCCAGACGATCACGTCGTGCGGGATTAATATTGCTTCCGCTAATATTCGCACCACCAAAGACAAAAAGGCGATTGCCCTTTTTGATGTGGAGGTGAGCAATATCTCCCAGCTTCAAAAGGTCACCAGTGCCCTTGAGGGTAAAAAAGGCGTCATCAACGTCGAGCGTATTCAGTCTTGAGGTGCGCTCAGCCTCTAGTAGAATCATTTAATTGAGTTCCTGGGGTTAGTTTTATTCTGTTTTGGAATAATTATTCATTCTTGTGGATTTGTTGCTTGATTCACGGCAGGTCCTAGGTTATTTTCTCGCGCTTATTGGGTGTTGTGGTCCTGCGAGGAAGTGGTTGTTGCAATGAAGTTTTTTCAAAAAAATAAAGAAATTCAGCAGTTGCAAGGACTTATCAGCACTCTTGTTTGGGCTATGGTGGGGTTTGCGCAGGGGTTGATCACGGACGCCCGGGCAACCGAAGTGAGCGATAATTTCGGCATTTCGCAAACCACTTGGTCAGTCGTTCA
>CANHSO010000039.1 GCA_947463705.1 Bacteriovoracaceae bacterium
CTACGTCTCATCCGAAACTTTAAAATCGTTGAGCGCCTGAAGGATTACGCAAAATATTCTCCTTCGATTCGAGTCATTGCATTCAAGCTCACAGATACGCCTGATGCACAAGAACAGATGCGAGCGATCCAAAGGTTGTCCCAGCATTCTAAAATTGACTGGGTAGTTCATAATGATTTGACAGAAATCACTCCGGCTTCTCAGCATTCGTTCTCAATCTTTTCACGTGATCAAAAGATCGCACGCGGAAAAACGAAACAGGAACTGGCGGATACACTCTTAAACCTAATTCAGGAGAAATTAACCTCATGATTCTAGCTCTCGATGTTGGAAACAGTCAGATCTACGGCGGCGTATTTGATCAAGATGAGCTCAAACTCCAGTTTAGAAAAACGAGTAAGAACGGGAATTCGTCTGACGAGTTTGGGGTTTTTCTCCGCACTGTCCTGCGAGAAAATTATATCGAGCCAAAACAGATCGAGAAAATTGGGATCTGCTCGGTGGTTCCCGATGTGATTCACTCCATTCGCGGAGCTTGCACGAAGTACTTTGACCTCAATCCATTCATCCTTCAAGCTGGCGTTAAAACAGGATTAAAGATCAAGTACAGAAACCCTCTCGAAGTGGGTGCAGATCGAATCGCTAATTCCGTCGCAGCTGTCGAGCTCTTTCCTCAGAAAAACCTCATCATCGTCGACTACGGGACCGCCACCACCTTCTGCGTCGTCTCTGCAGAAAAAGAATACCTCGGCGGACTGATTCTACCCGGATTTAGAATCTCGATGGAAGCACTCGAATCACGCACGGCGAAGCTCCCCGCAGTTGAGATCATCAAGCCCTTAGAACTCGTCGGAAGATCCACCGTAGAAAGTATTCAAAATGGGCTCTATTACTCTAACCTTCATGCTCTCCGGGGAATCAGCGAGGAGATTAAGAGAACTTATTTCAATGGCCAAAACACAGTTCTCATTGGAACAGGCGGGTTTTCTCGGCTTTTAGAATCTGAAAAAGTCTTTGACCACCTCATTCCTGATCTTGTGCTCCGAGGACTGAAGCAAACGCTTGAGATGAACTAAGCCTCTCTTGCTTTGATTGACCTTCCGGGGTAATCCATGGAAGTGGAAAACCTTGCTACCCCCTCCCCAGACGAAGTCCTAGAGCGCTTTCTTGAGTCGGTCACAAAAAAGCAGGTCCAGCTTTATCCTGCGCAGGAAGAGGCCGTCCTAGAGCTCTATGCTGGAAAAAATGTCATCCTGAATACGCCAACCGGATCAGGCAAATCTCTGGTTGCTGCATCACTACACTTTTTGAGTCTTGCCACCGGAAAACGGTCCATCTACACTTGCCCGATTAAAGCCTTGGTCAATGAAAAATTCCTGGCTTTGTGCCAGGAGTTTGGGCCTGAAAACGTAGGATTAATCACTGGAGATGCGACCGTCAACTCGGATGCTCCTATTCTTTGTTGCACGGCTGAAATCCTTGCTAATCAAGCTCTCCGATTGGGCGCCCATACGCCAGTGAATGATGTCATCATGGACGAATTCCATTATTACTCTGATCGAGATCGGGGAGTGGCCTGGCAGATCCCCCTACTCACTCTGCCTCAAGCGCGCTTTCTCTTGATGTCTGCGACTCTGGGCGACACCCGACCTTTTGAGATCGGGTTGACCGAACTCAATCAGCGAGAAACCGTTGTCGTCAGCGGTACTCAACGTCCGGTACCCCTGACCTTTGAATACTCTGAAAATCCGCTCCATGAAGCTGTCGAAAAACTCATTACCCTAGGCCGAGCACCGGTTTATGTTGTGAACTTTTCCCAGCGTGAGTGCTCCGAAAATGCACAGAATTTTCTCAGTATCGATTTCTGCACTAAAGACGAGAAAAAGAAGATCCAAACTGCCCTAGAGGGGATTCAATTTACCAGTCCGTACGGCAAGGAAATTCAGAAACTCCTCCGGCACGGAATCGGAATTCATCATGCGGGGCTTCTCCCAAAATATCGAATTTTAGTCGAGCGATTGGCGCAAAAGGGCTTACTCAAGCTGATTTTCGGTACTGACACCTTGGGAGTCGGCGTCAATGTACCGATCAGAACAGTTATTTTCACCAAACTGTGCAAGTTTGACGGGGAGCGAACAACGCTCCTATCTGTGCGAGATTTCCACCAAATCAGCGGTCGTGCAGGGAGGCGCGGCTTTGATCATGAGGGCTTTGTAGTTGCTCAGGCACCCGAACACATCGTCGAAAATCTGCGCATGGAACAAAAAGCTGCCGGCGATTCTAAAAAGATGAAAAAAATCGTCAAACGTAAGCCGCCTGAGAAAGGCTACGTGCCGTGGAGTCGAGAAACTTTTCAAAAGCTGATTGACGGGCAGCCCGAAGCTCTGATTTCCCGTTTTAAAGTGAACCACTCCATTCTCCTCAATGTCTTGGGCCGAGAACATGAAGACGGATGCGAAGCGATGCGATCTTTAATCCGAACCTCTCATGAGACCCCCCACGCTAAAAAGAGCCATCGCAAAGTGGCGTTTCAGCTTTTTCGCTCTCTTGTCGAACGTAAAATTGTCGAACTCAACCCACTTCGCCTTGCTGTCGATCTTCAAGAGGACTTCTCACTGCACCACGCCCTCTCACTTTATCTAATCGACACACTGAGTGTGCTTAACCCTGCTGATCCGAACTACGCTTTAGATGTACTGACGCTAGTCGAATCCATTATGGAAAATCCAGAGTTGATCCTGAGAAAGCAGCTCGATCGCATCAAGTCCGAAAAAATGGACGAGATGAAATTTGCCGGGATTGAGTTTGATGAACGGATTCAAGAACTAGAGAAACTCGAATACCCAAAGCCCAATCAAGAGTTCATTTATCAAACTTTTAATCATTTTATCGACAATCACCCTTGGATCATCGGAGAAAATATTCGCCCGAAATCGATTGCTCGAGAAATGGTCGAGAATTTCCAATCCTTCTCTGAATACATTCGGGATTACGGGCTGCAAAAGTCTGAGGGGCTTTTATTGCGGTATCTCACTGACGTCTATCAGGCGCTTTCTCAGACGGTGCCAGTCTCTGCCAAGACCGATGAAATCGAGGAAATCGAAACCTACCTAAGAACCATGGTCCGGCAGGTTGACTCCAGTCTTTTGGATGAATGGGAAAGAATGCGCAATCCGGACTGGGTGAAGCAAGAAATACCTGAAGCAGGAGCATCCAGTGCAGGACCGATGACCGCCTTTGACTCGCCTAAGAAACTTCAAATCCTCATTCGCAATGCGGTATTTCAGTTCATTCGCACTCTAGCAACTCGAGATTTTGACGAAGCTCTTTCACTTTTATCTCCTCACACGGGAGATTCCGATCTGCCGTGTTGGAGCGCAGACGCTCTCCAGTCGGTAGTGAATGACTATTTAGCGAGTGGGCACTCCAGGATCTGCACGGATGCAAAGGCTCGATTCCCAAAGAACACGATCATCTCACCCGCTGCAGGATCTCATGAACAAGGCGAGGTGCTTTCGGTCCAGCAAATTCTGGTCGACCCCGAGGCGAATAATGACTGGGGTGCTGAGTTTTTGGTCGATGTCGAAAAATCTAGGTCCGAGGGGAAACTCATTCTACTTCTAAAACAAGTGGCTCCGCTGTAGGAACTTGAACTGGAGGAGCCCCGAGAGCTAGACCTTCAGATCGCGCAATCACAGCTGTGGCCAAGCAGTTCCCCAAAAGATTGATGGCGGACCGGCCCATATCCATAAAGGCATCTACAGCCAAAACCAACGCCATACCCTCTAGCGGTAATCCAAAAGCAGTCAAGGTACCAGAAAGCACTACGATTGAGGTTCGAGGCACGGCAGCCACCCCTTTGCTGGTGAGCATGAGGGTGAGCATCATTAAAATCTGTTGATCTAACGACAGCTGAATTCCAGAAACTTGTGCGATAAACACCGAAGCTAAAGAAAGATAGAGGGTGGATCCATCGAGATTGAAACTATACCCCATCGGTAAAACAAAACTCGCGATCCGTCTTGGAACTCCAAATTTCTCAAGCTGCTCCAACGCCATAGGGTAGGCCGACTCACTCGAGGTCGTAGCGAAAGCCCAAAGTACAGGTTCCTTGATGCTCTTCACAAATCCGAGAATCGGAACACCGAAATACCGCGCAATCGGAAGCAAGACCCCCACCACAAAAACAAAAAGTGCGAAATAAAGCGTTCCGACGAGCTTGGCTAGAGGAAGTAATACTTCCCAACCATTTTCTGAAACGGCAGAAGCGATCGAAGCACAGACTCCGAGAGGAGCAAGCACCATCACATAGCCGACGAACTTGAACATGATCTGAGCCAAGGACTCGCAGAAGTTAAGCACTGGCTTAGCTTTTTCGCCAATGCCCAAGGCAGCCAACCCGAATAAGGTCGAGAAAATCACCATCTGCAGAACATCTCCGCGAACGACAGCATCAGCAAAGTTAACTGGAAGCAGGTGATCAATGAAGCTCGCCAACGTAATTTTAGAACCCGTGTAAGTCTGAATCGATCCCGTCTTGAACCCTTCAAGAGAAACGCCTACGCCAGGCTGAAGTACATTCACCACAACCAGGCCGAGCACGAGCGCCAAAGTGGTCACTACTTCGAAATAAATAAACGTCCGGGCACCCATGACCCCCAGCTGCTTAAACCCACCTGCGGACGCAACCCCAGTCACGACCGTGGCAAAAATAAGAGGAGCAATGACACACTTAACGCCGTGAAGGAAAAGATTTTGAAAAGGCTTAATTGCCTCAGTGGCAGCAGGTGAGAAAGCGCCCAGAAGGACGCCAATCAAAACCCCTACAAAGATCCAGGCAGTCAAATTGATTCGCTTTAGTCGCGAGAAAACTGAGTTCATTCATTAATTTCCGAGTTATCGTTCCGGAGAACAGGTTTAAAACTAGACTACAACCGTCAGGAACAGACGCAGAATAACTAAGGCGACAGGATAGGTCAACGACTATTTTACCAAAGGCTGATCAAATCGATCTTATAAAGATGAACTCACAATCGACTCCCTAAATGAGTTTTCAAACCTGAGCCAGACCCGGATTGATGAGTCCTGAATCCCATGATCTCGAAGGGTCTCTTCGAGGAGCCTCAAGCGCCGGTCAAAATGCCCTGCCAAAATAGGAGCCAATTGCTGGTGAGCCCGTGCTGGGGATTTTCCAGGGTAGGAGTCGCTCTGCCCCATTGCTTTCAACAAAAATTCCATTTGTTTTTCAGCTACTTCGTCGGGGTTCTTGCCCATAAAAAAGTAGCCTACCAGAATATCAGTAGCCATTCGGCGATAAAAATCTTGGAGAATCAGGCGAAGGCGTTCCTCACCTCCAATCTCCTGGTAAAGGTTCTTCAGTTCACTACGGGAGGTTGTTTTTTCAATCGGCTTCATGAGATTCCTTCTGCTTCCTAACTCTTCTTCCATCTTAAATCAAAATTTGGTACTGATTCCATTGATTTATGAGCCAATCCAAACCCCACTCCACCCAAAAGCCATTCAGTCCCGTAAAACCCGATGTCCAGCTCCCGAAACTCGAAGAAGAGATTTTGGCTTTTTGGGACAAAAACCAGGTTTTTGAAGCTACCCTTCGCCCAAGAGAGAATCCGAAGTATTATAGCTTTTACGACGGCCCACCTTTTGCGACTGGGCTCCCACACTATGGCCATATTTTGGCGGGCATCCTGAAAGACATCGTTCCTCGCTATTGGACTATGAACGGGTACACTGTTCCACGCCGCTTCGGCTGGGACTGCCATGGTCTCCCAGTCGAACACGAAATCAACAAAGCTTATAAACTCGAAAGTCGCAAACAGATCCTTGAGATGGGCATCGGCAACTACAATGCCGCCTGTCGCGGAATTGTGCAGCGTTACTCGCAAGAATGGAAAAAAACGATCCGCCGAGTCGGTCGCTGGGTAGACATGGAAAATGGCTACTTCACCATGGACATCAGCTTTATGCAAAGTGTGTGGTGGGTATTTAAAGAACTTTGGAAAAAAGGACTCATCTACGAAGGTTACAAGGTTGTGCCTTACTCCACTGGAATTTCGACCTCTTTGTCCAATTTCGAAGCCAACCTCAATTATAAAGACGTCCAAGATCCTGCCATCACGGTCTCTTTTCCTTTAGTGAGCGAGCCGAACACTGCGATCCTAGCTTGGACCACGACTCCCTGGACCCTTCCTAGCAACTTAGCCCTCGCAGTAGGCAAAGAGATCGAATACGTCCGAGTGCGCGAAAAAGCCTCTGGCAAATGCTACATCCTGGCCGAAAAGCTCTTAAAGAATACCTTCAAAAATCCAGAGATCGAACTGGAAGAAATCACTCCAGTTCAGGCTCAAGACCTACTTGGCCTTGAGTACGAACCGATTTTCACATTTTTTGAAGATCGCAGAGCTCAAGGTGCGTTCCGCATTATTTTTTCTGATCATGTCACCACCGAAAGTGGAACCGGGGTAGTCCATCTAGCCCCTGCTTTTGGCGAAGATGACTTTTATGCCTGCCAAAAAGCCCAAATCCCGCTCGTCAACCCAGTTGATGACGATGGAATGTTCACAGCAGAAGTTCCAACCTACGCCGGGAAAAGAGTCAAAGAAGCGGATAAAGAAATCATTGCCGATCTGAAAAAACGAGGGCGGCTGATCAAACACGAAACCTATCTCCACAGTTACCCATTTTGCTGGAGAACCGACACCCCTCTGATCTACAGAGCAGTGTCCAGCTGGTTCGTCGCAGTTGAAAAAATCAAAGATCAAATCGTCAAGAGCAATCAAGATACGCATTGGGTCCCAGAACACCTAAGAGACGGACGCTTCGGCAAATGGCTCGAAAATGCTCGTGACTGGGCGATCTCCAGAAATCGGTTTTGGGGCACACCTATCCCGATTTGGAGAAACGCCGAGGGCGAGATGATTTGCATTGAGTCACGAGAAGAACTCGAACGACTCTCCGGTGAAAAAATAGATGACCTTCACATCGACCGAGTCGATTCAATCGTAATTCCATCGCCCACAGGCAAATCTCCGCTCAGACGCGTGGACGGAGTCTTGGACTGCTGGTTTGAAAGCGGCTCGATGCCTTATGCTCAGTACGGCTACCCTTGGGGCAATAACAACCAGGAATTTAAGTCAGCATTCCCAGCCGATTTTATTGCCGAGGGGCTCGACCAAACCCGAGGGTGGTTTTATACCCTCATGGTCATTGGAACAGCACTTTTCGGAAAATCCCCATTTAAAAATGTGGTCGTCAATGGGCTCATTTTGGCTGAAGACGGCAAGAAAATGAGCAAGAGCTTAAAAAACTATCCTGACCCAATGGAAGTACTGAACCAACACGGAGCCGACGCCCTCAGACTCTGCTTAATTGACTCTCCCGTGGTTCGCGCTCAGGAGCTCCGATTCTCTGAATCGGGAGTGAAGGAAATCGTTCGCCGCATCCTACTTCGATGGTGGAACTCTTACTCGTTCTTCGTGAACTATGCCAATATTGATGGATTTACCCCTCGCGGAGACTCCACTCAATCTCCCAATATTTTAGACCAATGGCTCACATCCAGACTTCACACCTTGATCCAGACGACACGGAATGAGATGGGTCAGTATCGACTCTACAATGTGGTTCCAGGACTCCTCCGATTTATTGAAGATTTGACCAACACCTACATCCGGTTTAATCGCAGTCACTTCTGGCAGGACGGAATGCCCGAAGACAAGAGACTCGCGTATGAGACTCTCTACCAGGCACTCGAAACGCTGAGTAAAGTCATGGCGCCGTTTGCACCATTTTTGGCAGAACTGACCTATCAAAACCTTTCTCAAGTCAAATCAGAGAGAAAGATCAGCGTCCATCTGGAAGACTTTCCTGAAGCAAATGCTAGTCTGATTCGGCCAGAACTTGAAGAGGCAGTGCAAGTCATGGAAGCATTGGTCCTGCTCGGACGTAACTACCGAGAAAAGATCGGCGTCAAAGCTAAGATCCCCCTGAAGGAGATGAAAGTCATTCATCGAAGCACCCAAGTTCTGGAGAATCTCAGAAAATTCGAGCCGTATTTCAAAGAAGAACTGAATATTCAAAAAGTTGAGTACTGTTCAAACGAAGACGACTTCGTCCAAATCTCAGCCAAAGCGCAGTTCCCGATCCTAGGACCGAAGCTTGGGCCAAAAATGAAACTAGTTGCAGCTGCAATCCAGAAACTCACTCCTGCTGAAATCGTTCAGCTCGAAGGAGGCGCTATTCTGCAGCTTGCTGGAGAACCCATCACCCTCGGTGATGTCGAAATCCGGAGAGCGCCCAAGGAGAGCGCGCCCCAATTGGCGGTGAGTCCTTTGGTCTCGATCGAAATTGACCCGACCGTAACTCCAGAGCAAGAACAAGAAGGACTTGCACGAGAGATGATCCGAAAAATCCAAGCCGCTCGAAAGGCAGCTGATTTTAACCTCGATGATCGAATTGAGATCCAGGTTCTTTGCGAAGGAGCGTTAGAAAGGGCTGCTCAAGTCTACCAAGAGCGAATTCAAAAAGAAACGCTCTGCAGGAACTGGGTATGGACCCCATCACCTCAAGGACAGCATACCGAAGAGGCAGAGATCGACGGCGAAAAACTTAAGCTCGGGCTAACAGTGGTGAATGCCATTTAGGCCCCCTATGTTTCAGTTTGAGCCCATCGGAATTTTGCACACCTGCTTTAAGGAAAAATTTGGGATACCCCGACAGCCGGGATTGGTCCCCCATGCCTCGGGTGTGCTAAAACTTAGCGATAATCCATTTTTTCACACGGCGGTAAGGGAGCTTGAAAACTTTAGTCACATTTGGCTCATTTTTATTTTTCATAAACACGACGCCAAAAGCTGGAAACCCTCGATTCGACCCCCACGCCTGGGAGGCGCTAAAAAGGTTGGGGTACTTGCATCTCGCTCGCCCCATCGACCTAATCCGATTGGACTTTCGGCGGTAAAACTTGAGCGAATTGACCTCAAAGCTAAGGGCGGAATTGAACTTCATCTCAGTGGCGTCGACTGTCTGGATGGGACTCCAATTCTCGACATCAAGCCTTACCTCAGCTACACAGACTCAATCCCAGATACGAAGTCGGCATGGGCGAGCGCCCCCATCCAGCTCACCCCTGTGGTTTTCTCTGAAGAAGCCCGCCTGTCCATCGCTAGGCGAGACCCAGTTCGTTATCCCAATTTGGCTCAACTGATTCTCGAACTCCTTCAGCTCGACCCCCGCCCAGCTTTTCAACAGACTAAACTTCCTACTGCATCTCCTGAGGCGGAGGGCACTCGCTACGGTTTTCGACTTTTTGAGTTTGACATCCAGTGGCAAATCCGCAACCAGGAGTTTCACGTCCTCGAAGTCAATGACTTACCCGAGCCTGAAAGCGATCAACTTAATTAGTCCGTCAAGAAATTGACAACTTATTAAATATATATTGCGTAATTAATTATTTCTTAACACACTGGAAGTAATGATTGCTCAACGAAGAGCCCTACTTAACCTTTTATTCGTGCCTCTTTGCTTCATCTCATGCACCAATAAGCTCGCTTGGAACAACGTCCTCCCGACAGCTCGCGAGCTCCTAACTAGCAGCGCGACTGAACTTCAAATTTCCGCAAGTTCGAGAGACAATCAAGCCCCAGATTCTCCATCATCACAAAGCCTATCAAAGAACAAACGAGGATATGTCCTCGCTCGAGCCGCCCTGCATATGCACTCGCCTTACTCGTATGATGCATGCACGAGCATTAGCAAAGATCAATGCTACGCAGACTTAAGATCATCGTTTTGCAAAAACCACCTCGATTTTGTTGCGCTAACTGACCACCCCAGCCACATGACCGAGCTGGAATTTCCAAAGCTCCTTCTGAACGAACCTGAAGACGAACTCATCTTTCAAAACGGGC
Organism: Bacteriovoracaceae bacterium; assembly: GCA_947463705.1. GTDB lineage: Bacteria > Bdellovibrionota > UBA1018 > UBA1018 > UBA1018 > CAINWE01. The sequence goes on from CANHSO010000039.1 coordinate 9,927, forward strand.
AAAACAGCGACCCAATAGCTAACCGAATGACCTGCTCTGATGGGCACAAAGTTTTGATTATGGCAGGATTTGAAAGCCAAATGATGGCTCTAGGAATGACGCAACACATCGAGCCGACTCCTGAAAGAAGATCAGAGGAATACAGCAAGCGCTCCTCGGAGCTTTCCTTACGACTCAAAAATGAGGCTGACGCGATTGTGGTCATGCCGCATACAGAGGGAAAAGGAAAGACACCAGAGAAACTCTCTAATCTGAGTCTTGATGCGATCGAAATCTATAATCTCCACGCAAATATTAGCCCAAAAACTAGAGCTGACGAGTTAGGACTGACTTATTTTAGCGGCCTCATTGATCTGTTGGTTTATTGGGTGGACCCCTTCGGAGAACAACAGGCCGATCTTGCTTTCTTGTCCTTCATGACCGTGAGAGATGTCTATGCAAAAAAATGGGATGCCCTGATTGCTCAAGGACAGCATCTCACTGGCATCGGCGGAAACGATGCTCACCAGAGTCTTTTTCCTGGAAAGGCTAAAGACGGAGATAAAATCGACTCCTATCGACGCCTTTCGCGATGGGTCGCCAATGGTCTCTTAGTTCAGGATCTGACGGTGTCAGAATTCAAAAATGCCCTTCGCAAAGGTCGAAGCTGGGTCACATTCGAGGGCCTCGGATCTCCAGTTGATTTTGATTTCTTTGCCGAGACTCCCAATCAAACACTTGAGCTAGGGGATACTGTTTATCTTTCTGATCAGACCGCAATTTTACACGCTCAAATGCCCACCTTACATCATTCCTCTCCTCAGAGTGGAGTCAGCCCGAAGATCACTCTCAAACTGATCTACGTAGACACGCGAGGGAACGAGTCCGTCATTGAATCGACGGGCAATTCAGCTATTCGTCATGAAATTAAATCTCCTGGTGCATACCGCGTAGAGGTGGATATTATACCGAGACACCTGAAACGATTTGTCGGCTACCAAAAGGAAATAACGGAGAGAGCATTCAAGTGGATCATTTCAAATCACATTTACGCCGTGTCAGAACCTCCACCCTCCTCTCTCTAATCCTTCTGATCACCTTATTTATGCCTAGATCGACCTTCGCCGACCTGAAAGCCACTGCGGGAATTGGCGTTCCGGTCCCAGTGAGATTCGGATTAGAAGTTCCCCTCCTCGACCAGTTCGACGGCGCGGTTGAACTCGGGTACGGACCCTACCCATCAATATCGACCTTTTCAATTAATTCAGGAGCCGTTGAGGCGAGAGTCCATTACTATCCAGGCTGGGGCCCTCTCTATTTCGGAACTGGCCTAGGCTACCAACTTTTTAGAATTGGAACTACCCTGGACCTGGGTAGTCTCGCTCCAACTGAGGGTCCCAGCAACGCGACATTTAACTTTCAATTCCTTTACGTTGCATTGGGCTTCGGTTGCCGATGGAATCTCAGCGAGGCCCTCACGCTCGGGTTTGACCTAGGGGTCCAAATCCCTCTGGCGAATTGGGGAAGCCTTTCTCTGCCATCCAAAGACGTGGTTGAGCAAGACTTGGCAAATGCATCGTCGAATGCTCTAGGTTACCTCTCCAATCTCATCTTACCCAGAGTCAACCTCATCAAAATCGGTTATGCATTCTGAATGAAGATGAAAACCAGACTACATCGAGCGATTCTCTGGCTTTGGGCGGCCTCAGCTTACTCTGGCTTTGCCATTGCGCATCAGTCAGCGGACCCTCAGTTTTCGATCCGCTCGCCGGGGAAAACGCTCACCTTGAGTCGCTCTCAACTATTGAAGCGCTCTGATCTAGAGAAAATCGTACTTTTTGACACCCCTACCTATCCGAAACAACGGATTGAATTTTGGGCAGTTCCAGTTTTCCATCTTTTCGAGGGGATCAAACTAGACCCTGAAGGTACGATCGAATTCCGTTGCCTCGACGGATTTTCAGCCCCAATCAGTCCATCTCGGCTCTTAGAACATACACCTGGAAGATCAGTGGCTTACCTCGCAATTGAGAAGGAAAGCACCCCGTGGCCTGCAGTCCATCCAGAGAAAAGCCCAGAAACAGCCGGACCTTTTTTTGTGATCTGGAAAAATCCAGAGCTCTCCCATATTGGGGTAGAAGAATGGCCGTTTCAGATCACTGAATTTGAAGTAAAAGGGTCTCTCCGAAGTTCATTTCCAAAAATCTTTCCACCCGAACGCTTCAAGGAGCAAAGCCAAGAGGTCCGAGGTTTCCACACTTTTCAGAAGTGGTGCTTTAGTTGTCACAAGATCAATCAGCAAGGTCTCTCAGACTTCGGCCCAGATCTCAACTGGCCAAAAAGTCCGACGGAATACTTTAATGAGAAGGCCCTGAAGGAATACATCCGAAACCCTCAGAGCCTGAGGCATTGGAAAAACGACCGAATGCGCGGCTTTTCACCCGACGAGCTGCCCGACGCCGAACTCACGGACTTGATCAAATACCTCAAGGCCATGGCAGCCAGCAGGCGTTAGGCGCCCATTCAGCTAATCATTTTTGCTTTCTAGCCAGCCAAACAAGAAGTGCAAGACTGTGTAACCTGGATACTTTCTCGATTTCTGGATCAATTCGCTCACAATACGACCCAAAGGCTGTCCTATCGCAGAGCTTTCAAGCGCAACAGCTCTCCACATGGAAGGAATCGCGTTCATCTCTCGCTTCTTCCATCGATTCAAATCCCCATTTAAGTTGAGGACTTCATCCCCTACTGCGAAAGCCTGTGTGACAGGAGCCCAAATAAAATCAGGGTGCTCAAGCTGGTACCACTCTCCTCCGATAATCTCACCGGCTGTATTGAGCTCAAGATCATAGTAATAGTGAACCGAAGTGAGCGCAGATGAGCCCGCACTCTCAACCTCAGCGTGGGAAACATTCTTTTCTGAGACATAGGTAAATTTCATGTGAACACCAACGACGCTAGCTGCATCAGGGCTCCGGTGGGGTTTGAATCTGTCCGCAGAAAAATCTGCCAAGCCCACTCTTGCTGCCTTCCAGGAATCAATCTTTTTGAACTTCTGGTCATCTTCTGAATCCCAGTTCTGGGCTGCATCCTGTGGATCAAAATAATCGTATTCATACGAAAATGCGGGCTGATTCCAAACCTGATAGTCATAGGTCGCGTCAAGTACGAAGCTCTTCCTGTTCACTCCAATCTGATTGACCGTCAACAGATGCCAGGTACCAGGATTGGTATCGAAACACCCTTCTTCTAAGATCCTGCCATTTTTATCCGTTCTTGGTTTTTTAACATTACACCTGCTTCCAACAAATCGACTCCGGGAGGGGGAGTTAGCCCAGAGCAGGGTAGCCAAAGCTTTGATATCATCTGGATAAAACTTAACACTCACGCCGAGATGATCTGGCTGACTCGAGTCAAAAGCACGGACGTCAATCGAGTGATGGGGGCGGTACTCAGAAAACGCAGCGGGTGCCCAGCCGTGGCACTTACCCTCCCAGGATTCAACTTTCCCCGAATTACTCGCGGCTTTTGCGGCAGCAGCAAATTCGCTACGAGTGAGTGTAAAATGAGGATCGCCCACTAATAAGTCGTACTTTTCTGCAGGTGACAAGACATCGATCTGCTCTGGTGTCAGTTCTGTCAGTGAACCTGGGAGAAGACCTTCCAGTCGCTCAATATTTTTCTTCCAACTCTTCGAAATCCTAAATTCTGGATCTGCGTAGCGCTGTCCAATCCCTCCAGCATAAGTAGGCCAATAGGAACTAGACCAAGGCACTCTTTTGAGTCTACCTGCCGTCAGACCCCTGGACTCCATTTGAGAGAGTTTCCGATACTTAAGCGCACCCACTAAGTTCTCAGCATCATCAATCTGAGACCACGGCGCACGACCTCCTCGTGGCGCAACAAATCCCAGTTGCTCGTCATACTGGGCCTTCTGCAAGACAAAATCGCCAGATTGTATGCTTTCAATCGAAAATGGGAGATTCATTTCATCAAGTGGAATCTCATCTTCTGACTTGAGAATCATTTTCAGAATTTCGCCCGTCTTAGGATCGAACTTAAAATCGTAGTTCTGACGGAATTTGCGAGCAACTCTAGGGAGCGAGCTTTGGATTTTATGACCAGGGACTGAACTCAAAATAGCTGACATCTGAGAGTGACTCTCTGCAGCAGCAATTTGAATGAAATTCAGGCAAAATAAACCCAAAAAAAGCCCCAACCCTATGATTCTAAAGAACATACTCCCCCTTTATGAAAAAGACGTAGGCCGATTAAAGAAAAAACAACGGCACAAAAATGCGCCTAATGCAGGATGTAAAGCAGGCGTCTATTTTTTGTCAAATAAAAGAATCTGATTTTAATATATAATTCGCTCTCGAATGAATGGGTGGACACGGGAGCAAATTTTTACGAACGGTGATTTGTTCTTCGCAAGATTCGAAAAAGACCTTGACCATGCCCGGAGCACAATTGAACTTGAGACTTATATCTTCCAGCTTGACCCTCTCGGACGCCGAATCATACAGAAACTTAAATCTGCGGCCGAAAGAGGCGTGATTGTCAGAGTTCTAGTAGATGGAGTCGGAACGCTTGGCTATGCTCAAGACCTCATGAGCGAACTCAGGGAGAATCAGGTACAAGCAAGAATTTTCCACCCTCTTCCGTGGAGACTGAATCGCAGAAATCATCGCAAAGTTTGCGTCATTGATAGGAGAATTGCCTTTCTTGGAGGAATGAATATTAGTGCCTGTCACCTGAAATGCTATTCTGGACCTCAAGCCTGGCGGGACACTGCAGTCAGAGTAGTCGGATCTAGCGCTCAAATTTTGACCGCTGCATTTGAACGAAGCTGGGAACATCACCCGCTCGCCCACCCAGTCCAGCATTTTAGACTGAGAAAGTCTCCCGGACATCGCCTCATCAAGCTCAACGATACGAGACAAAGAAGATTAAATTACCAGTATGAGATCCTTCGTCGCACCTTTCAGGCTCAAACTCGAATCTGGATCACAACCCCCTATTTTGTTCCTACATTTTCGTTATCTCGAGCCTTGCGTAAGGCTGCATCAAAGTCGATCGATGTTAAAATTCTGCTCCCAAGAAAAAGTGATGTCTGGTTCATGAAGTGGATGAATCAAGCTTTCTATTCATTTTTGCTCTCCGGCGGCGTCCGCATTTACGAGTACCTCCCCACCACGCTGCATGCCAAGGTGATGATCATGGATGATTGGATGACCGTTGGCTCGAGCAACCGCAATTACCGAAGCTGGCTGCACGACCTCGAGGCTGATCTCGTCATCACTCATCCTCGATCTAAGACAGCCCTGCGTACCCAATTTCTTCGAGATCTTGAGGTCTCCCAAGAGATTGAGCCAAGTCACTGGAAAACTCGTCCTTGGTTCAAAACCGCCTTAGAAAGAATGATCACGTTTTTCAGGTATTGGCTTTGATTGAGCAGAACCGCACTTTTCCCGGTGAATCCTCTTGGGCCATCTGGTACCCTCCCCGAATGAAATCCACATCCAAGATGAAAAACCAGCTCTCTCTGATCACCGGTGCATCCAGCGGAATTGGCGAAGAATTTGCCAGACAGCTAGCAGCAATGGGTTCTGACCTGATCCTCGCAGCTCGTCGGGTGGACCGACTCGAAGCCCTGGCCGCAGACCTCAGAAGCAAATTTGGTGTGTCGGTCACATGTATTCCTGTGGATTTGGCCAAGCCTCAGGCCGTGCAAGAGCTCTTTCACCGCGCAACAGAGAACGGCAACGAGATTACCTGCTTGATCAACAATGCAGGACTCGGGAAGTATGGATCGTTTGTAGAGTTCCCGTACGAGGACCATCATTCAACCTTGCAAGTGAACGTAGTTGCACCGACCGAGCTCACTTACCTCGCCGTGAACCACATGTTGGGACATAGAAAAAAATCCTATGTCATTCAAGTAGCCTCGATTTCAGCGTTTCAGCCCGTGGGAAACTTCAGTGTTTACTCGGCCACAAAAGGCTACCTCAGGTATTTCTCTGAGACCCTGGCTTTTGAACTCAAAGGGACTCCCGTCCAGATGATGTGCCTTTGTCCCGGCGGGACTTATACCGAATTTTTCGAACAATCCGGTCAGAAAATCACTCAGTCAGGCAAGGCCACCATGATGACCGCCCAAGCTGTCGTCGCCTCAAGCTTAGATGCTCTTTTCGCTGGCAAGACGGTTTTTGTCCCAGGCTGGCTGAATAAGATTGCCTGCTTCTTGCCGAGACTTTTCCCGAGAAATTTAGCCCTCTTCCTCGCCTTTAAAACAATGAATCGGGCCGTCGAAAAAATAAGCTTACCAAGCCGATCATCCGAGCCTTCGAGTGCCAATACCCGGATCTCAGGATAGGTCCCATAGCGATTGACCGAGCTCATTCAGCACCGGTGCTCTCCACCGGATTGTTTGTGTTCGTACTTCCGTCGTTAATTCGATGGTGGCAATCCCAATCGAAACGATGAACGCTCTGAATCTCCGAGCTCAGCCTCATTTAAATTCAACTCACGAAGCTCAGATTCAAGAGATCCAGACAACGAGCGTAAACCCGTCAGACACGGAGATCCAAAAGTCCTGAGTCTAGGCCGTGAGCCAGGGATGGGAAGATCCAAGGATTCGAGTCGTGGCGATTCCACTCGTCGATCAGCCGCACTCAGGCGCGGAGGAGTTCCATGAATGTCTCTCCTCATCTGGCGCTGCTGATCACCTAACTCATGAGAAGGAGAAGTCCGAGGAGACGTCGGCGGTATACCTAAAAGAGGGGACACAGCAAATTCGCGAGCACTCGAAATAATTCGTTCAGCTGCTCGATTTTGCTTTTCATCCGCATCTCTAAAAAGCTGAGCAATGAAATTCCGCCATTGTTCCTTTTCTTCTTCAGTAACAGGTGAGGACTCGACTCGGACCGGACCCAGACTGGCCCAGTGAAGTGAATCTCGAGACACATGGGTCAAAAGAACACTCGGAGAGGATACTTTTGAATCGATAGGAAGAACTGTGTCAAAAGATTCAGCAAATTTTTCAACCGACGGATGAAGGTCTTCTCTCCAAGCGCAAATCGAGGGTAAAAAGCGAATGTGCTTAGGATCATTTCGCTTTCCCCTTTGGACAACTAGGTACTCATCTTTTTCAAGAAGACTGTTCTGATAGGCTCGATACTCCGGCGTGGCCTTGCACTGATCTAAAATGTCGAGCATTGCATATTTATCTGAAATCCATTGATAAAACTCCAAGGACTCACCATCCGGACTACCGATCGAACGAACGAAGTCCGCAATTTCTTCGACTTGATAAGAAAGGATCACTACCTCATCACAGCGAAATCCGCGACCCGAACTCCCCAATTGTTCATTCGAAGGTAAAATAGGCATGTTTCGCCTAGCCGCGTATTTTATCCTTCTGTAAAAGCGAGGGATACTCTGTGACTTTGCGTACTCATAGTACTGCTCAAGTCTTTGCTTTGCATCGCCTCTAAATCCGGAATAGTCCTCGGCATCGAGCGCAAGATTCGCAGCATCAAAATCATAAGGAATCTTGAGTTTTGCCCAACCACCGATTCGGCGACTAGCAGAAAGAGCAAGCGATAAATTGTGATTACGAAAAACAACGTAGGAGGTATCAATCGGCTTGAGGATGGTCCTGACTACCGCCTTGTATTTTTCGGAGACCGCATGAACGACGTACGGCCGTCCATCCTCTCCAATTCCGGCAAACATCCCCACATGATCAGCGCCACCCAGGGCGTTCATCGAAAAGACCAGATCACCCGGCACCAACTCATTCAGTTTAACTCCTGCAAAAGCAGCCTGGGATGATAACGAAATGAGCGCCAACAGCCGGACAACGAAATTAAATTTCACGGCGCCTTTTATATCGAATCAGAACAGGAAAATCTAGCGGAATAATGTATATAATTAGTTTAATTAAAATTTTCCATGGGGGACGGAGGTCAATTTAGCCCTCCCGCAATTAGCCTAAGTGCCGAATTTAAATGCAAAACCGGCTCCGCCCCTATCCATGGGCCAGAGCCGGCAAAGCCCTCATTTAAGATTGAATTTTAGTAGGTTAAGTCAATTTTCCGAAGCATTCTACTTCCCTGATCGCTGATGATTAGGTCCCCATCACGATTTTTGGCTATTCCTAATGGAAATCCAAATCGGGCTGTTAACGCTGCTCCATCAACAGTACCCACGGTTCCCGTCAAGCCGGCAATCCTGCTGACCCCGAGAGTTCCATCACTTCGATTTATAACCGCTCTCCTGACAGCACCTTTCTCTCCAATAAATAAAAAATTGCGATCAATAAATAAGGCAGAGGGAGAGGTGAACCTCGGCGGCGTACCACGCGGAGTACCAGGATTTACTTGCGCGCCTGGTACTCCTTGCGTTCCAGCTACCAGAGAGACCGTCGGGGTGCCGCTAGCACTTAGATTAATCATCCTGATCGTGTGGTCGGATCGACCCGCGACATACAAGTACTTATCTTCGTAGAGTGCCAGACCCGATGGCCCGGGAACCGCTGCCACGGTCGAGACCGTGACTTGACCATTAGCGGGTATCGAGACTTTCCTGATTCTATTACTTGATCCTTCAGAAACATAGAGGGATCTACCGTCAGTAGAGATTGCAAGACCAGAG
>CANHSO010000040.1 GCA_947463705.1 Bacteriovoracaceae bacterium
GAAGCACTCATCGCGTCCAAGACCATCCGCTTTGAAGGGAATGGCTATTCAGCGGACTGGGTGGCGGAAGCCGAACAACGCAATCTACCCCACTTCAAGAAAACACCAGAAGCCCTTGCGCAACTCGTCTCGCCCCTCACCCAGGAGTTGTTCTCCAAGCTTGAAATCTTTTCAAAAGCTGAAATTCAATCTCGATTTCACGTTCGACTCGAAAGGTACATCAAGAATCTCTGGATTGAAGTAGATACCCTCAAGTCCATGGTAGACACCCAAATCTTACCAAGTGTCTTTGCATACCAAGGACAACTGGCACAAGGAGCGGCTGCGAGCCGTGAACTGGGGAGTAAGGCACCCCAGGCAAAGACTCTCGAGCATCTCGGTGGTCTGGTCGACGCTCTCCAGAACAAGCGAGCGCAACTAGACGAGGTCCTACTCATGACTGAACAGGCATCTTCGGAAGAACAAAAAGCTCAAATCTTAGCAGAACGGGTTGCACCTTCGATGATGGAAGTCCGCAAGGTCTGTGACGACTTGGAGGCGGTTGTGGGTGACAGTTATTGGCCGCTCCCTAAGTACCGAGAAATGCTTTTCTTACTTTAAGTAAAGATCAAAGGGCGGGAAACTGTTTCTCACCCTTTTTTACTCTCGCTCGATCAGACTCTTCACTCGCAGAAGTGTTTTCAAAGCAAAAACCACGGACTGAGCTGGCAGCTGAACCAGCGCCCAATCAGAGAAGCCGGACCAGCTCTTCCTGGCTTGGAGCTCCTCCACGGGTCGAGTCGTTCTGACCCGCTTCGCTTGAAGCTTGGGCTTTCTTTTTTCGAACGGATTTCGTCCTAGATGCTTAGACATTCATTCCTCCATTGCACCGACTCAGTAGTTCTTCGGCTGCCAACAGGTAGTCTTGCGCCCCTCTCGAAGAGCGATCATACTCCAAAACAGACTGAGCGTGCCCTGAGCTTTCTGCGATTGCTGCATTATCGTGGATCACAGCTTCAAAAAGTGTTTCTCCTAACTCACTCTTAAGGGCCTCAACGACTTCATGGGTGAGTTTCCTTCGACTGGAAAACTGGGTAGGCAGCACGCCGAGGATTGAAATATCGGAGTTCCACCGTCCCCTGACGTCTTCAATTGCTTCGCGAATTTTAACAATCCCCTCTAAACTAAAAAATTCTGTTTGAACAGGAATCAGCACGTATCGACTGGCACACAAAGAGTTCATGGTCAGGAGATTCAAACTAGGCGGGGTATCAATGATAATAAAGTCGTAATCCTGGTGCACGGTGGCAAAAAACCGAGAGAGAATGACCTCTCGATCCGCGTGGGTAAAAAGATAGTACTCAACCCCTGAAAGCGCCTTGTCTGAAGCAATCAAGTCAACCCCAGATTGAGTCGGAGTAATGTACAGGTGGCGAGTACGAGCATCGATGGGTCGCTTTGAAAGATAAATCTCATCCAAGGTATGAAGTGACTCGTAGGGGGGCTCGCCAGGCGTAACCCCAAGATAACTGGTCAAATTCGATTGGGGATCGCCATCGACAAGAAGTACTTTTTTACCTTTTTTGACGAGGGCTACTCCCAAATTCATGACAGTGGTTGTCTTTCCCACGCCCCCTTTTTGGTTGGCCACCGTTATGATGATTGCACCACGAGTGGCTGCCTCTTTAGGCTGCTCTACTTTTTGATGATCTCGTTTTTTAAAAACCATAGAACTCCCCCTCATGGAATCTTTCTAGATTGCTCTTTCTGCCCCAAAAAATCAATGTTCGGCTAAAAGAAGAGGGTCAGCCGCTTCAAACTCTAGGATCTATACTTGACGAATGGGCTGCGGCTGTGGCTTATCATGGAGGAATGAGCTTTAACGCAGTCGTCAATACCTGGTATCAGTCCAAGATCACCGAACGAACCTTTTTGGGCCAACTCTTAAGAAAACTACGCCGTTCTTATTTGGGCACTTTTAAACCGGAGGTAATTCAAAAGTCGATCGAGGAGACACGAAAGGGCGACTGCCACCGATGCGGCCTCTGCTGCGAGTTGATTTATAAATGCCCTTTTCTAGGTAAAGATCATCAAAACTTGCCTTACTGCCGAATTTACGGCGATTTAAGACCCGCGAACTGTAAAAACTACCCCTTTGACGAGACCGACTCTGAAATCGACCAGTGCGGGTTCACGTTCAAGGAGTCAACCTCAAAGCCTTCTTCGCGATAACTCAGCATGGTTCTACTTCACGGAGTTAAAACTCTCGATCAAGAACTCACTCACCCGGTAGTCACTATTGGTAATTTTGACGGCGTCCACGTCGGGCACCAGAAAATTATATCCCTAGCCATGGATCTGGCAAAGTCGCGCGGAGGTCACAGCATTGCTTTGACCTTCAAACCTCACCCCCAAGCAGCACTTAACCCCCAAAAAGAGATGCAGCTCCTCACCACGTACGAGGAAAAGATTCAAATCCTCAAGGGGTTAGGGATCGATTTCGCAATTGAAGAGCCATTTAGCCGGGAATTTTCAGAGATCGAGCCCGTCGAATTTTTCAATGAGTTCCTACTCAAACGTCTCGGCGCAGAATGCATCATAGTCGGCTACGACTTTGGTTTTGGCAAGAATCGAGGCGGTCACCTCGATGTTTTAAAGGATCTGTGCCAGAACGCTCAAGTTGAGCTCATTGTCGTACCCCCAATGCGTCTAGAGGGGGAGATTGTTTCCAGCTCACGAATTCGAAACTACCTGATGCACGGAAAAATCCGAGAAGCAAACCAGCTTTTGGGGCGTCGATTTTCTTATCAAGGGATTGTCTCTCATGGCGATGGAAGAGGCAAAAAGATCGGATTTCCCACTGCAAATTTGAAGATGGAAAATAAGCTCGTTTTACCCTACGGCGTCTACGCCACCTACGCCGTATTTGGTGATCAGGTTTATCCAAGTGTCACTAATATTGGCGTTCGACCCACGTTTCAGCAAGGAACCCCTGCACTAGTCGCAGCCCCCCTCGTTGAAACCCATCTTTTGGATCAAACCTTGGATCTTTATGGCTACCGTTTAGAGATCCTTTTTGAAGAGCACATTCGGACCGAGCAAAAGTTCAAAGATCTCGAGTCACTCAAAACTCAGATTCAGTTGGATATTAAGACCACTCGGAAGTGCCTAGGCTTCGTTCAAGACCCGAAATGAACCTTTCCTCTTCGGGTTCGCGCGCATTTCCTTCATCAATACCTGCACTTCAGAAACTAGTTTTATCAAGTCTTGCTGAGCTTTAAAGTCGTTTACAGCCCCTGATTGGCCGGCAAACCGAACCAGATCTGCAAAATCCAGAACACGACTTAAGCGGACCCAAAGCTCCTGTGAAAACCCCGGCATTGCGAGTAAAATTCCTTGCAGATCTGAGCGCGAAGTCGCCCGAGCACTGGTTGCATAAACTTCATCAACCGTCTGCAGCAGTGCGTCGCTGAGAATTTCATAATATCGAACCAGTTCTGGATAATTAGCTTTCGCGATTTCATCCGATCCCAAGTTCTGCAACTTGCTCCATTCTTTAAAAACCAAGGATGAGGCATTCGACTTGCGCTGCACCAGATCCCAAACTACCCAACCGGCGAAGTACACAAGAGCAAGGAGGCTCGCCCAATACAAATACCTCCAAACGGGGAGAGGAACTGAATCGGCAGAGTGTCTTTCAGGCGGAAGCCAACCGCGAAGCTGCTCTTTTTTGCCACCTAAATTTCCCATTCCACTGGTCTGATCGACTTGTTCAGAGGGGTTAGCAGCAGACGCTTTAACTTCAGAAGCCTTCGGTGGCAAAGATGCAGAGCCCGGCAACGGATCCAAGACACGGACTTCAATGGGCTCAGTTGTTTTAGTATAATAAGATTTTTTATCTGGGTCAAAAAATGTGAGCTGCAAGGAAGGTAACACCAACTGCCCAGGACTTCGAGGAATCAACAAAAACTCGAAAACCTTAGCTCCAGAATCGCCCTGACTAGGCAGTGATCGTCCATGAGTATCATAAAGCTCAACTTGTGATGGCCACTTTCCCTGAGGAGCCTGCAAGGAGGAAAGATTTCCGTTGCCCTCAACTTTCAAGGTCAAAGTCATCGCCTCATTTGCTCTCACTTCGTATTTATCCACCATTGAAATGAGATTAAACTGACCGACGCCCCCTGAGAAATCTGTAGGACGACCCTCCTGAGGGATTGGAACGACTGTCACAGTAAGGGGCTCACTCTTGCCTTTGCCCATTTTTTCAATCGGTTGACTAAAAAATCCAAAAAATGGATCTTCGTCCTCTCCCCATCCGAGTGAGTTTCGACGTCTCCCTTCGAGGTAGACGTACTTCACGGCAACCGGCTCAACAGTAAGCTGACCCTCTGTCACCGGATAAGCTGCGTAGCGAGCTAAAAGCGAACGTTCGAAAACTTCTCCGTTGAATTTAACCTCTTGGCTCTCGAGTGCTTGACCCAACGCCATGGGCGAAAGATCTTCACGCAAAAAGCCGGTCAGTGTCGGAAACTGTTCTATCTGGACGCTAGAGATCCTAGGCTGATGATAAATATAATAGCTCACTAAAACTTTTTGACCCTTGTAGGCTGTAGTCCGATCCACCTCAGCACGAACGAAAATCTTTGAGCCTACACTCGATCGGATATCACGTGCCCGGGGATCGCGCGGTCGAAGTCCTCGCCCCCTAAACGTCAATTGTCCTTGCGGGTAGCCCTGAGCCGATTTGGAGGACTGGCCAGACGCACCTACCATTACAAAAATATCAGGAGCTTTAAAAATCTGATTCCCAGATTTCATCTGAATGTGACTAATCTTAACCTGACCCTGCCTTTTGGGACGCAAAAGAACCTGAACTGCCCGCTCGGTAACCGAGACCATCTGACTGGTGTTGTAATCAAAGTGAGCGCTCATGGACATCGAGTTCGATTGCTGACCTATATCAAAATCAGGAGCATCAAAACTCGGCTCACCGGCTCCCGTATCACCTTCAGACTTCACAGAAAGTGTCAAAACGAGAGAATCATTGATCGATATCGATCGGGAATCTGTCGTTGCTGAAAACTGAATCGACGGGGATTGCGCCCAAACATCAGGCAGAATGAGACCCCAGAACAGGAGCATCCATTCCAGTTTTTTACCAATCCTTGGCTTGAGCTTGTTGGTTTCCATTTTTTTTCTGTAATTTCTCCTGAAGCTCCCGCTCACGAGCCTTGAGTTCACTCAAGACTCGATTCGCGTCCTCAGATGTCATTTTTTGGGATTTAAAATCATCCTGCTTCTTCCCAGGTTGGGTCTCTTGATAGCGTTTCTCTTCATCTGATTGTTGATGAGTCGAAGCCTGCTTTTGAGACTCCTGTGAAGAATTTTCCTTTTGTTTCTGTTCCTCACCTGATTTTTGTTTTTGATTTTCTGCGGACTGATTCTTTTGATCCTGGTTCTGCTGCGCTTGCTTCTCCTGCTCCTTCTTTTTTTGCTCGCGCTTTTTCATTTCATTGAGAACGAGCTGGAGATTCTTTCGCGCTTTTTCTTCTAGTTTTGGATCTTTAGATGCCATCGCCGACTTGATCGCATCAAGATAGGATCGAATCGCCTCTTTGGCTTCGCCCTTCTTCTCGAGCGCATTGGCCAAATTGAAAAGAGCCTGATCTCTGAGCTCGGATTTTTTAGACTTCTCAGCTAGCTTACCCGCTCGATCAAATGATTGAACCGCTCGATCGACATCCCCTTGTCGAAGTTGAATTACACCCTGGTTAAACTCAAGCTCTGGACTGTAGGGATCGAGTGCTTGAGCTGAGTTAAATCGCCGCTTAGCCTCGTCAAAATCGCCGCGCTGATAGGCCTTCAAACCACGTTGAGTCTCTAAGTAACCCTCAATCGGAGCAGGCGCGCTCAAAAGCGCATCTGCCCGCACAGGCACAGGGACGAAGAAAGTTGAGATCAAGAAAACAGCAAAGATCAAATTTCTGACTGGAAGTGATATCTCAATAATGAGCAAAATCACAGCAATGGCGAGAGGGAATTGAAATCGATCTTCATAGACTAGGAAACGTCGCTCCGAGTAATCTCCTCGCACTAAGCCACTCATTTGCTTTTTGAGCTCCGAAATTTCTGATTCCTGCTGAGACAAAGACCAGTACTTTCCACCCGCTCGAGAAGCTAAACTCGTGAGATAATCTGAATGAAAGGCACTCACGATCGGATTTCCCTTCCGATCTCTCTTAAATCCTTGAACATGCCCTGCGTCGTCTCGAACGGGGATAGGCCCCCCTTTTTCAGTACCCACGCCGAAGGCATAAAACTGAATCCCTTTTTTCTTAATGAGGTCAGCCTCAACTAAGGCCTGATTTTCGTGATCCTCTCCGTCTGACACCAAGATCACCACGCGAGAGGCTACTGGAGCCTGACTACCGCTCGAGACCTCTTCGGCCCCTCGCTCAATCGCTTGAGTCGCAGTTTGTAGGGCTAGGCCGATATCAGTTCCCTGATTCTGCATGGCCTTGGGATCAAGAATTTGAACCGTGTCCCAAACATGATCTAAATCACTGGTCAGAGGACTCACTACGGCGGTGCTCGCGGCAAATGCAACCACCCCAACTCGATCCCCATTTAAGGTCGAGAGCAGAGTTTTCACCCAATGCTTCATTGCCTGCAGACGGCTAGGCACGACGTCCTCAGCCCACATGCTATTAGAAATATCGAGCACTAAAACGACGTCCAAACCAGAGACTTTGATCGACTCCTCATGACTTCCCCATTGCGGACGAGCAAGTGCTAAGAAACCGAAAGCTAAGGCCAAAAGCCCAATCAGAGATTTTCTGAATCGAAGTTTGAAATTCAACTCAGGTGAGAGAAATTGCCAAAGCTTGGGTTGCGCAAATCGTGCAAACTGTTTCCTCCTCCGGCCTTCATCAAAATAGATCCAGCCTAACCAAAAAGGAAGAATCAGGAGTCCCCACAGCCACTGGGGTTCTAAGAACTTCATGGTAAAAACCTCCAGGCCAAACGCTCCAGAAGCTGAACTAAAACAAGCAAGACCAGACCCACCCTCAGAGGAAATTGAAAGTTCTCATCATAACGAACTTTTTCCTTCGCTTTGACCTCACTCTTTTCAAGCTGGTTGATTTCTCGAAAAACTTTTTCAAGTGTACTCTCGTCTGTCACTCGATAAAACTTCCCCTGAGTTTCCTTCGCAATGAGTTTGAGAAGTTCAGGATTAAGAGCATTTTCCACCTGCTGATAGGTTACGACCTCGCCCCCCAACAAACTTCGCCGCTTAATCGGGATATTCACGCGTCCCTCACGACCTACGGCGATCGTATACACGCGAATCCCAAAGCCTTGGGCCAGCTCACCAGCCGTTGCTGGATCAATTTGGCCCAGATTATTATCCCCGTCCGTCAATAAGATGATCACCTTACTTTTGGCTTTCGAGCTTTTGAGATGCCCGATCGCAAGAGCTAAACCATCACCAATTGCCGTCCCATCCTTCAATACACCGATACTCGCCTGACGCAGAGCCTTGAGCAGAAGTCCATAGTCCAAGGTCGGAGGCGAAAGGGTGAGTGGTTCGCCACTAAACATCACAAATCCAATTCGATCGTTCTGGCGCCCTTTAATAAAGTTTTCCATCGTATCTTTGGCAACTTCGATTCGAGAGCGCTCAGCAAGATCTACGATATTCATGCTGGCAGAAAAATCTAAAATCATCATGATATCAATGCCGTTGGTGTTTCTCTCCATCTGACGATAACTCGTCTGAGGCCTGGCTAAGGCCAAGACAAAAAGGATCAAAGCTAGATACTTGAGACTCATCCAGACTCTAAAGGAACTTTTTGATGAGACTTCATCTGGAATGGGCATTGAAAACCTGACCCTTGCAGGACGGTTTCGATACAGCCACCACTTATGCAAAAAAGGAAGGAGAGCAAATAAGAGGAGAAAACCCCAACTAGCGAATCGCATGGCCTGCCCATTCTCCTGAGATTGAAGGTTTTTTAGATGCGATCACCTCAGATTTTCTTCGAGTCAGCTCAACCCACTCGCGTGCGGCTTTTAAAACCTCGAGCGCCTCACTCGCTTCTGGTTGGTAATCAGTGAATTTTACTCGATCAAGTGAACCAAACAATTTTCTGAGTTCTCCAACTTGTGAATCGTTGACTTCGTCCGAAAATGGCGGCCCCAACTGGATTAAGTCAATCAAGGCTGTGAGCATTTCCCGGGTCGTTGCCTCGGGGGCATCGATTCGATAACGGGTTCCTACATAGACCTTCAAAATTTCAGAAATACCGAAGTAATACTTTTTAAACTCACCTCGAGTGGGATAGTTCATGTTCTCCAATTCTAAAAGACTTCGAAGTGCAACCTGATGCTCTGGCAAAATAGGTTCCTCTTTCACCTCAAGCTGGGGATGTCGCATACGCCAGCGTCGCCACACAAAATAACTGAGCCCCGCAACTGCACAGGCTGCAACCAAACCCAGAGCGATGACCCAAAAAATCGGAAACTTCAGACCGACCGGAGGCTCCAGGTCATAGGGCTGGTCGGGCTCGGGGTCTTGCGGAGAAATTGCAGAGCGGACTTCAATCTGAAGCGGCACTGAACGAGCCACTTCTTTTCCCGCTGGGTCTTTGAGTACAAACGCTGGCAAAACCAGAGTGCCTGGCTTAATCGCCGCCACCCAGAATCGGAACTCATCTGAGGCAGAAGCACCAGGCATTTTGTCTAACCAATCAAAACCAATCTCACCTAAGTTAGTCTGAGGCTCAAGCCAATCCAACTTGAGGTCTTGCACCCGAATCTTGGAATCTCCCAGCTTGATTCCTTGGATTCTCATCTGAAGTTGATCGCCCACTCGCGGAGCTTCATGAGGCTGCAAATGATCGAGTCGCTCGATCGTATAGGACTGTGTAGGTATAGTGCTGACCTCTGCCACTGGCTGAGGGGCCGCCTGAGCGAAACTCAACATGCCTGAGCCTGACATGCTCAACCCCAGAACAAGGGTCAAACCGAGCTTATTACCTTCGCCGCGAACGGGCGCGGAAAAATCGGACCACAGCCTCGCCATAATCATCCTTCGTAAGAATATTCAAAACCTCAATTCGGCCACCGCTGAAGGCCGAGTGCTGATCTTGTTCTAGTTTCTTTTGATATTCCTTGAACCACTTCTGAAAACTGTAGGAGGAGGTATTCACCAATCGCTCCGCACCTGTCTCCGGATCTAAGAGGAGAATTTGTCCCAAGTCCGGAATATTCTGCTCTCGCTCATCACTGATCCGAATCGCTACCACATCATGTCGTCGAGCCAGTCGTTTAAGCGCTCTTTCATAGCCTGTCGCTAGAAAGTCACTCATGACGAAAACTACCCCACTGTGCTTCATCACACGACCAGTCGCATCGAGAGCACGTCCCAGAGCTGTACCGTGAGTTTTAGGCTGAAAACTAAGAAGATCTCGAATGATTCGCATGACGTGCTGCTTGCCTTTTTTCGGCGGAATGATCTTCTCCACTTCATCCGCAAAAATCAATGCTCCAATTCGATCGCCCGTGTGACTTACAGCAGAGGCGATCATTGCACCAAGCTCTGCAGTAATTTCAGATTTCAACCGATTCGAAGATCCAAATCCTGCTGACCCGGAACTATCAATGACTAAAAAGACGGTGAGCTGACGCTCTTCCTCAAATTTTTTAATCTGAGGGTCTCGAGTTCGAGCACTCACTTTCCAGTCAATATGCCGTACGTCATCGCCGGGAACATAAGGACGATGCTCAGAAAACTGTACACCTTGACCCTTAAAATGGCTTCGATACTGCCCCGAAAGGACGTCATCCACCACTTTGCGAGTCGTGATTTCAATCCACCTTACCTTTTTAAGTAATTCATCGGGTAACATAGAGTTGGGACGATCCTTTAAGGAACTTCAACACGTTCCAGAATCATTTTAACGATTTGCTCGCTGTCGACTCCCTCGGCTTCAGCCTCGTAGGAAACCATGACACGATGTCTGAGGACATCGTAGGCAATCGCTTTAACATCCTCAGGAGTGACGTAACCTCGATGCTGAATAAAAGCGTGAGCCCGACTTGCCTTAGCCAAAGCCAATGTGGCGCGAGGAGAAGCCCCCACTTGGATTTGACTCTTTAGATCCTTCAACCCATATTTTTCAGGGAAGCGGGTCGCAAAAACCACGGACAAAATATAATCTTTGAGCTTCTCGTCCATGTAAATCTTAGAACAAATCTTCCGTGCTTCAAGAATCGTTGCTGGATGACAAATCCGGTTTGGCTTCGGGGGGAGCGCACCAGACATTCGATTCAAAATAGCTTTTTCTTCAGTCAAGGTCGGATAGGTGACTCGGATCTTAAATAAAAATCGATCGAGCTGAGCCTCTGGCAAAGGGTAGGTCCCCTCCTGCTCGATTGGGTTCTGAGTCGCCAATACGATAAAAAGCTCCTGCATCGGGTAAGTGGTTTCACCAATCGTGACCTGGTGCTCACCCATCGCCTCAAGCAAAGCACTCTGCACTTTTGCAGGGGCGCGATTGATTTCATCTGCCAATACGAGGTTCGTAAAGATGGGGCCCTTTTTAGGAGAAAAATCCCCAGTCTTTTGATTAAAAATCATGGTTCCAACTAAGTCAGCAGGGAGCAAATCGGGCGTGAATTGTATCCGCTGAAAATCGGCATGAATAACCTCAGCCATCGTTTTGATGGTTAAAGTCTTAGCCAACCCCGGCAGTCCCTCAAGGAGAACGTGCCCCTCACAAAGCAGTGCGAGTAAGAGGCGCTCTAAAAGAGTCTGCTGACCCACCACGACTTGAGAGATCTCATTCATGATCGAATCGACGAATTGACTTTTTGCTCTAATTTCTTCCGTTATTGCATTTACATCAATTGAGGACATAGTACGAACAGTATAACCTCAAACTTAGTTTTCAGGAAGACTCCTGCGAATGAGCTTTAAAAATTCTATCATCTGACCGTCCTCGATTAATTGATTCAGAATGTCGAGTAATAAGTCCGCATTCCTTAAATGAGAAACCGAACTTCCGATGGAAGCTCGCCTTTCCTTTAAGGAAAACTTGACTAGTTCGTTTAGCTCCGAGGATCTGCCTCCTTGTTTATAAGTCATAAAGTGAGCAAGACTCTGCCTTAAAGCTTGAGCTGCGGCCACTCTCTGCCTGAGATCAATCTCAACACCTGGTTGTGGAGGCTTCTCCTCAAGAAAATCCAGCATGGGCCGAAGCGCATCCTCAAGCTTCAACGCCTTAAAACTTGGGTCCTCCTGAAGGCGCTGAACTCCTCGGACTAAATTCTCCAAGGAATGCCAAGCGCCCGAATCTTTCCAGACTTCGTGAGTCAGGTACAGTCCCTCGCAAAGCCGACTCTCTCTGGGCTCACTCTGAGTTTTTCTCAGATCGATGCCAGACAAAGAAGAGAGCCCCTCTTGCAATCGCCCGTTCCACCGCTCAGGACAGCCCGGATCACTCTGTGTTTCCCCAGTCACTTGATCAAGGGCCTGAGCAAAGGCTGATCCCCAACCCGAATCAAGAATTTTTTTAGCGAGTACAGAAATGTCCCCATCCCGATTCTTGGTATGTCCGCTAAACCAGAAGTAGAAATGAGTCAGTGCCTCTTCGGCACGAGTGAGTGCCAGATTAGCAACTCCACGAGGAGGTAACTCTTGATCCAACTGAGCAACCCAGGGATCAACTCGATCGACAAAACTCAAAAGAGAAAAGGAAGCTCGCATTAATTCATCGATTTGAGCAGGTTTTGCAGTGAGTAGCCCCTCTAAACCATGCCAGATCAGATCGTTGTGGGAGTCTTCCTCTAGGAGAGTCTTGATCAACTTAAGCAGTTCGGGCGCACTACCACCTCGAATCAATGTCCGAAATACAGCCTCAAGGCCTGGATCTCCAAGCTCAAAGTGCTGGAGCAATTGCCCCACTCGATGCATCGCTCCAAGTCGAACCACATGCCCCATGAGACTCAGCTGATTCTCGTTTTGAAGAGTGGCAGGAAAGGGTTGAGATCGAATCGATTCAAGGTTTGAATAATAGACCTCGAAGAAAATATCTCTCATCACAGGCAACAATCCGCCGTCATCATTTCCTGGACTCCCAGGAACATTTTCTCGTAGAGAATCAACAGCCTGCCAGAGATTAAAAAGCATCCCCTGCATATCTTTCAATTCTCTCTCGCCCCTCGCCGTATTCAGACCCCCTTTGAATCGAATTAATCCCTCCTTAATTAAGGGATGCCCCTCGCTAGTCGCAGGAACTGGTGGCTGTTGGTATTCAGGCCTATCTAACGAAGGGGGTAACTCTACTATCCGAAATACTTCGGTACCAAACTCTTCAGAATGACTTGATCTGCGCTCCTTCGGACGTCTCGCGATGTTATCCTGAATGCACTGAGGCAAGGGAGGAAGTCCCGCCGCATTCTCAGTCAAAATCCGAATATCCTCCAAACCGTGATAGCGTGAATAATCAAACTGAGGTCGATAAACGCCTAACTTCCAACCCGCAATCTGTGCGCCAATCGTCCACGGATTAAACTTCTGGTCGTGTTGAGCTGGACGGTGCAAAATTCCCTCTACAGCCTCATGAAGGGTCCTAGGACGATTCTGTTCATAGCTGCGGCGAGCAACCTCTTCACTCCAGACTAAAACATCTTTAAAATCATTCTTCAGAGCCAAATCATAGGCAACTTGATATTTCTTAATGATGATCTCTGGCCACTGATCGGCGGGCAAATCTCCCCAGGCGTCCGCGATCTCTTGGGAAAACTGTAGGGCAAGATTCTTACCCGGAGGCACATCGAGCGCGAGATCAACATTTTTAAGCGTCTTCTCCAACAAATCTAAGTCACTATCTAAAACCACATAGGGCTGATCATGCCCCCTGTAATATTGAATTCTGGGCCTAACTCGGAGGGCGCGCTTATGAAAAAGCCCTAAGAGCTTCTCCGGAGTATACCTTCGCCCAGGGGCTCCCACTGGACCTAATGCACTTTTTACTAGGTTGAGAGTCGACTCCAATAGCGGGCGTTTTGGGTCACTCAACTTCTGATCGCGCATTCGCACCAAAACAGGTTCAATTTCGCTTCTCATCGATTCGAAATCCCAAGAGCGATGAACCTGAGGAGACTGAAGAGAACCAACCAAATCGTGAGTCGTCACTCGCTCTTTAGATTCCTGAATAATCTCTTCAACTCGCCTTGCAACGTCAAAATGAGGACCACGCCAGCACTCGACCGATTGCACCCAGTGAGTTAACACCTCACGAATTTCAGGGGTATAAATTTGGTCCAAAGCCACTTTTTTACGAGCCTTTTCTTGCTGTTGAAATTCCTCGGTTGCCTGTCGGGAGTGAATCGTCTGTGCCCGCTTCAGCAAAGCTTCAGCATCAGAGAGAAGTTTTGGAAATTCTGGCCCTTTTAAAACATCAGCAATCCAAACCTCAAGATCCTCTACCCTTTTCAACGAAGACTCTTCCCGGACCACTGGTTCCAAAGCAAAAAGCAGGGACTTCAGCAGAGAATCGGTCCCCATTTCACTCCCGGGTCCCTTTTTTGTAAAAAATGGTATCGCCTTAAGTGACCTGAACCATGAATTCTGAGACAGTGAATCGGCCTCTGCATCACGATCGATACCAGTAAACTTAAAATCATCCATCCAGCCTTGAACCAGATATTTCAGACTAGGAGACTCTAAACCACCGAAGGCTCCATTGAGAGCATTGAGTTGATATGATAAAAAGCCATGGCTCTCACTATTATCAAAATTTGACCGATCAAAAAGCTCCCAAATTTTCTGATCCGACGGGGAATCACTTTTCTGTTTGCAGGCTAGAAAATAGTCTAGCTGAGCAGAGAATCTCGTCTCATCGTGGGTATCTGCGAGGGAGAAATTCAAATCCATTTGTCGACACGCTAAATACTTACTAGAATTAAATGAAGGAGCAGGTAATGGTGCAGGTACTACTTTCAATGAATGGTTCGGTACAAGATTGAAAGCAGGCTCAGCGGTCTCACGAATCGTAATCTTATCAGGCCCTTCTTGTGCCTTGATCGCATACTTATGAAAGAGCTGAAACATAGACTCAGTAATCGCCTTCATCTCACCATTACTCGAAAGCACAGACCACTCACTCAAAGCATCTGTTAACACTTCAGACATGGGTCTACTGCGACCGTCCGAATCAGATGACTGACGATCCACGATAGAAAACAACGCTTCAAAAAGTTTTCTATTCTCAGATTCAGAAGCCTGGGAACCCAATCTCCTCATTAGACCTAGAAAAGGAGTCACGTCGTTGACATAATGAATCTTGCGACCTGTCTCCATCAGGGATTGGACTAATTTACCGTCTCGCTCGGCAAGAAGTCCACCGACCCCCTTAATGACAGTAAGAACATCCTGCAAACTAGCTCGTGCCGCTGCTCCTGAGAAAACCTCAGTCAAACTTTGATTCCCCAACTCAGGCTTCAGCTCGGTGACAAAGGTCAAGACAGAATTCAGATCACTCTTCTGCTGATCACCGTAAATGGTAGCCAAAAGCAGAGCATCCGTAAGCAGTCCCCGCGACAGAGCATCCTGAAGCACAGGAGACAAATGATGAATTCCACCCTGACCATTTGGTCCGCCATCCGCGAAGGAATGCATCACAAAATCAATCCAGGGCCTAAAAGGCTCACCAGGATAAGCAGTCTGCAAAGGGCACAAAGCATCCTTTGCAACATCTGAATCGACCACAAACTGCTTGTCATGCAAAGTTCGCATGAGCTCAATCATTGGTACGGTGACACCACTATCCACTAATGCATGAAGCGACTGGTAGTGATCTGTCAGCTGATCAGGAAAGCTGCAGAACGGTCTCAATGCCATCAGCGTGAGAGGAGCATCATGACTAATGTATTCTTCCACCTTCAATTGAGGACGAAGCATCTCACGAATGAGATACCGCGTAGCATCAGGAATCGACTTTACCCCCTTCATACAGGCAATAGGCGGCGAATGGTCCGGACTCAGAGCATAAAACGAAGAAGCGAGCTGATCCAAAAGAAGAGGACTCTGGTTGGGTTGAGATAACAACCCCTGAAACAGTTGGTTAATCTTGGGGAGCTTCATTTCGACTTCACTCGTGTTGGTGCCCAAAAGCTCACCGAGAACAGGAAAAACAAGGTGATGTCGAGCCAACCATCCGAGCTCTCTCCCCAGGGTCTCTCGACGCGAGCCACATTGAAACGTATGATCCTCTCGAAGGTAACTCAGTAGTTCACTGACTAACCGCTGACTTGCCTCATCTCGCTTCTCTTTTGTCTCACCTGGAAATCGTGCTTCAAGAAGATGCGCACGCAGAGACTCAAAGGAAGGAGCCCTGACGGCTAATACACCCAAATCAAGCGCCTGCCTGAACTTTGCGTCATCCAAGGCTTGAACGACTAGCTGAATTGCCTTTAGGATATTCTGATCGGCAACCAACGCAGAATTCGCACTCTCATCCTTAACATAATACCCAGATCGCAGAACCTTCAGAAAACTCACGATCAGCGCAGGCTGCTTTAAGAGATCCCCAGTCAATGCAAAGACATCGTCATGCAATCCAGTCTGAGCTAAGGACTGATAGGTCATTTCAAATTCATAAAGCCGCTTTGGATCATTTAATATCGCCTGATTAAGAAACCGGATCAGTGGATCAAGCTCCGAGTTCTCAATTCGATTAAACAAGGCCTGCGTCTTTTCCAAAGCACCTGAGGAATTAAAGCAGGAAATCAGACCTCGCACAGTCTGAGCATTTAACTCAGAGCTCTTTAAATCCATTCCACCGCAATTGCGATTGATCTGTCGGTATTGCCGCTGTTCTAGAACAGCGCGGTCCTTTCCATTTCCAAAAAAACTAGATAAAGAACAACTGGAATTCATCACCATCAGGAAAAGAATCCAAACGGCTCCGAAATTTTCTAGGCGCTTTTTCAATCGAATCACCAGACGCTCCTATTTAAATACAAGAAGTTAAAACAGCTCCTCTGGGGTACCAAAATTTACCAAACGAGTCAACCTTGTTTGGTTTAACTAAATCCCTGATATTACTAGTCTTTATGCGTCAATATAATATCTCTTGATGAACGAGCCTGTAACAATCAAGAATAGTAACTATCTGTGCGAAAAAAGATGACATTTCCTTCATTCTCACCCTGGACGATCTTGATTCGCTCATCCCTCGTTTGCTGCCTTTTAGCCGCAATTCTGCTCTCCATGAATTTAAATCGAGTTGAGCCTCTTCCTCTCGATCTAAGCCCCCTTCAATTTGATGCAAACCGCGCACATGCAAAGATGTTCAGCCTGTCTAAAAAATTTCCAAACCGAGTGACATGGGGCGAAAACAGAAAAAAGGCGGCAAACTGGCTAAAAGAGGAGTTCAGAGGACTTGGGTACACACCTCAATCTCTTCAGTTCTCAGAGGTCATCGCTGGGAAACAGTATAATCAGCTTGAGAATATCTACGTTGAAAAGAAGGGATCTCAACACCCCGATGAAATCATTGTGGCCATGGCACACTACGACATTACTGATACAACCACCGAAGGCGCTATGGACGATGCCTCGGGAGTCGGTACGGTGCTTGAACTGGCTCGACTCTTTGCAAAAATGCAGCCGAATCGGACTCTAGTTTTTCTACTCACTGATAGTGAGGAATTCGGCGCGTTCTGGGGAGCTAGGGCATTTGCAAAATCTTTTGCACGGGCTGACAAGATCGTAGCTGCTCTCAATTTTGATTTTATTTCACCTGGAAAAATCACTAAAATACTCACTCTTTGCGACGGATTAAAAACCGGGTACACACCCCTTTGGTTTCGAGAAATCGCATTGAACTCCATTCGTTCCTTAAATGAGGTTGAGGCCAAAGACCTGGACGGCATTGAGGAATTCGTCGAGCGAGCTATGCTCATCCCACCAGCAGATCATGGCGCATTTCTTCAGGCAGGCATTCCAGCCCTCAATTGGGTAGGGCAGCCCGAAAATTTTGGCTATGTGATGGCTCATTACCACCACACTCAGGCCGACGTAGCAGAAGCTCTTGAGCCTCGATCGTTTCGAGTCGTGGGCCAGGCAGCCGAACGAGTTTTGAAAAGCATCGATCAACTCCCGAAGCTCCCTGAGAATTGGCGTGATGCGTCGTACTGGAAACTCTCAGCGGGCTACTACCTCCCAGGCTGGACCGTGACTCTACTTCACATTTTGATCTTTGTACCCTTCGTCGCATTTAGTTTGGTAAAGTTTGCACTTTCTGCAAAGGCATCAGGAAAAGAGCGAATTTTATCCATCGTAAAGAATGAACTAACTCAGACTGCTATTCTCTTTACTTCGATGCTATCAGGTTATGGTTTCATGCTGATCCTTCCAGTAATCCATCTTCTCACACAGTACGAGACATTTCCTGCAACACAAAAATCCCTAATTCTCTATTCACCTAATTTTCTAGTCATACTTTCAGTTTTCGGAACCATCGGGACTGTTTTCACGATTTTGAGGGCCTGGGTCGCACACCCATTGGATCAAGCCCATCATCCTAAGGTCAGACACACCGTACTTACAGCACTACTCGCAATGATTATTGCTCTTGCATTCTTAAAAAATAGCTACCTAGGAACCCTACTCTTGTTACCACCAGCCTATTGTTGGATGGCCATTGATTGCAGGAAAGATCACGAGGGGCGAGCCGTCAATACACTTTTGATCCTAGGAGGAGCGGTCACTTTTCTTGCGATAGCAATCGTGCTCAATACGGTTTTTCACGTCGGTGTTTTTTATTGGTACTTATTTCTTTCCGTTACATACGGACTCATATCGACGTATGCAGTTATTCTTTTCTTTTTGTCGATTACAGTAATGATCCGACTCTTTAGATCTTTTGTGCTTTGATTTATCTAAAACTTTAGTTCATGATCATTCTAAAATCACAAATAGAATTTTTTACTTACAAAGAAGGCATTCCGCATATGACTAAAAAATCAAAAAACTCAACCAAGAATGGTGCGACGTTTGGACTCTCTGAATCAGTAAAACGAGTACTCAGGGCAATGAAGCGGCCGTCACCGCATCATTTTTCTATGAGAGCCCCCAAGTTAATCGAACTTTTTGATCAGAAAAATCTAAAAAAACTAAGAGCGTGGACAAAAATCCCAAACGCAGAGGAAAGAAAGCGTCTCACTAATGAGCGCATCCTCGCAAGTCTCCAAGGAATTGGTGTCGCCCCTCAAAGCGAGGTGGATGAA
>CANHSO010000041.1 GCA_947463705.1 Bacteriovoracaceae bacterium
CAGATCAATCCAGGGTCCAGATGAGTGCTAAAACTGAGTTTAAGGTCGAAACTCAGGTTGAAGGAACTCAGTGGAACCGCCTCAATTATGGCAGTGTTCGCGGAATGATTGAAAAGGCAACCTCGCCTACTGCTAAGCCCAAATTTTTGATTCGGACTCGTTCCGCAACTTTAGGGGTGCGTGGCACAGAATTCGTTTTTGCCCAGCTTCTGGATGGACCTGCTCAGATTCACACCCTAGAAGGGGTGGTCGATGTGGGAAGGGACGAGTTGACCGTTTTGAGTGGTAAAGGGGTTCCTGTTGAAACCGGCCACTTTGTTGAAGCTCTCCCAGGCCGGCTCTCGAGTCCTCAGACGTTTGATGTCAAAGAGTTCATGGAGAAATTCAATTCAGAGTCAGCTGGGCACGCCGGCTCGATTGGATCCGGAGCGGCTCAAGCGTCCGCTGGTCTGCCTATGGGCTTGCCTAAGCTCAATGGAGTTTCGAGTGAGCAACCTCCTGTACCGACCCATTTTTCGAATTGGGTGAGCCCAAAATCGTTGGAGAAGCCCAGCCCGGAGGGTTCCTCAGTTCCTGGTGATCAATCCTCTCCTCAATCGCTGAGAGTTGCTCGAAAGGACTCTAATGAGAAACGAGAGATTCAGATATTTAATTTTCAGATGGGGGCTTTTTTCGCTCAGCTCCCCGACGCGACTCCGGTGAGGGCGGTTCACGCGATCTGGAGTCCTCTGGTTCCTATTCCCATTTTGAGCTTTTTGTCACTCCGAGGAAACTTAGGCGGAGCATTTGCCCTGAACGGCTCACTGGCGAGTCGCTTTTGGCTGTTTGATGCTCAAGTGTTGGCTCATTTTGCTTTCGCTAAGATAATTTTTGTTGAGGCTGGGTGGGGGTGGCAATCCTGGAAAAGCTTAGTGGCTTATGATGGTCAGGTACTGGCAGCCCAAGCGGGTCTTTTTCTAAACTTGGGTCCGATTGAGCGAGTCTTTATTTCGGTGAACCGCCTTGTGGGTGCCCCAGCTCTTAATGAATACAAGCTGGGGGTCGGTCTGGGGTTCTAGTCTTGGTTTGCATTGACTCTCTGCGTGATTTCTGATAGAAATCCGGCCGCGAGGCCTGAGGTTTATGTTCCACGCAATTAGGAAGAATTTGATTTCCATGGTTCTGGGCTGGGTTGTGCCCTTAACTTTTATGGCAGCTTCAGCTGCATTTTCTGCCGAAATCCCTCATCAAATTTCTGGTTTAGATTTAGTGACTGGAAAATCTGAGACCATTGCATTGAGTTCAGCTCAAAGAGCAACTGTGATCGTTTTTCTTTCTACCCGCTGCCCCTGTTCTGCAAGTCATCAGGCCGTGTTGAATCAAATTGCTGGAGAGTTTGGGGCTCAGGGGATTCGCATGGTGGGAGTTCACTCCAACGCTAATGAATCCCAAGAAGAGGCTATGGCCTATTTCTCGGTTGCGAAACTGGCCTTCCCCGTAATCCAAGATCCTCGGACGGTTTTGGCGGATCGGTTCGAAGCGTTCAAAACCCCCCATGCTTATATTGTGGGGCCTAAGTTAGAGATTCTTTTTCAGGGCGGCGTAGATAATAGCAAAATTTACGAAAGAGCGACCCAGCATTATTTGCGAGATGCCTTGTCTGAGATTGTTCAGGGTCGTCTGCCACGGGAGAAGACTGTTCGCGTGGTGGGTTGCCAAATTCAAAGGCCTTAGGTCGCAAGATTCAAATTCTGGCGATCATTCAAAGGAGACGCGGGATGTTCAAGTTAGCGAAGTTCAGGGATTTGAGTTTTTTCCTTTTTGCCATGGGATCTCCCGCTTGGGCCAGTCCCTCTCAGTGCGATTTAGATTTTAAAAAGCTAAAAATTTGCGGAACCCTTCATTGGGAAAAGCCACCTCAGGTCGTCGAAATGATTACCCCGAAGGACGCGGCGACCCTGATCATTGAATTAAAGCCAAAGGGGCCTCGCGGCAAACCGATACCTCTAGATTTAGAAATGGCGGTCAAGCCTACTATGCCTTCCATGGGAGGGCATGGCACTGAGCCGACTCGAGTCTCTCGCTCAACTGATTCTTCGGATAAAAATGACCCAGCCATCAGATTTCAAGTTCAGGATATTTTTCTGAGCATGTCGGGTGAATGGAAGTTTCAGGTGAAGCTTAAGAGTCAGGGGAAAGAGTTGGACCAGGCTTCGTGGCTGTTTGAATTGAAATAGAGGTGGCCTTAATGAAAAACGTAAAGTATTTAAATTCTTTTTCGATTATTTTAATTTCTTTTGCTGTTGGGATGATGGGATGCTCGCCATTGTCGAGCCTTTCGACTAGTGACCAATACTCAGGAAGCCCTAATCGAAACCCTTCTCAGGATTCAGCAGGATGGTCTGCCCAGGTTTCAGTGCTTACGAACGCAGGAACTCGAGCCGCTGCCCTCCGTTTGTGGCCTTCAGAAAATCGAGTGGGTGCAGCAGTCGCCCCAACCCAGGATGAGCGCGAAGACGTAAGGCGCGAAATTCGAGTCGATGTGCGAGGGCCCTGGGGTGTTTGCGATCACTGCTTTGAGGTTACCCCTCACGAGCTCATGCGAGATGAGGACGGCGGACACTATTATCTTTTGCCTGAAGTGAGATTTGATGAATCAGGGCCTTGGACGTTTCGTGTGAAACTTGTTGACCCTAAAAATCCGAAAGTAGTTCATGAAGTACGAGATCAAATCACTATTCACTAAGTTTGCCTTAAGTTTCTTTGTATTTTCTTTTGGCTGCAGTGAACAAAGGGCCTGGAGCGCCCCTTGCTGTGCTCGTAGCGCAGCAGCTCCATTTTTAATTTTGACTGATGACGAGGCTCAAATTGGGCTCGGGGTTTCTGCTGTTGATGCGGTCGCGAACGTCTTCGAGAAGGCAGCGTTTCGCCCATCTGGGAAGACGGACTTTACCAATCAATATCGCGTGGATGGAGCGCTCTTGCTCTCGGATCGCTTGCAAATGGGTCTCAGTGCGGCGATGGTGGGGCGATCTGTAGGATCGACTGTAAACCCCGAAAATAACCTAGGTTTTGGTGATACCCGGTTGAGTCTCGGGTATGAGTATCTCCCGGCTTGGAATTACTCAGCTTGGAAGCCTCAAGGATTCCTTTTTTCGGTAGTTACTCTCCCGACCGGGCGATCTAAGTTTGAGCTGGGTAGTGGTGACTCTAAAGCCACTGTCACGGGTCTTGGGTTTTACTCTGTGGCGCTCGGAAGCATCTTTTTGAAGCGCTGGAACGTCATCGACGGATTTATGATTGTCGAGGCTCATTACTCTCTCCCGAGAACCTTTGGCACCGCCTATGATCCTCAAGTCGTTGTCCCTGGATTGGGTGGGAGCGCGGGATTTGGGTTGGGTTGGAGTCCGGGGGGTGGTAATTGGCGCGTCGGATTACGAGTTCAACCCCGTATTGACCAGGTCCCGACGAACAATGGAATTCCCGAATACCTTGCACTCCCTCGGGTGATTTCCAGTTGTGACACGGGCTTTGATCTGAGTTATATGTTAGGAAACAGTCAAACCATCATGATGTCCTATACCGATCAGACCTTGCTGGGTTATGCGGCGAATACGAATTTGAACCGGGTGTTGGCGTTGAACTTCCAGCATCGCTGGGAAAGATAAAAGGGAGAAGTCCATTGGCAAAAAAACTGAGTTTGATTCAGGTTCTTTTTGGGATCGTCGTAGTCCAGCTGGGGGGGTGCCAATCGGCTGTTAAGCAATCTCATCAGGAAAAAGCCAATTTATCTGCAACCCACACAAAACCTTATGTGGTTTTGGTTTCCTTGGATGGCTTTCGCTCAGATTACGTAGATCTTTACTCTCCGCCTTTTTTAAAACAGTTTCGAAGCGAAGGGACTTCAGCAGAAAATCTGATCCCAGTCTACCCCTCCAAAACGTTCACCAATCATCTCAGTATTATTACAGGGCTTTACGCCGAGAATCATGGCATCGTTTCCAATTCATTTTATGATCCGCAGAGGAATGAGTCTTACTCGCTTTCTGATCGAGCTAAAGTCGCAGACTCGACCTGGTATGGTGGCAACCCGTTTTGGGTTGAGGCAGAAAAACAGGGGATGCTCACAGCTGCTTATTTTTGGCCCGGAAGCGAGGCTCCGATTGGTGGAACTCGGCCTACTTATTACTATGAATTCAATAAAACCACTGAGCCTGAAGTTCAGACTAAGCAGGTGGTTGAGTGGCTGAAATTTCCAGAAGAGACCCGGCCTCATTTTATTTCCATTTATTTCCATCACGTCGACACGGCCGGGCATCATTTTGGGCCGAATTCGACCCAGGTCAAAGATGCTATTTTCAAGCTGGACCATGTCTTGGAGGATTTTTATCATAACCTTCAGGCCTTAAATTTGCCGGTTCATTTAGTCATCGTGTCTGATCACGGGATGCAGGCACTCGATCAGAACAAAAGGATCTTCATTGAAGATCTAACTCGACTCGGTGAATCCAAATTTGTGGGAGATGGTCCCCAGATGATGGTTTATGCGAGTGATCTCAAGGAAAAAAATCGGATCTATCGAGATCTTAAGAGGGCTGAAAAGCACTATCGAGTGTATCAGCGTGAAGATCTACCTGCGGATTACCACCTGGCTAAAACCCCTCGGGCAGGTGATCTCGTCATCGTGCCTGAAGCTCCCTATTCACTAGCTAAGTCGCATGAGAGTGCCAAATTTGAGGCAGGTGCACATGGCTACGATCCCCAGACTACGAAGACCATGCGGGCGATCTTTTTTGCTTCAGGTCCTCGGATTAAAAAGCACTATCAGGTTAAACCCTTCAGGAATGTGCATATTTATCCATTCCTTTCTCAGATTCTCCAGCTGAAGCTCCCTGAAAAGTTGGATGGAGACCCAGCCGTCCTTGCTCCCGCACTTCAGTGAGCGCTCAAGACAGTCATGAGGTTTTAGACGGGCGAGCGGAGGGCTGAGCTTGGATCTCTAGAAATGAGGTCGTTCGGTTGCGCCCATGCTCTTTGGAGTAGTAAAGCGCCTTGTCTGCAGCTTTAATGATTGTTTCAGGGTCTGAGCCAGCCTCAGGTGAGCTTGCCACTCCAACGCTAACAGAGACCTTTCCTAAAGGTTGCTGGTTAGCAAAGGGAAATGGGTGGCTCTCGATGATCTTTCTGTAGCGCTCTGCAACGAGTTTTGCAGATTCACAGGTGGCGTCCGGACAGAGAATAATAAACTCTTCTCCTCCGTAACGTGCGGGAAAATCCGTAGCTCTGGCATTTTCTTTGAAAATCCGTCCGAGAATTCTAAGGAGTTCGTCGCCCGCTGGGTGACCGTGCGTGTCATTATAGTGCTTAAAGTTGTCGACATCGAACAGGATAATCCCGTAGCGAATGGGGTATCTGCGAGAACGTTCGTACTCTTCTTTAAGTCGAGCCCGAAATCGACGCACATTGTTGAGCTGTGTGAGTTCGTCAGTAGTGGATAGGAGTTCAAGCTTTTCATTGAGTTTTTTGAGCTCTGCCATGTAGGCCTCGAGTACCTTCTGGGCTTCTTTTTCTCGAGTGATGTCCTTTGCGATGACTTGAAGGACTTCAGATTCGTCGTTGAGCTTGAGTGAGCAGGCATTCACGTGGATGTAGAGTTCCTTGTGGACCAAGGGTCTGAGCTTGATCTCAAATTCAAGCGGGTAGTATTTCCTACGGGCGATTCTAAATTTTTTATTGGCCTCTTCTAGCTGATCTGCATCAATGAAGTCCAGGAAGGACTTTCCTCGGAGGTCTTCCGGCTTTTGATTGAGGAGTCTTTCTGAAGCGTCATTTGCTTCAAGGATAGTGAAATTTTCCCGATCTAAGAGAAATACTGAGTCAAGGAGTCGCATGAAAAGGTCTAAATATGAGGCAAGCTGCGATGGACTTGAAATGATTTTTTCTTCGCTCATGGTCTTTTCCCTATGAATAAACTAATATCATAAAGGCTTGAGTGGGTCATTGTCTAATGGAAAGCAGCTAGGCCTCAGGGTAGTGGACCCATCCAGATTTGATGGGGAATCCCTTGGGAGGCTCTGCACAAAGTCCCTGATCCGAGAGTAAAGCCGTGAAGGCGCAAATGAACGCGTCGAAGGCGGGTAGATTTTGCGCCAGTTTTCGGAGATCTCGATCGTAAATGAAAATTCCCTTACCTTTGGCGAGGAGAGAGAGGAGTTCTTCTCGACAGTGAATTCCTTCTTCAAGCGTTCTATAGTGGCTGATGAGTGAGGGATCCAAGTTTAGATCCTGGGCGAGCAGAGCAATGCTGAGCTTGGGCCAGACCTCAAGTAAAGAGAGATTCTCAAGGTGTCGTTTGAGAAAACTCATTCTTGCCGTCAATGGAGCCCGATTTCCACCGAGGGTTTCATCCACTTCAAAAGAAAAATTGGGTGGAAGCTCGGGTAATACGAGGTATCTCGCCCAAAGTTCAAACGGACGTTGGGTATACGGCGTAAATTCTAGGATTTTGCGTTCCTGGTAGTCTGAGTGAGAAAGTCTTTGATGAAGGTCTCCCATCCATTTGACTGCAGGTACCGTGCAATGCGCGGGGAGCGGGCAGGATTTTCTGGTGCAGGTAATACACGGCGGCAATTCTAGGGGGACGTTAACGCCGATTCGAGCAATGCCGGGTTGAAGTTCTTCGATGAGTTCTAACAGGCCCTCGTCTGCAGTTTGGTCCTCGTGAGGGAGGATTCGATCAAAAATATCGAGCAAAAAGATTTTCTGCTCTTTGGGGTAAAATTCCAATGCAGCTAATGCTGTTTTTTGGTTTTTTGCGCCCGAAAGATCGAGTCCTAGGTAGCGCCTAGATTCTCTCATGCCTGACCTGAACGCGGAGTCCGTGAGGAACCCCTTCGAAAGGTAGGTGTCTCATCCCATGGGAGGTAAAAATATCTTGAATCTGGGCTTTGAGACGGTTCCCAGCATCTGAGGAGTCAATCTCAGGCAAGTAGACGAAAAAACAGCCTCCGCCCCCGGCTCCGCAGACCTTCCCTGAAACAGGTGCAATCTTTTTTGCGTCCTCAAAAGCCTGGTCGATTGCTGAGGTGGTGATTCCGGCTGCAAGAGTTTTTCTGATCTGCCATTCCTGATCAATGGCTTCACCTACGCCATTCCAATCGGACGCACGCAGGGCCTTCTCAAGAACGACGGCTGCATCAGAGATTGCCTGAAAACTAGAGCGGATCTCTCCTTGTCGATCAATGAATCCCTTAAAAAGAGCCCAGTTGTTAATTCCTGAGTTTCTGGATTGTCCGGAGTAAAAAAGCAGCGTTCGCTTTTGGAGCTCTGAGATTAACTCAGAGGGGAGTTCGGCGCGTTGATGCGTTCCGGGACCCCATTTGAGGCTTTGGAGCCCGCCAAACATGGCCCCATAATAATCTTGTAAGCCTGCTGGGACCTGAATGACGGTCGTCTCAACATCTCGGACGATTTCGATAAATGCCTCGCCAGAGTGCTGAGGATCGATTGGGATCGTCGAGTCTTGGGAGTTAGCCCAAGAAGCCAGTGCCCCGATCATTGCGATGCTGAGCGTTGATGACCCGCCCAAACCTGCCCCCGCAGGGCTTTTGGCCCGGGTGCTCAAAGAAAGTCTGGATGCAGGGGATCCCCATCCTGCCTGATTTCGTTTTTGATTGAAAAAGCGAACGAGCTTGAGGTGAAGTTCAAGTTGGGGAGGGACTTGTCGAAGCTCATTGAGTTCATTCCAGTCCAGGTTGAGCTCTGTGTTCTGGTCTTCTGACCGGAGACAGACGCATGGTTGAGGCGAATTCGGAACGATCTCGAGTCTGGCTTCTGCAAAGAGGTTGATCCCCAGGTTGATCGTCGTCGGACGATTCAAAAAAAGGTAAAGCGGCCAAATATCAATCGTCCCTCCCGCTAAATCGATTCGGGTGGGCGCTTGAGCTTCGATAATGAGTTTTTGATTAATGTTCATGCTCTATAAAGCCAATGTACGGAAGTTCTCGGAATTTTCCAGCTAAATCGATCCCGTATCCTACCGCAAATTCTTTTCCGATTTTGAAGCCAAGGTAATCAATTTCGATTGGGGTTTTCAAACTTTCAGGCTTGAGAAGGAGTGAGCAGCTTTTCAGGGATGCAGGTTTTCTTGTGCGGAGGTTGTTCATGATGTAGCTCAGGGTGAGTCCTGAATGAACGATATCTTCGAACACGATGACATGGCGATTTTCAAGGGGCTCATTGATGTCGAGAGTAATCTTAACTTCGCCTGAGGAGACGTTCTTGTTATTGTAATTCGAAACGCCGAGAAATTCACAGGTCATTGGAAATTCAAAATAGCGGATCAAATCTGAAAAGAAGACGAAACTTCCCTTTAAAATGCAAATCGCCGTAACATTTTTACCACGATAGTCTTCGTTGATTTCATGCGCAATCTCGGCTAAGCGGGCCTGAAGTTTTACTTCTGGAATAAGGACTTGTG
The DNA here is from genome assembly GCA_947463705.1 of Bacteriovoracaceae bacterium. Taxonomy (GTDB): domain Bacteria; phylum Bdellovibrionota; class UBA1018; order UBA1018; family UBA1018; genus CAINWE01. The sequence continues at coordinate 8,459 of CANHSO010000041.1, forward strand.
GTTGCTTGTTTGTGTTATTTTCAGACATAGGCATTGTTTAGAATCTCCCCGAAACCGCCGCCTCCCGGCACGATATAGTGTTTATGATTGAGACCCTTTTCTTGGTCCCAGTGACTTCCTGGTTCAGTATCCAGAATTTTTTGAGTGGATAAACCCCTGTCCAGTCGAATGGCGAAAACGATGAGATCGGGGTGATGCTTCTGAATGTTTTTCAAGTACTCTGGAGTCACGATACAGTGGATTGCGATGTATTTAAGCGCTTTTCCACAGGTTTTATACAGATCCAGAGCTTCAATAAGAGTGCTGCCCGTTGCGCCCATGGGGTCTGGAAATAGCACGATGCTATCATCCACGGTGCCGCCAATTTTATGGCCAGCGACCTTGCTTCCAGTGACTTTTTCCTGTTCGTCCGTCGTACGGCCAATTGAGATATGATCCTGACGAACTGTCTTTGGATTCATAAAGTAATTGAGGGCATTGTAACAGACATGGGAGGGGAGGGTTCCTGCACGGGCCAGATTGACCGAAACAATAGGAATTTCGGGTCGAATCATGGGCATTTGTAGCACCGCTTCGGGGTGTTTTGATGCCATGCGAGTGCGGAGCTGAGTCCACTTCGTCGGGAACTCTGAATTGACCACTACTTTTAGGAGTGATGAGTACAGAGTGGTGATGAGTTCATTAATCACAGGCTGAGTGGTGTTTTCAGAACACAGCTGGCCTAAATGAGAAAGTAAAAATGGGTCCGACAAGATGTGGATATTCGGACCGTAGTGGTGCTTGATTTCGGAGAGTCCATATTTCAGGTCTCTAAATTGGGAATCGACCGGAGGGTTCAATTCTGTGTTCATGAAAGCACCCCTTCAATGTGTTTTTTTGACTCCGCATGAAAGGTGGTGAGTCCTTGACGAGGCGCCTTTGTGGCTGGATGGGGCTCCTGGGCGTGTGAGGCTGCATCGACCTCGGGTCTGTGGCAGAACCGGCATCGTGCCTCATACATTTCTTTAGCTCCAACAGCGACAGGAGAGGCTGCATCGACCTCAGGTCCAGTTGTTTTTTGGGTTCGGCTCGCAGGTGCTCCGCAAACTACGCAGATTGCTGAGAGCTTAGTCACATCCTCTGCAATGGCGAGGAGCAGGGGCATCGGCCCAAATGGGCGGCCCCGATAATCGAGGTCGAGACCAGCCACAATGACTTGGATGCCTCGGTTGGCAAGCTTTTGTGCAACATCGACGATCGAGTCGTCAAAGAACTGGGCTTCGTCAATTCCGATGACACGAGTATTGTCGTCTAAGTGATCAAATAGTTCGAATGGCTTTTGAATTGGAAATGATAAGACGCGGTTTGAATCATGGCTCTGGACGTGGTCTTTACTGTAGCGGTCATCAATGAGAGGCTTAAATACTTGCACTTTTTGTCGGGCAATTTGTGCCCGCTTCACTCGGCGGAGGAGTTCTTCCGTTTTTCCGCTGAACATGCTGCCGCAAATCACTTCAATATGACCTTTGATGAGATAACCAGACAAATGAACCATTCCTTAGCCTGTACCAAAATTCAGTCCTTTTTGGAATACAGGAGAAACTCTCCTTCTCTGATTAATTTACTCAGGTACCCCGCGTCATTTGATCTGCATCCCGAAACTTGCTCTAGTTTGCCGTCGATTCTGAGCTTGACTAGGAAGGGATTGAGGCAGGGTGCGTGGGTTTTTAACTCCCCACGGAAAGTGTCCATGGATTGGAGGGCTTTCTTTAAAAAGGGGGAGAATCGCTCACGGTCAATTTCGGTTTTTGCGACCAGTTTACCATCGTGGTAGCTCTCGATCGTCGTTCGGTTGCTAAAGGTCTTGAAGGAGAGGCGATATCGGTCGCGATCGAGAGAATAGTCAATTTCTAGGAGACATTCTTGATTACTCTGCGGGGAGTTGGAAGACGACTCTTGCTGGCCTCTATCCTGGGGTATGCTCCTGGTCTTTGAACTGCTACAAGAGAGCAAAACTGCGGGAGCGAGTAGAATTGCGATTTGAATGAGTCTTGTGTTCGACACTAGATACCTCCGGAGGAAAGGGGGGGCGTGGGGTCAAATTGACAATAGGATTGGGGCTGAGCTGGAGTTTCACATCCCAGAAGGTTGCGGATCTTTGGGTTTTTTCCAAAGATCTCCTCGATTCGAATCTGGGGAGAGGGGTGAAATTCGATATCAGGTTGCTCTTCTCGTCCAGGTTCGGATTCGCAGAGATCTCGAACTGAGTTTTGAGCGGCGTGAATCATCTGCTTTCCATTTAAGCGAGTTGAGTAGCTTGCAAGTATTTCAGCTGTGATCTGCACAGCCACCCAATCTGCAAAGGTCTCGGAAAGTTGATCATTGCCGCCACACTCTGAGCGGGTTTTTCTCATTGCAATCAAGCGGTGCTCTAGGAAGCAGCCTACGAGGCGGTCATAAGCAGGAAACGACAACCCATCACTACGAATTTCGCAGGGATCAATGGCGTGGCCTAATTCGTGTGCAAGTGAGAATACGACATTGAACCAGGACTTAGCAAAAAGAAGATAGGCTCCCCCGACTCTGAGAGAGGTTTCTCCAGTCACCTTTCGTTCATATAAAAGTTCGCTTTTGGTGAGGAGGTCGGGCTCATCTTGGTAGAGTCGAGCAGGAGGAGGAAGTTGGAGTTCAACTTTGCGAATTCTACTCTTGATCACTGACTTTTCATGGGAGTTAAAAACTGTGTCTGGCTGTTGATCGATCCAATGATTCAGCTTTCTTTTAACTAGGTAAAATGCAGAATGAATTTTGGCTCGATTTTGAGGGGTAAAGACCCGACTGACAAACGCCTCGTCCACTTGGTCTGGGGTCCAGTCAGGGTTTTTTTGAACGATCTCTTGATAGATTGCGTGAGCTTCTTTTTCACTCTCATCGTCGGAGTGGACAGTTCCAGTTGGATCCAGATCAATGAGGGGCTTTTTGCATACCCGTTCATAGATGCGCTGGCATCCCGGATGAATTGCCGGATTCAAGCTGACTTCTGCCAAACCTCTCGAGTTATGATTTTTTTCATTCGCTTTTAGATGGGCTTTCAGCTCGGATTGCTCCACTGAAGGCTTGAAGTTAGCCCAAAGTGCAACTCCCAATACGAAGCCACAAAAAGGTAGAGCAAACCGATAGGGTCTCAGACCTACTCCTTTGGGTCTCGATGAATGGATTTCGTGTTAGCCTGCAACTACAAACTGAAAGAAGAAAAAAGATAAAATCATGAGCCCCACCATGAGTATCCCAAGAAGTAGGAGATTTGGGAATAGAGTAATCACAATGGCATTTCCCGTGCTCACTCGGTAAACCTCTTTGACGCCGATCAGGGTGACGTACCATGAGTAAAACCAGGCAATCCCATGTCCAAAAAATGGGACCGCAGCAAAAAGAGCGGGTGCAGTTCCGTAGCAGAGGATTCGAATAGCGGATTCGTAGGTGACCTCGCCTAGGGTTCCCTCTTTACCGGAGGGGACAAGGAGCCTTGCTCCGATAAAAATAAACAGGCCTGAAAATAAAAGGGAAAACAAGGTAACAAAGGGATCCGTGATGACCGAAGTCACACCGAAAAAGTAGTCCATCAGGTGTGATCCGAATTGATTCCAAGGGACATTACGACCCGGCTGGTCAATTGTGGGATAGGTTCTCCAGCCCTCAAAAATTCGCTGAAATCCGAATGGATTTGATGGAGTTATTAGGCGCCATAAATAACTTAGTGCGGCACCTACCCAGTGGGTCGCGAGCGCAAAAGCGAGAGGCCCACTTAGACCTCCCGTACGAGGCAATTGACGGTAAAAGAGGGTTGGATTTAATAGGATGAATCTGATTTTTTGAAAATACTCGGAGATCAGATTCATTGCTTTGACTTTTCTGGGGAGGCGCTCGCTTGAGGTTTGGGTTCAGCGTTTTTAAAGGCGTCGCGGGTCCAGGGTAAAACTTCAGCTACGGACGAGTCCATGACAATGACCTCGGCACGGCGAGTCGAGAGATCTTTCACGTACAAATTTTCTGTACCTGGTTTTTTCCAGAGGATAAATGAATGACTCTCTTTGTCGTCCGAAACCTTGAGCGTGAGTCCTTCGGCTTCTCCCTGCGGAATATTCGAGCCCGTCAAAAAGTCTTTTGCTTTTGAGGCCGAGAGGCGGTCCAAAAGTAGTTGAACTTTACTTGAATCGATTTCCTTGGAGTCACCTTCAGTTTTCCATTTCCCATCTTTGAGGGCTAATCTAAGCGGTGAGGAGCCCATGGGTTTGCCTGAGAACTCTAGCTTTTTTGAGTTGAATCGCTCAGCAGAGGTGAGCAGTCTGGATTGCCTCAAGTCAAAAGGTCTCTTATGGATTCGATCAATGACATTCGATTCAACTTCATAAAGAGGATCTGCATTGGAAACTGTCGCATAGGTTCGAACTGGATCATTTCCAGTTTTTTTCCGATAGAGAGCGATCGTGAGAGGTGGATGAGCTTCAGCTGCTGCTCCCTTTTCCTGATGCAGGGTCAACGTGAGAACACGGCTGGCTCCCTTGAGGGCAGTCTGAGCCTGTGTGTCTGTCTTATGGTCTGCGACGAAGGTTTTAGCAGTGAGTCCAGCTGCGGTAGTTAATAAGCTGCTAATCTGGTCAGAGTCCCCCGGGAGTTCCTGCCCTTTTGTTTTAAGCGTCCACGGGTGCCCGGTTCGGTCTCCCGAAAAAGTCCCATTGGATCCTTCGATCTGAAAGGCATCGATTTCGTGAGCAGCCAAAGTGAGGAGCTTCTTATCTCGCCAGTAAGCCAGATCATGTTCGAGATTAGATTTGAAATAATTGGGAACTAAATAAACTTGGGCATCATCGACTTTACCATGGGAGGTTTGCCCTGCTGTGGCTTTCTCCTCGATTGCAAAAAGGCTATCGCCGATCGGGTGTGTGCTGCCTAGAAACAAAGTGGTGGAGCCCTTCTCGGTAGTGACTTCAATTCTCTTCGCGATCTTGAGCGATTCAGAATCGAGGCCGTAGTCCTTAAGGAGAGCGGCTCTCTTTTCTGGGGTTTCGTCCTTGAGAGAGATCGTCTCATTCGATGTGAGTCGATTCAGGGTCGAAATCAGAGAGTTTACGTTACTGTCGTCTGCCCGTAGCTGGGTTGGATCTGTAATTTGCCACTTCGCTTGGTCGCCGGGCTTACAAAGTTTCGAGCTAAAATCCAGACACTTTAAGACGACATCGGGATGAACTGGAGTCCCTTGAGAAAGTCGAATGGACTGGATCGAAATGCCGTCGAGTACAAAGAGCTTCTTGCTCTGTTCCTCAGCGGCTTCCTTTTCGGGTTTGTGTTTGTATTCGGCCCAATAGGCAAAGGTTCCCAGTGCCAAAAGGAGCGCAGCAAGCCCAAGTTGACGTGTCCAACTCACTTGATTCATGTCTCTACCCTTTCAAAGCTTGGCTAAAGCTAAAATTGACTTAGAGCTTTCGGCGATAAACCCAAATACTCACTCCTGCAACAGCAATTAAAGCAGGTATGACCAAGATGGTCAGTAGCCCAATTGCACTCGCAGCTCGCTGAGAAAGCTCTACTTTACCCGGTGTCTCTTCTTTGGCTCGGATGGAAATTAAGCTCTCATCTTCCATGGCCCACGAAACCGAGTTGAGGAAAAAATCGAGATTTCCAGCATTGCGTGAAACTTGATTGGTAGCAAAGAAAGAACTTCCAAAGACCACTAGGCGAGTGTTGCGACTCGCTTTTGAGTCCTTTTGTTTTCCTTCAATGGTCAACGCAGCATTCAGTGGGCCCTGCTTGTCCTGAGCCGGATTAAATTGGATTTCACCCTTCGCTATTTGTTTAAAATCGGATGCCGCCCAGCTCTTTGGGGTGGTCTGAGCAAGCCATTGCACAGTGAGTCCAGCCGGCACGTTGGGTAGGATTTCCAGTGGTCGGGTGAATGGGAAAACGCAGTTCGCCTGGAAATCTTTGGTGATCGCCTGACTGCGATTGAAGTTGGCCAAGATCGCAACGGATGCATCGACTCCGAACATTCTTGAAAGCGGATCGACGACCAGCGCATGGAGAGGCTTCGCGTACCAGCTTTCCAGAATCGAAACGAGTTCCGGGCTGTACTCTGATCCCTTGAGATTCACATCGATCGCAAAAACCGCACGTCCACCATTGCTCAAGTAATCCTTGAGAGCCGCAGCCTCTGGGGCTAGGAAGCTTTTCGTAGGTCCGATGACAGCAACCGCATCGCAAGCATCTGGAATCTTGGTTTCTTGAATGATGTTCACATCGCGGATTTGATAAGCTTGCTCTAAGAGCGCCTTTTTTGCTGCTTGGTAGCCTTCGGCATCTCCTGAGTCGAAGCTCTTTTCGCCGTGACCCGTAACGGCGCACAGTGTTGGGCTCTTGTCCTTCAGGAGCTTGATCATGGCATTCGTGAGTTTCTCTTCACTGAGATCCTCAATCTTACTTTCTCGGCTTCCGAACGTGAGGAGCACTGTTCCATACTTCTTGATCCCTGCGAGTTTGGCTCGGCTCGGTTCTCGGTCTGGGTCGACGTATTCTACCTCAAACTTGGGATTCAGTGCCTTGTAGTTATCCAAGAGAGGGCGGGCCTTCTCTTTTTCGGCAACTTTTCCAAAGTAGGTCACTTTAAGAGGCGAGCTGAGGGAGCGAGTTACTTTGACCGTCTGGTCCGAGAGCGTATGAAGCTTGTTTTGGGTGAAATCCTTTTTTAGTGGGTAGCGAGATCCAAGAAAGTTGGCTACGCCCACAATGCCAAAAACAAGAATGATCGTAACTAAAGAGTTCACGCCGTAAGCGGTAGTTCTACTTTTCAAAGAGCTTTGGTTTTGAACGATCAGGCAGCTCAGCCCTGTCAAGAGGAGAACGCAGAGAACAAGCGTGAGCCAAATTAGCTCTGGAAATGTGACCCGAGCAAAGAGGAGAGCTAGGGTAACCAGTCCCGTTCCGGCCCAAAGCCATGGGGTCAGGTGAGCGGGAATTGAGGGACGATGAGATGATAAGCTTGGATTTTGAGTGCTCATGTTATTTTGATTCATTTTTGATTACCTCCAGCGATAGGAGTCCAGAACTCGGCGAGTCAGAAAAAGTCCAAGACCAATGAACGATAAGTAGTAAATCACGTCACTTGAGTTCAGGAGTCCTTGGCTAAAATTGTTAAAGTGGCTAATGAGAGAGAGATAGTTTAAAACCTCGCCCCAGGTGGGGCCACTGGCTTGGGAAGCCCAATTCACTAACCAAAAGAAAAGGGCACTGGCGAACGTCAGTGAACCGGCCACAATTTGATTTTCGGTCAGAGAAGAGAAAAAAATTCCTAGCGACAGGTAGCAACTTGCTAGGAGCAGCGTCCCGATATAACTCGTCACGATTGGGCCTAAATCAGGGTTTCCACCCACAAATAGGATGATGGGGTAAACAATTGTGATTCCGAGCATGATCGAGATGAGAAGCAAAGAGGATAGAAACTTGCCTAAAACAATCTCCGTCAGCGTGACCGGTGAGGTCATCAGGAGTTCAAACGTGTGGAGCTTCTTCTCCTCAGCAAAGAGACGCATCGTAATAAAAGGAACCAGAAAGAGGAAAATAACGTTCATGTTCCCATAGAGCGGACGAATGATTGCGTCTGTGATGCTGGGGCCTTTTCCCATATTGTACTGCTGGTACTGCATGCTCTGCATTTCGAAGTGGCTCAGGGTGTAGAAAAACATCCATCCCATGATCAGCATGAACCCCGCAATCACAATGTAGGCGATTGGCGAGGTAAAATAAGTTCGAAAGTCTTTTTTGGAAATGATCCAAGCGTTTTTGAAGTTCATACGGCAACTCCTGCAGTTTCATTGGGTGTTTCAATCGTGGTGAGTTGTAAAAAGATTTCTTCAAGGCTGACCTTCTCAGTGCTGAACTCCAAAACACCCATCTCCCGTTTTACTGCGGTTTCTACGATCTGGTCACGGACTTCTGGAGATCCTGGTTGAATCTCTACAACTAATTTCGGCCCAACTTGAGTGACGGTTTGGACGCCAGGAATATTTCGGATAGCGCTGACTCCCTCCTGTGCCGGGCTTTTTACTAGCATCGAGTAGATCAGGCCTCGTTTGATTCGAGCGGTCAGTTGATCTAAAGTATCTTCTGCTACAATTCGTCCTTTGTTGATCACGATAATCCGTTCACAAGTTGCCGTTACTTCGGGCAAGATGTGAGAGCTCAAGATGACGGTGTGTTCGCCTCCAAGGCCCTTGATTAACTCGCGGATTTCAATGATTTGCTTTGGGTCAAGACCAACGGTCGGTTCGTCTAGAATGAGAACTGCAGGATTATGAACCATAGCTTGAGCTAGACCAACTCTTTGGCGATAGCCCTTGGACAAGTTACCGATCAAACGGTTCCTGACGTCTCCAAGTGAAGTTTTAGCTAGGACTTGGTCCACGGCAGCTCTGACCTTTTCTCGAGGAACTTGGTGAAGTTCTGCAGCAAACTGAAGGTAGTCTTGAACCTTCATTTCTGGGTAGACCGGCGGATTTTCTGGAAGGAAACCGATATTCCTTTTGACTTCAATTGGGTTTTCAAAAACGTCGTAGCCTGCAATCTTTGCAGAGCCCTCTGAGGCAGGCATAAACCCGGTCAGAATTTTCATCGTGGTGCTTTTGCCGGCTCCATTTGGTCCAAGAAAGCCGACGATTTCACCCTTTTTTACTTCAAAACTCAGGTCACTGATTGCCGCGCGTGGGCCGTAAAGTTTTGTGAGATGAGAAACTTGAATCATAGAATTAGCCTCTTAAACATAAGGGATGTTAACACCTTTAGCCTATAGCGGAAATTTTACGAATGTCAAATTTCTCTCAACTTGCGTTGGATTTTTTTGGGGCAATGAGCAAAACTTTTCCCACATTGGCTCTGCTTTGGAGATAAGAGTGAGCTGCGCTTGCTTGAGCGAGGGGGAATGTTTTTCCTATGATGACTCGAAATGAGCCGTCATCAAACCGTTTCATAAGCTCATCAAAAGCAGAATAAAGCGGATTATATTCGCCATTTGTAGGTTCTTTGAAGAGCTGAAGGAGGTTGAGTCCAAAAATACCCTTATTTTCCATCATGAGTCTAAAGGGTGTCAATACCGATGTGCTCAGCAGGAGTGATAAGAGTGTGGGAATAGAGCGTTTGGGTCCGGAAACGCTACTGGATGCACCAAAGGTTACGACTCGACCACTCGCTGAGAGTCGTCTCAAACTCCTTTTTAAGCTTTCGCCGCCTGAGGAATCTAAAATGATTTGAAATCCACCTGCTTCTTCATCCGAAAGCTGATTCCAATCATTTTGTAAAACTACTTCAGATGCGCCTAAGGATTTTACAATTTCAATTTTCGACGAAGACCCAACCGAACCTATGACTTTTGCTCCGGCTTGGACGGCAATTTGAGTCGCGGCTACGCCGACTCCTCCAGCGGCACCTTGGATAAAAACGCGATCACCCTTTCGGACGCGAGCCATCTCGTGAAGTGCCATCCATGCGGTCAGAAAATTAACTGGAATTGCCGCAGCATCGACGTCGGAGACTCGGTCAGGAATTTTTCTGACCTGATATTCGGGAAGAACAATTTGAGTGGTATAGCCGCCGAAACGTGAGCCACCCAGAACTCGATCTCCTGGTCGGACTGACTTTACAGCGGGTCCAACTTCTAAAACCCGCCCTGAAATTTCATAGCCTGGCACGAAGGGGGGCTTGGGTGCTTCAGGGTAAAGCCCCATTCG
>CANHSO010000042.1 GCA_947463705.1 Bacteriovoracaceae bacterium
TCGGGAGTGAGATTTCAAGCTGAAACTCACTTCATCCTTGGGGGGATCTATGAGGAAAACTTGCTTCAGCCGTAAAGCCCGGTCACTGACTCGGGCTCGAGTCTGTTTTCTATCGACAGTATTCATCCACTTGATTTCATCGATGGCGCACGCAGATTATTTACCTGTCGATCAATTTTTTGCTGAATACTCATATATTGCGCCGAGCCTAGGCAGATCGATGAACAGCTCAAGCCGCACTTTAGTCTCGCTCGAAGGGGACCAAAAAGAACTACTCAACAACTCGCTTCGACTGGCGGCACGAGAAGACCGGATCACTGATGCCCAGCGAGTCATCGATCAAGGGGCAAATGTAAATACGGTGACCTCCGCAAAAATGAGCCCGCTGATGTTTGCAGCCCGCAACTGCTCCCCTAAACTAGCTGAACTTCTCATCAAAAATAAGGCTGACGTCAATGCCATTGACGAGTTGGGGCGGACACCCTTGATTTTTGCCACCCGAGAGTCCTGCTGGAAAGTCGTCGAGCTCCTCGTCAAGGCTCCCGGCATCCGTTGCGCCACAAAGGACCGATCCCAGAGGACGGCCCTGGACTATGCATCAGAGGAGGCTAGCCTGGAAGTCGATGGTGCCTCGCACAAAATCATGGGCCTCATCCTATTCTCGGGTAGGAGCTAGGCAAAGCAGCCGCTCCCAAAAATGATTGTGGCAAAATGTGTCAAAATGATTTAAAACTTCGATCTTACGCGCTCGCGTGGTGGAATTGGTAGACACGCTGGTCTTAGAAGCCAGTGCCTTTGGTGTGGGGGTTCGAGTCCCTCCGCGAGCACCATAAAAAACGAAGCAACCTCAAAAAAGGTTCTTTCTCAGCGTAATGCGACCCCGTAGCTCAGCTGGATCAGAGCAGGTGCCTTCTAAGCATCAGGTCGGGAGTTCGAACCTCTCCGGGGTCGCCATTTCAATCTAACTTCCTCTTCACTTCTGAATTCGCTCGATCCTGAGTGGTCCGATCACCTAATTGCCCTGTTGAATTGCGTCCCCAGCAAGAAAAGTTCTCTCCCAAAAGTGCACAGGTGTGATCTACCCCTGAGCTCAATGCGGTCGCAGTACCAGAAAGCCTCACAGGCTGAGGTAGTTTCTCCAAAAGCGCGCCTTTTTTTCCGATTTGACCATAGTAATTCAATCCCCAACATTGAACCCAAGGCTCAAGAGAAGTGCGCACACACGTATGCTGAAAGCCAGGCGACACTTCCTCCACCATTCCAGCTAAACCCTTAACCAGAACAGGCACCGACTCGCTCTGCGTGCGCCAGTTGCCCAACTGCCCCGAGGCATTATACCCCCAACAATAGAGCCCACGATCAGTTTGAGCGCAGGTGTGATTTCCTCTTGAGGCTAAATTGCGAACTCCCTGATTTAGGGTTTCAACGGCCACGGGTAAATGACTATCCACTCGGCTCCCATTGCCTAATTGGCCGTTATAATTCCACCCCCAGCACTGAGCTGCCCCGCTCACCACGGCACAGGAATGAAAGGTCCCTGCGGTAATCGCTTGAGCACCATCTAGAATTCCGTCTACTTGAACTGGAATGCTGCTCATTTTTGCAAAGGAAACCCCAAGCTGTCCTTTAGAATTATCCCCCCAACAAAACACCTTCGCATCCCGAACTGCGCAAGTGTGATACTGACCGGCAGCGATCGCAACCACTCCCTGATTCAGGCCTGCAACTGTGCGAGGTCTATTGTTTTTTTCGATCGACTGATCCGCGGCACTCTGGATGCCGAGTTGCCCCTTAGAATTATCACCCCAACACATCACAGATCCTCCAGTCATCAGGGCACAGGAATGCCGATAACCGGTCGCCACGCTAAAAACATTTTCCTCGAGTCCCAGAACAGCCTGAGGTTGTAATCGCCTCGATTCGGTTCCGTCCCCTAACTGTCCGTAAAGATTCTCCCCCCAACATTTTGCTGCGCCGTGAGTTACGGCACATGTGTGAGTCAAAGACGCTGAAAGAGCTCTGGGCTGCATAAGGGACTTCACTTCTATCCGAGACACAAACACTGACCCATGAGCATCCTTCACTTCGACCGAATCCAAAGTAGTCACATCAGGTGCCGTGTACTCCCCGGAAGTGGGGTTCACCTGTCCTGCCCCATTACTGATCCGAAAGGAATACGGCATGAAGCCACCCATAGCCGTCAACCGCAGCTTACCCCCAGAAGCTAAGACAGCCTGACTGGGAGTGAGCGTCAGTTCCGGTATCACCACAATCGAGAGTTGATGAGCACTTCCCACGGAGTCCTTGACCGAGACAACCACGCTTCCGGGCTGATCTGCTGCAGTAAACTGCCCCGTAGCTGGATCCACCTTACCCCCTCCTGAAACGACCTCAAAAGAGTAGGGAGGGATGCCTCCCTGAACGGGAAGGGCGACTTGCCGTTTGACTTCAAGTTTCTGTGGACCGCTTAACCGAACCCCATCCACTCCTTTAATGTGGGCCACCGCTGAATGATTTAAAACATCTGTCACCTTGACGGCGATATCATTCGAAGTCCGTAAGACAGTTAACCGCCCCGTCGAGTCGATCATCCCATCCTGCGGATCGATCGTAAATTCATACGGACTCACTCCACCTGAGGCCGATACAAAGGCACTTCCACCCACACCCAACTGATTCGCACTGACAGAAATACCGAGAACTGGTCGAACTTGAATCGTGGCCGTATCTTTGGTTCCCTTGCCGTCCATTAACTGGACGAGGACGTTTCCCTCAGGAGCCATTGCCGTAAAAACTCCCGTTTTAGAATCTATTTTTCCTGAGCCCTCGATGATTTTAAACTCGAGTGGAGCCGTTGCATTTTGGGAATGAAATTGAAATTCATCCCCGACAGCAAGGCGAACTTTTTTAGGCAAAATACCGACCACCTGCGTAAAGTGAAATCCTCTTTTAATTAAATCACAGCCTTGATCTGGATTGACTACAATCACGTCGACTTCACCTACCCGTTGACTTGAGGTTGAACAGGTCAGTTCGGACGGTTTTAGAAAGCTCATACCCTCGCAAAGAGAGCCCCCGAGAAAAACTTGAACTCCCGGTTTAAACCCCTGACCGGTCACTTTAAGTCGGCTCCCCCCTTCACTTGAACCCTCATGAGGCGAAAGCGCATCCAGGCGAGGAAGGTGGGTCTGCCTTTTCTCCGGCACCTCGGGTGTGCAAACCTTACGCACATGATCAGGAGAGTTTGAAAACATCCCTGGCTGCGTGGACGAGCATCCAAAAACTATCCCTAATCCGATGACTGAAAAACTATTCCTAAAGAATTGCATAGAATCAGGATATCAAACATATTCAGTTACTAGAAGTGCCGGCGATCTCTGAAAAGAAGAGTGCGCCCTTGTTGAGCATCAATCACCACGTTTCGACCCTGAACAAAGAACTCGTAAGCAACACGCCCCGCGCCCCCAGACACCCAGACGATTTTCTGTCCCGGAGGAATCGAACTGAGGCTCAAACCCGGTAAGCTTTGTCGAGTCAGGGCCTCTCTTGCCTTTTCTCGAACTACCGACTCGGAAAGTGACGCAGGGGTCACCGATTGAACTTGAGCAGCATAGTCAGAGTAAAGCCCAATAATCTCTCCTGAGGGTCCCAAATCGACTTTCACCCCCCCCATCGGTTTAACTTTAAGCCCTTGATAAGTTTGCTGAAAATAGACTTGTCCTGAGCCCGGTCCAAGGCGAATCTCCGAAAACTCAATGGGCCAATCCGGACGCTCACCGATCAGAACGGACAGCTCACGAATGATCGCCTCAGCTCTTGCCTTAATCTGCCTCTCATCCCTGAAGTCGAAGTCGACACCCTGAGGCGCGCCCTGTCCTATCCGGCCCTGAATCGAGCTCAAGAGGTGATCGGGCGTAAACTGAGCGATCAAATCCTCCCCATATTTAGATTTAAATTGGCTCCAATGCTTAGGACCTTGATCTGCCGCAGATGCCCGGGGTGATGTTCTGGGCTGAGAAGATGGACGCACCGAGGGAAGGGGCGAAGACGAGGGAAGCGGAGGCTGAGTGTCAAAACGCTTTTGAACCTCAGGCCGATTCAACTGTGAACGCTTTAAATTAGCAAAATGATAAATCGTAAGTGCAAGGATAACTAAAATGATCCAGAGGATACTTCGTTGATCTTTGAACATGAATCCTCGCCTTCGTTACCTAATTAATCACCACTGGAAATCTGAGCGTCACGGGCTGACTCTGAGCAGTCCCCGATGCATTAGCTGGCACCGCCTGAACCTGAAACTCAACGACCTTTCCGTGTTCAGCATTTGGATTAACTTTCACCCAAATCCCAGTCCGGTAACTCAAGGCAAACAATAGATCGGTTGTAAAATAGGTATTTCCAGAGGTGCTAAAATAAGAACTCTGGTCTAACGAAGCACCTGAAAGAGGAGCTAGTATCCCCGCAATGATCTTGCCATTCACCTTCGAATACATGATTTGAGCCTTTCGAGTCCCTTCACTCATTGAAAATCCTACGTTGAATGAATCGTCCAGGATTTCAACATCAGAGTCAGAAGAGACTACAGAGACTAAAATTCCACCTGCAGTCAGGTCATCCTCATTTTGGAGATCAAACCAAATTACTCCAAATTCACCTGGATCCAGCATCGAATTCAACCCACTCGAAAGCCCCTGACCGACCACACCTGAATCGATCCCCATTTGTGTCAACCACTTTGCAAGTACTTGTGGATTGTCTTGAATAAAAACACCAGGAGTCGGAGTGTAGGGACGAAGTTTAAATATGCCGGGACCCTCCGTCACCCAAGTCTCTGAGCGAAGCGTTGCTGACTGAAAAAGGCCCCGCTCTTTGAGCGCCTGAACAACCGCAGCTCGATCTGTTGCACTGAGCTCAGGAACGAGAGCAATCGAATCAACGAGCTTGTTAGCAAACTGAATGAACGTGACAGGTGATCGATTCTGACGCGTGGGAGTGGGCAAGTGCCGCACCCCTTCCATTACCAATTTTTGGGTAAGATCAAAGGCAGTCCAGCCATCCCCTGATCGAAGCTTCTTTAAGGCTGAATACACATCCCAAAGAGCCCCTGTAACGATCAAGGCATTGTTGTGTATTTCTTGATTATAAGCATAGGACTGATAAATATTTGAAAGGACGTTCTGACTCTTAAAGTTATCTGGAAATGGCCAGCCTAAACCATCCGGGTAGATAAAACTCACTGTCGTCGTGTAGTTGTTACTATCAGACGGCAGGGCAAAATTAGGGTAAGACGAACAGTTATCTGAAAATTTTGAATCGTACATGGGACATCGATGAGCACCTCGAACGCTGTTATGATTAGGCTTAGGATTAAAAGTGCCCAGAGCCCAGCGGCTGAAAATCCGACTGTCCAACCCAGGAGAAGAGGGAGACAAGTTATCAGCAAATCCAAGGCTCATGAAATCTGAAATCCCTTCATTAAGACTTCCTGCCTCATCATAAAAAAATTGATTGAGGTTGGTGATCGCTGAATAGTTGTCTACTGTCGCAGCATGCTGAAGCTCGTGTATGACGACTTGAGCGTCATCTGCGTAAAAAGCACCTGGAGAGGATTTCGAATCTCCTAAACATACTTCATTAAATTCTCTCCCATTATAAATCTGTCCAGAAGTATCGTGAGCCTTGGTAAAATAAGAATTATCTACTGTCTCACAGTGAGCTATAATCACGGTCGGATCACGAGAGACTAAATATCCATTATTTTTCAATCGATTCTGGTACTCATCCCCAAAATAGTAACTCATCGCCTCTTGAAATCGAAAATCACTATGAGGGTACTGGAACTGATTTTTTGCGTTATAAGCTCCGAAGTGATCCGAACAATGAACTCGATTTCGAATAGACACGAACTGCCCATCCAAAACTCCTAGCCCCGAGAGTCTCGAAAGACCAACTGCAGTCGCATACTCATCCAAAGGGCTTGAATTGGGAGATAATTGGGGATTACCAGAACTCGCAATAGGGTCCATCATAAAGACATCAGCTGATCCTATGCTGCCTGCCACCTGACTCAACTGAGTTGGCGCGCAGACCCCTCCTCCCTCAGCCACATTCTCTCGATGAAACAGACCACAAGCATTAAGCAACACCAATCCGCAGATAGGCGCACCTAAATAGAGGCGTTTAACCCGTATCATCAAATTTCTCCCCTCACCGAGCTTTTATTCTTTACTGAATTTAGTGAGTGAGTTCGATTCGAATTACACTTTTTCTCAACTCTTCAATCAGTGCTCGGCTATACTCAGGACCTCGGGTCTCTAATGTCAAAGCAACTTCAGTTTCGTTGAGCTGATTCGATGGCTCATTACGATCATGAATTGCTTGCAAAATGTTTGCCCCTTGATCAGCAATGAGCTGCGTCACCTTAGCGAGGGTACCAGGCCGGTCGGGAATCACAATATTCACTCGAACTCGTCGACCGGCGCGGACGAGTCCCACATCAATAATACGAGCTAATACATTCACGTCAATATTGCCGCCGCTGACAATCACCACTACTTTTTTGCCCCGAATTTGGGACTTAATCTCATAAAGCCCCGCAAGGGCAGCAGCTCCAGAGCCTTCGGCAATGGTTTTACCTTTCTCCAGCAATGTTAGGACCGCAGCAGCGATCTCATCATCTTCAACCTCGACCCACTCATCCACCAGTGGCGCCAGGATCTGACGCATGAACTCACTGGCTTTCATCACGGCGATACCGTCCGCAAACGTATCAACTTTAGCGAGCGCTGTCGCTTTACCCTGCTCAATGGAACGCACCATAGAAGCAGCGCCCTGAGCCTGGCAGGCTGCCATCTTAACCTGAGGTCTGAGTGCTTTGATCGCCGTTCCTACACCTGAGACTAGCCCACCGCCTCCCACTGCTCCAATGACCCAGTCCACATCGGGCAACTGCTCGAGAATTTCCAGACCCGCTACACCTTGCCCTCGGATCACATCTGCATCTTCAAACGCGTTGATAAAAATTCGTCCGGTTTGTGCGGCAATTTCCTGAGCCTTAGCAAAAGCCTGGTCGTAGCTGGTCCCGTGGAGCAGAATTTCGGCTCCCAGCGCCTGGGTGTTTTGAACTTTTACCAAAGCAGCCGTGACAGGCATCACAATCAGAGATTTAACACCCAGCTGCCTCGAGCCCCAAGCCACACCCTGAGCATGATTGCCTGCACTTGCTGCAATAACCCCAAGCTTCTTTTGCTCTTCGGTGAGACGAGTAATTTTATAGGTTGCGCCGCGGATTTTAAATGACCCGATGGGCTGCATATTTTCCAATTTCAGATAGACCTGACACTGAAGGGATTCAGACAGCCACGCATTGTAAATAAGTGGAGAAGTAGGCAAATAAAGACTTAAAACCCGACGCGCTTCTTGAATTTGCTCTAACGTGATGGACGTGTTCATTTCCCAAACCCCCCAGGCTGATCCAATAGGAACTAAAACACGACCGACTGGAAGAATCAATGGACCATCTCACTTCTCACCTCCTCCAAATACCGGTATTCATTACGAATCAATCAGGTAGCTTGATAACAAAAATTGACACACCTAGCCAACTCAGGAGTTTTTGTGCTGTAATCTAGAAATGAAAATCAAACTCGCCGTCAGAGCTATTTTAACTGGGTTCTTTGCCTTCATGATTTCCTCCTCAAACAACGCTTTGGGAGATGACTTCCAGGTAACTACCTTTTCGGGTCCTGGTCCCAGCGTTTTCGGTGGTAACGACATCTTTGATGGGTATCGAGAAGGAGTCGGCACTGAGGCTCGGTTCCATTTGCCTCAGGCCATCGTCATGGACCGAGCTGGGAGGACTTTTGTCGCCGACACCAGGAACCATGTGATTCGGCTCATCGACACAACAGGAAGAGTGATTTTGCTCGCCGGTACTCCCGGTGAACCCGGTCATGACAATGGTTCTTATCGAGCTGGAATTAACTCGAACTCAAAGTTTAAATTTCCGGCCGGCCTAGCCCTCGACGAGAGCCGGAACATGCTTTACGTCTCCGACTCAGGAAATCATGTGATCCGGAAAATCAACCTGGTTACGGGTCAGGTGAGTCTTTTCGCTGGAAACGACTCCTCTTATTCTGATCCAGCAAATCCAGCTGAGTTCAGAGATCCAGCCGGACTTGCACTTCATCGTGATGCGAACAACGTTTTCATTTACGTAGCCGACTGGGGCTTTCATCAAATTAGGCGGATTTCGTGTAACTCAGCCGGGCAAGTTCAAAACATTATGACAATTGCGGGAAGCGTGATGGGCGATGCAATAGGCACCGGTCCAGTCGCCCGTTTTAATCACCCAACAGGTTTAGCGCTGTCCCCCGGCGGTCTCAATCTCTACATTGCAGACACTTATAATCATAGAATTAAATTAATCGCCTCACCCGCAAGCACTAGCCCACGAAGGGTCACCAATTTTGCAGGAACTGGAATGCCGGGATTCACCGAGTTCAATGACCAAACCCAAAGTTCGGGGATAGATGCGCTGAGCTTTGGACTTTATTACCCCGTCAGTCTCATCTCTGAAAACTCTGGAGTGGTGCGGATCGCCGGACGCCTGAATTCCGGGTATAGCAGGATTATCACAATCGAAAGGAATAGGAGGGCTTATGAATTTCTAAAGCCCAATTGCGATAGAGAAACCCGATGTCAACTTAGCGCTATCGCAAGGCAACCCTGGTCCAGCCCTTCGATTTATGCCGTCGCATTGAACAGTGGACTCTTTAAGGTGGACACAGGGAACGGAACTTTTACTATGTTAGCAGGGGTGCATTTGGATTCTGAAAACTCTGTCTTCTCTACACGGTCCCTGGCTTCCACTGCTAGCGCTACGCCAGATGGCGTTCGTTTTCTTACTTTTCAGGGTGTAGCGGTAAAGCCGTCCGCGTCCGCTTCTCCGAGTCTTCTCGTTGCTGAGCCTAGAACAGGGTCAAATTCAATCCGACTCATCAATAACCAGGGGGCTGAGGTCGAGAGTCGAATACAAATATTACCATCAACAATGCCCTCCAACTATTACGTTGGTAGTCTTGCTGTGAATAGCAACGACGATGAAATCTTCTTTGTAGTAGGTCGCGCCGATAACGGGATATACAGCAGCATATATAAAAAAAATCAAAATGGTTTCTCCAAGGTCGCTGGTTTTGAACCCGGCAGCACACCACAATGGTCGGATCTTTTCCTTCTGGATGGCATCGGATCCGTTGCGAGGTTTTTCGAGCCAACAGAAATCGTGTTTGATAACAACACCCAATCTTTATTTGTGATCGACCAAAGAGGAAGCAGTATCAGGAAGATTGTAAAAGAGAGTGGCGGAAATAATTACAACGTCAGTACTCTGGTAAGCAGAAACTCACAGATTCTAAGAAATGCTTGGGCTCTCGCTCCATTGAGCAACAGATCGCTGGTAGTGTCAACCCTGGACAGGTTAGTGAAACTAAATCAAGATAATGGGAGCATGATCTCCTACAATTTCAGGGAGGGAAGTCAAACAGGCCAAGCCTACATCCCTAAGTTAGCAGTCGGGGTTGCAACAGATTCGGAAGACAATATTATTTTCGTTGAAACGGAGAAGAGCCGGATTTTGGTGGCGCTTAGGGATGGCGAATCTTGTAGTGCGAGCGAGTGTACTCGAATACTAAAGACTTTCGGAAGTAGTGATGGCGGCTCCCCGTTTATCGGCGGAAGTAATCCACTTGCTCAAACAGGATTAGCAGACGGAGGGAGCGGTCAGGCTCTATTCTATCACCCCAGTAAAATTGTATCTGACCGAAATCGGGTAGGAGTCGTCTACGTCTTTGATTCGGGCAACAGAAATATTCGAAAAGTAATTTGGAGGCAATAGTAGAAGACTGCCAAACTCTACTCAACCAGACCAGAGGCCAGAATAACAAGATCACCTTTGATGCGATTGAGTAGCTCAAGCTTCAGAATTGGATACGAAAGGATTTTAAAAATGGTGGATCGCGCAAGGATCGAACTTGCGACCCGCTGATTAAGAGTCAGCTGCTCTACCAACTGAGCTAGCGATCCACACCTTACAAACGGATGGCGATAGTTATCACTCGATACTGGAAAAGGCAATTTTTTTTCAGTTTTTTTGTCCGAAAAACCGATGAATCCCATCCCAGCAACGAACCCTTGGAATTCATTACAAAACCCAGCCAACCAAGTTCACTGCTACAATGACGACACACACCGAGCAAATCCAGCAAAGATGACACACTACAACGTCCCGAATAAGCTGCTAGACTTGGTAGGACAGGCACGAGTCACTAATAAGAGGAAGGCATGAACAGGAAAACACTTCAACTTAAACAATGGATTTTCGGAGGGATCTGGCTTGGGCTAAACTTGAGCCTGCCGTCTTTCGCAAGTACTTTCTATCAACAGCCCTTCCCAACCACCGTAGAAGAAGCGCCCCTGATCTTGAAGGGCAAAATTGGCTCCCACTATTCGGACTGGGGCAAGGGGATCAATAGCCAGAAAATTTTCACCTACTACGCCTTTCAGAACGATGAAACACTCAAAGGCCCGACGCTCTCCAACACCAACTCTTCTCTCTTAGTCCGAGAAATCGGAGGAGAAAAGGATGGGGTAGGCCTCCACGTCGAGGGCGCCGCGCACTTTGAAACGGGGGAAACTGTCGTGGTCATGGTGAACCCGCTCAATTCCGAAGGCACGCTCGACGTCCACGGAATGATGCTTGGAAAGCTCAACATCGAGAAAGACGCCAACGGAGACGAGATCCTCAAGGGTCCAGCCCTCTGGGGATCGTCGTCCACTTTTAGTTTGAATCAAAACCCGAGACCCTGGACTCTATCCGACTTAAAACGTCTGATCCGCCAGCAAGCTGCGGCCACACCTCCTGCAGAAAACTCAAAAGCGTCTCAAAAAGTGACTCCAGAGTCCACTCCTTCCCTCCAACCCTCGCAGCCGCCTAGCTCAATCCTTCCTCAAGCGAATCCAATCTCTCAGCCTCCGAAATTACCACTTTTTTTAGTGATCATGTTTTTTGGCGCCCTAGGAATTTCAATCCTCTTATGGAAATTTTTGAAATGAGTAGACCATGGGTTGCAGCAGCTGTAATGATCGTCATCGAGACTAGTGGTACCAAAGCGCTGGCATTTACGCCATTAGTCATGAGTAATGGCGCCTCCATTCGATGGAGGCAGCCGATCACAATTAACATTGCAGGCAATCCAGAAAACTCAAACAGTTTAACTGCATCTGATTTTTTCAAATCAGCCACCACGTCATTGCAACGCTGGAAGGCCGCATCTCAAGGCTCAGTCGACTTTAATTATTGGCAGGGAACAGACAGAAGCAAGTTCCCGACTTCCGGAGGAAACGACGGGCTATCTACGCTATTTTTTCTTTCCCAGATGACAACAGATAACTCGATGTCCTCAAGCATCATTGGCACCACACAAGTCTGGTATGATGGGAATTCGGGGGACATTTACGAGGCTGACATCATCCTCAATGATCGAAATTTTAATTTTACAACCTCTCCCGAAGACAGCACCGAGCCTGCAGAGGGCGTGGTCATTTCGCGAGCAAACCATAAGATTCCAGTCTACATCGAAAACACGATCAGCCATGAACTCGGACATACCCTGGGTCTTTCTCACACTGGAGGACTAGGAACCTCAATGCTTTTTATGGAAGCTCCTGATCAAGCTTTCTTAAGTTGCGATGAAAAGGTCGGCATCCAGAGTCTTTATCCGACCTCCCAGACTGATTTAACGGGGGCATTCCACGGCACAGTCACTGCAAACGGCTCGCCCGTTTTCGGGGCCCATGTCGTAGCCATTTCAGAAACCCGCGGAACTTTCTTAGCATCTGCGCTCACTGACCGTTCTGGCTCTTTTCATTTCGGTCATCTCGAGCCAGGTAACTACTTCCTCATGATCGAACCCTATTATGCTGGTGCTCAAACACTCCCTAATTATTATTCATCAATGAATTTTTCTGTTTGCTCAG
Source organism: Bacteriovoracaceae bacterium (assembly GCA_947463705.1). Lineage (GTDB taxonomy): Bacteria > Bdellovibrionota > UBA1018 > UBA1018 > UBA1018 > CAINWE01. The sequence continues at coordinate 12,037 of CANHSO010000042.1, forward strand.
GGCGCGAATTTAAAAAAACCTTTTTCACCACCAACTCAGAACAACGACCTGCAGCCTTGAGAAAGATTCCTGTAAATTCAGGGGTCGATTCGGACCTCGGATCGATCTCTGTGAAATGCTCTCCAATTCCTGTGACTTCTCCGAGCCCCTCCCAGAACCCACAATTTGACATGAGCACGGCGAATGGGCGAACCGGGGATTTCGCATGGGTTGACGTATTTCCACAGAACTCACAGAGCAGGACCTATCCACTTCGGAACGTTTCAGGTGACTTAGTCATTCGCGTAGTGAGCTATAGTCTCTATTCACCCGTGAAGGCAATCCTAAGCCTCACCAATTCAATGGGTAATCCAGTCAACTTCACCTATGTGAATCCAAATTACAAAAGCTCTGATTTTACGGCAAATTCCGGATTTCAAAGCTTTGATGGAATTCTCACAGCTCCATCGCTTGCACCCGGAGACTACACCCTATCCATCTCGACTCAATCCGTACCTCTCAGCTCTTATCCAGCAGGGTACTTTTCGGTGGACCGAAATTTTCCCTTTGTGGTCGTTTTTGGTTCCACCCGAACCGAGAGTGACTCGATCAACTCAAACAGCACCCTTCCGGACAATCCTCGATGTCGAAGCCTCGAGAACTTCGCAAGGTACCAAAGCCCATCAAACCCCCCGCTTCACCGCTCACTTCCAGGAGCCAACCCAACAACTCAGACTGGGGCATGCGGCAGAATCAAGACTTCATCGACGCTACAGAGAGGTTCATCAGAACCTCCGTTTGGCGCTGCCGTGGGATGGCTCATTCCTTGGCTCTTTGCGCTAGGCGGACTCAGAGTTTCGAATTCCTTGCATCGCCCCAAATTGGCGATTAAACTAAAAAAATGAAGATCAATCCGTTTTTCCTCTGGGGAGTCGCTTTAGGGTCCATCTACCTCCCTCATTCAACATGGGCCGCTATCCCTGAAAAAACTCAAAATGCCGCCTCGGCTCCGACGAACCTTCCAACCCACCCCAATGACATCCAAAGACTTAAAGCCGATAAAATTTCAATTGCAGACACCAAAAAAACTCAAGCGCAAGTCCGTGATGGTCTGATCATTGGAGGAGACCGAGCTATCCATCCAGTGATTGTAAAAGATATTCGATTTTCAAACCAAAAAGAACTTGAACGAGTCGTGATTGATCTTGAGGGAACTCAAAACGGAGAGCCAGCAGCTATCCCCCGCCCTCCGTACTTTCAAGTTGAAGTCAACCCCAACCAAAAACGAATCGGAGTTTCAGTCTGGGGTAACCCAGAACTTCGCTTTGACTCAAAAAAAATTACTACGGCTTTTAAGAAGAGCAACTTACTTGAAAGTGTGGATTTACTCCCCAAACTGGAGGACGAAGTCTGGACATTTTCTCTTCCACTCAAATCTGCCGTTAACGTGGAAGTTTTTGAGTTGACCCAACCGGTGAGAATCATCATAGATCTCAGCAAGAAAAGGGGTTAAGCTGTGGACAAAGCGAGGTCAAAATTAATGAAGCTGAGACTGGTTGCGTTAAGTTTTTCCTGTTTGGTCATTGGATCACTAGCTGGGTGTTCGAGCGCTCCCGAAGTTAAAACGCTAGCCTACGCCCAACTCCGAAATGAGCAAACCTTCGAGACCGATTTCCCCGCAGCTTGGAAAGCCATTGAGTCCGCGCTCAGACTGACGCGAGTCGTAAGCAAAACCCCCGCTGAAGTCTCTCCACTGGAACTTAAAAAACTCTCCCAACGAAATTTAGAAACTGACTGGATCTTCTCCAAATCGAAATCCAAGTACATTGAATATCAAGTCAATGGATTTCCAAGGAAAACCTACCTCCAAAACCGGTTTAAATACCAAGTCAGCGCAGAGCAAGTTCTCGGCGGAGTCAAAGTGAAAACAACTGTCACTGAAGAGGTCGAAAGACTCAATGCTCAAGGAGGATCCGAGGGCTTCAGCACCACAGGTGAGCCTGACCCTAGCCTAGCGAACGACTTAATTGAAAAAATTAGTCGGGAGCTCAACTCAGCTCCTGCAATTTAAGTCTCTACTTGCCAGAGTTGGAATCGTGCCCATCTTGATTTGGGCAGGGCAAAAACTATGGCAAATAAAAAAGACCAAGAAAACACTAACCTATCGAAATCACTAGAGAACCCATCCTCGGAAGAGGAGAACTCTTCTCAATCTCCTGCTCGCCCAGGTGATCTCATTTTACCCGAGCAGGCTTTACCGCCCAACTTGTTCATTTTACCAGTGAACAGCCCTATTGTGTTTCCCACGCTTCTGGCTCCTCTCTTAATCAGCCTCCCCAAACATGTCGCGATGATTGAGGAAGCCATCAATCGCCAGCGGGTGATTGGCCTTGCCCTCACCCGAAGTGGCGACGTTCGCGAGGAGACTAAACCGGAAGACGTTTACGAGATCGGTGTAGCGGTCAAGATCGTCAAACGGCTCAAGATGCCCGATGGATCAGTGAATCTCCTAATCCACAGCATGAAACGCTTTAGAAGTCGCAAAGTGCTTGCTAATCAACCCTACATTGTCGTTGAAGCGGAGTATCTCGACGATATCCACGAGAAGTCCATCGAGATGGATGCTCTGACGCGATCCGTGATCAGTCACGTCAAAAAACTCTCTGAAGTGAACCCTTTCTTCACCGAAGAGATGCGACTCGCAATGATTAATGCGCCTGGAACAGGTACAATTTCTGATTTAGTCGCCTTTGCTCTCACCCTACCTAAAGCCGAGTCCCAAGAACTTTTAGAAACTCTCTCGGTCCGAGCGCGATTTGAGAAACTCGTTCTCCATCTCCGCAGAGAACAGGACGTTGCAGACATTCAACGGAAGATCAGTGAGGACGTCAACTCGAAGCTCAATAAAATGCAGCGGGAGTTTTTCCTCAAAGAACAACTCAAGTCCATCAAACGCGAACTCGGTGTCGAAGTCGAGGGCAAGGAAAAATCAGCTCAGTCGTTTCGTGAACGAATCGAAGCCGCTCAAATGCCAGAAGAAGTTAAGAAAACCGCTCTAGATGAACTAGAAAGATTTGAGACCATTCCTGAACAATCACCTGAATACAACATCTCTCGCAATTACTTGGAGACTTTGTGCTCACTTCCTTGGAGTCAAGAAACCACTGATATTCTCGATCTTGAATTTGCCAAAGCAACTTTAGATCAAGAACACTTCGGACTCGATCAGGTTAAAGAGCGCATCCTGGAGTTCTTAGCCATTCGAAAACTCAAGAATGACCCAAAAGGCTCCATCATTTGCCTCGTCGGTCCTCCGGGCGTTGGAAAAACCTCCATCGGCAAGTCAGTTGCTCAAGCGCTTGGGCGAAAATTCTTCCGTTTTTCCCTAGGCGGAATGCGCGATGAGGCTGAGATCAAAGGTCATCGCCGCACCTATGTAGGAGCGATGCCAGGAAAATTCATTCAAGGTCTCAAACGTGCAGGATCTAAAAATGCTGTGCTCATGCTCGATGAAATCGACAAACTGGGCCAGAGTTACCATGGCGATCCAGCTAGTGCTCTTTTGGAAGTCTTAGATCCAGAACAAAATACGGCTTTTTTAGATCACTACCTCGATGTTCCATTCGACCTGTCTAAGATCCTTTTTGTCACCACCGCTAACTCGACTTCATCCATCCCCGCACCCCTCCTGGACCGCATGGAAGTGATCGAATTGCCGGGCTACACTCTCGAAGAAAAAGAAGACATCGCCAATCGATACGTTATTCCGAAAGCAATCGAAGCGAACGGACTGAAACCAAACCAACTGAAATTTGAAAAACCAGCGATCCGCAAGATCATGATAGACTACGCCCGCGAGCCAGGGTTGCGATCCTTGCAAAAGCTCACTCACCGGATCGTCCGAAAAGCTGCCACTCAGATCGTAAGAGAAACTGAGGCTCAGCTGAAAAAAAATCCACGGGCTCAACCTAAACTGAAACCGATCCAAATCAAGGAATCAGAGCTGCTCACCTGGTTAGGGCCTAAGAAATTCTACAACGAAGTTGCCGAACGGATCACCGCTCCTGGTGTGGTCGTTGGATTAGCTTGGACCTCAACTGGTGGAGAAATCTTATTTATTGAGGCCGCTGATATCCCAGGAACTGGCACCCTTAAGCTCACCGGACAAATGGGCGAAGTCATGACAGAAAGTGCCGCTATCGCATGGAGTTACGTGAAAAAACGCGCCACTCCCACGCTACAGATGGATCCCAAGTTCTTTAAAGAGAATGACATTCACCTTCACATTCCCGCAGGCGCAATTCCAAAGGACGGCCCATCGGCAGGAATTACGATGGCCACCGCTCTTTACTCACTCCTTTCAGGACGATGCATTAAAAATCGAGTCGCCATGACCGGTGAACTTTCCCTGACTGGCAAGGTTCTGCCCGTGGGAGGAATCAAAGAGAAACTTCTCGCTGCGAAGCGCGCTGGAATTAGGACGTTAATTCTCCCGAAACTCAACGAGAAGGATCTTTACGAGATCCCTCAAGAAGCACTCAAGGATTTGGAAATCCATTTTGTGAGCCGGATGGATGAAGTCCTGCCACTCGCCTTAAATGAGCCTGCAACGGCAATGACCGTGAAGCGGGCAACAGCAAAGAAAACTCAGGTAAAAAAGCCTGCTCGATCACGCCCTGCGACACAATCGACCCTCTCCAGTCGGAGTAGTAAATATTCCTAAAATATTCCTAGAGGATACGTGATCAAGCTGCCACTAATGGAATCTGACCTCGAGCCTTCTTAGACAAGGGTGATTCGTCAAATTTTCTAAGTAGATCGGGAATATCATCGTAGACCATCATGGCCCCAGTCAGCTCGCCATCACTCCAACCGCCGGAACGAAATGCGATCGCAGAAATTCCGTGCCCGATTGCGACCTGCACATCATAAGGCGTGTTACCAAGAAGGACGAGTTCTTCAGGATTCATACCAAGAGAAGCAATTGCAGTCTCAATGGGTGTCCGTCTCTTGAGTTGGACCTCTTCAATTTTTGAATACTCCATGAGTTCTTGAGAATCTAATAGATTCAAAAAGGTCTTCAACTCACATGGATTAGCCGAGGTCATGAATGCAAAACGAAGCCCCTCCTCTCTCAACCGAGAAAGAAGCGCTTTCGAAGATGGGTGGGGCCGAATTTGATGATAATATTCAGCCTCTAAGACTCTCCTTTTTTTCTGAATCAATCTCTGCCCGCGCTGAGAATGAGCTTCAACTCCGGCAAGCTGCCCTAAGAGCTGATTCACATCACACCCCATCCACCGTTCAATTTCATCCAGTGAATTACGAACACCCTCTTCATCAAGAGTCTTTTTCCATGCTAAAGCATGCGCACGGCGACTATCGATGAGTGTACCATCTAAATCAACAATAACGCCCCGAATCATGAGCGCCATATTACCTCCAAAACAACATAGAATATTGCAATTAAAATACCCATTTTTAGTCAATAAACAGTCGACAACACCCTGATCTATCGATAATTAAGAGAGTACGGCTCGGCGCTTCATCAGTAGGCGCAGGCAGCCAGGGGGAAAAGCAAATGACCATCAACCAACCTTCGTTTAGCGGGATTGTAATCCCGACGTTACCTGCTTTATTAACCCGTCCGGACTTGCCTCTCATTCACCGAGACCTGAGTTGGCTACAATTTAACGAGCGAGTTCTCGCTGAGGCCCGCACTGAAACCAATCCCATCTTGGAACGGGCTCGATTTCTTGGAATCTCAGCCGGCAATTTGGATGAGTTCTTCATGATCCGATATCCATCCTTAGTTCGCTCGATTCAAAATACCCACCCAGAAGATGTCTCTGCAACGTTCAGGCTAATCCGCATCAGAAATGATGTCTTGAGTGCCGCTCGGACGTTTCTACAACGGCAGGCCA
>CANHSO010000043.1 GCA_947463705.1 Bacteriovoracaceae bacterium
AGCCTCAGCCTCCGAAATTTTGTGTTTTTGAATCACAAAAGAGCCGTGCTCCCCCCAGACCTGGTCGCTCATTTTCCAGCCGTGAGAAATGGCACTCGCCGTCAACATCGCTTTAAGAGTAGAGCCGGGCTCAAAACCATCCGTAACCGCTCGGTTCCTCCGACGATCAGGCGAAGCTGCTTTGTCGCTCGGTGTAAAACTAGGCTCGTTGGCCATGGCCATAATTTCGCCAGTGTCTGCGTTCATGACAATGACAGAGCCAGCTTGAGCGTTAGCTTTTTGAACAGCATCCTTAAGACTTCGCTCAACCTCATACTGAAGCGCAGCATCGATCGTCAAAGTCACGGGCTCACCATCTTGAACATTCTTGGCGGCTACTGCATCAATAAAAGTAGGACGTCCCAAGGCGTCTTTAACCGCTTGAACTGAAGCGACTCGTCCCCGCAATCGATCATTCAACCAGAGCTCTACTCCTTCGACCCCCTCAACATCGATGTTTACGCTGCCCACAATATGGGAAGCTAATGCGCCGTGAGGATAGACTCGATCGCTTTCCTTCACCAAGATGAGCCCCTCTGCCAGATCCCCATCTCTGTCCAAAAGTCGCGCTTTCTTCAAGCGCCTCAATTCATTTTCACTCAAATGACGCTTAATCCAGACAAATTCGCGATCCTCACTCAACTTACTGAAGAGCTTAGCAACAGGAATATCCGTACTTCGCGAAAGCAACTTGGCCATCGTTTTTTTATGAGCAACAGCATTAGGGTTAGCCGCCAGACTGCTGACCTCCAGATTCACGACCAAAGGTTCGCCGTTTCTGTCAAAAATGGTCCCGCGCTGAGGCCTAACCAAAGAGCGGCTGGTATACTGCCTTCGAGCCATAGCCTCTAGTCTAGGATTAGATAAAATTTGGATGTATGCAGCTCTCACTAAAATCCCCAGCGCAAGAACGATGCAGAATAACATCAGTGCGGTGAAGCGATTCTTGAGCATAGTCTAATTTTTCAGGGAAGAACTCGGTTGAAGATAAACCACCTGACCCGACCGAGGCTGAGCCAATCCAAATTGATGACGAGCCAAGCTCTCCAATCGCTTCGGCGATCGCAAGGCCGCAACCCTGACTAAAAGTTGCTCCTTTTCTCGGCGAATTTTCGCCAGGCTCTGGTCGACCTCATGAATTGCGTAAGTTGTCCTAATGATTTTGAGCCTAAGCCAGACCGTCCCGATTGAAAAAAGAGGAATCAAAACAATGGCCCACACCGGTATCCACTTTTTCATCCTACAAGCCTTTCCGCGATTCTCAGCTTTGCGCTCCTTGATCTAGGATTCACGCTCAACTCCTCATCATTGGCCTCAATAGGCTTTTTAGTCAAAGCTCGAAAAAGATCCTGATTCTTAAATTGGTTTTTGACTTTGCGATCCTCTAACGAGTGAAAGCTGATCACTGCTGCGCGTCCACCCGGTCGAATCCGTGGGATCACGCTATCCAGAAGTCGATCCAAAACTTCCATCTCCTCATTCACGGCAATTCTTAAGGCCTGAAAAGTTCTCGTCGCAACGTGGATTTTTCCATGTCGAGCATGATGCGGAGTGGCTCGAACGACTAAATCCACAAGCCCTTTGGTGGTTTTTGGAAGCTCCCCTCGCCTACGACTTTCGACCAAAAATGCGGCAATTCGCTTGGAAAATCGCTCTTCTCCAAACTCACGGAGAATCTGCTCCAACTCAAATTCGGAGACCTGCTTGAGCAACTCAAGACAACTTCTCCCCTGAGTCGGATTCAGCCGCATATCCAGTGGCCCCTCCCACTGGAAACTTAACCCCCGATTGCGATCTTCAAGCTGATCACTCGAAAATCCAAGATCAGCCAGGAGTCCGAGCACGGGACGCTGCTCCAGAAGCTCACCTGCCTCGCTAAAGTTTCTCTGAAGAATCTCGAGTCGTCCCGCCGCAATCGCATCTTTAAAGCGAATCTTTCCGCGCTCCACCGCTTCAGGATCTTGATCAAGTGCCAAAATCGAATGACGCCTGAATTCAGTGGAGTCCTCAAAAGCTTTAAGAAATGCTCCAGTATGTCCTCCGCCTCCAAATGTACAATCCACTAACCAGCATGAGGGTGCATCCGAAGACAGGAGCTTGAATGGCTCGATTAAAGATTGGACGATCACGTCCTTAAGGATGGGAACATGCTTCACTTCAGAGGAGCTCATCGCTTCGCAACGTTCTTATTTTGAAACGCTTCCTTGTAGTAACTCTCAATTGCACGCCGAGCTAAATAAGAAGATTTGACGCGCCATTGCTTTTCGTGAATGGTCAATGCTGCAACAGCAATCCGGTGACTGGACGATCCAGCATAACCTACAAACCAATCATATTTGCCCTTAGGATCATATCCCGTCAATGATCCCGTCTTTCCGCCCACATCAAGAAGCGCAAAGTTGCTTTTGAAAAATCCCCGAAACGAGCCCCGAGATGTCCCACGCAAGACCGTTTCTTTCATGAGTGTCTTGAGTTGATGAGAAGTGGAGCGATCCATGGTCACCCCAGATACTTTGGGCTCCCCCAAATAGACAGATGAACCATCCGCAGCGACAAGATTTTGCACAACGAAAGGCTCCATCATGACACCATCATTCGCAACAGCGGCGGCAATCAACGCTCCCTGCAGTGGACTCATCGTGTTTTCGACCGTATAACCCGAGGCAGTCTCTGCGAGCCCCCATGCATCCTCAGGAATCGGGGCTCGGCCTTCTTGCACGGGCAAGTCTGTGTTGATTTTACGATTAAATCCAAAACGATCTGCATACGTACGCAGTCCTGTCTGACCTACTGTAAAGGCTCCCACCTTGCCAAAAACCGTATTGATTGATTGAGCAAATGCGTCTTTAAAAGTAATGAAACGCGTCCAACGCGTGATATTGGATTTAAGGATTTGCCCTCGGTAAAGCGTATGATTTCTTCCATTAAACGGGATCACGGTTTCGGGAGCTACCTTTTTGCTCTCGATTGCGGCGGTTGCAGTGACCACTTTGAAGACCGAAGCTGAAGGAAATGTCGCCCTGAGCGCAAGATTACCGTGAGGCCCCTTGTCTCTCGAGTAACTAATCAAAGATAAAACTCGCCCCGTCTGAGCATCCAATGCCACAAATGCTCCATAGTCGGGGCTATAAGAACGAAAAAGGGATTCCATAGTTTTTTGAAGCTTGGAATCTAACGTGTACTGGACTTTGAGACGAGACGGCTCATGGCGTCCCAGGTCAAAATCAAGTTCCTCGGGAAGTTCGTGAAACTTTGCAAAGGGTCCTATGGTCTCCGCAAGCCGATCTTTGGTAATGGAAGCTTTCTTCGGGGCTACACCCAAACTGAGGTCGAAATGACCTGAACCGCGAGAAAACGCACCGTAGACAAAAAAAGAGGCAATCAGGAGAGCCCCGACAGTGAGAGCTCTAGACTTCATCATATATAGGAGTTTCCTTAATCTTGAAGGGCGGGTCAAGCAAGGAATCAAGGGAGTACCGAGTTTTTTCTGCAGGGTCATGCTAGCAAACCTCTTTCGGCTAAAACCCTAAATTCTATTCCATTCTGGCCTTGTCTCTGAAGAACTCAAAATGTAAGCTATTCTCTGTGCAAACCAAAAAAACACTCAATCAACCTGGGCAAGGATTACCCAAGAATCCTTTTATCATTCCAAACAACAACCGGATTTACAGCAATCGGAACAAACAAAAAATTGCTCGCGACATGCTGGAGCGTTACACCGGAAGTCCTGCGGAGGCATTCGGTAAACAGATTATTCTGACCAATTTCGACTACTATCTTGAGCGCTTCCACACCCTTTGCGGAGACAAACGAACCCAAGGCTCTGCCATGGGCGTTGTCCACAGCTCATCCACCGGGGTTTCCATCATTGATTTTTCAATTGGATCTCCTACCGCAGCATTAATCATTGAGCTTTTGGCGATTGTTGATCCGAAAGCAGTACTCCTCCTGGGAATGTGCGGAGGATTGCATCGATCTCTGAAAGTCGGGGACTTTATTTTGCCAACCGCAGCAATCCGGGACGAGGGGGCATCACGCCACTTTATGCCGGTTCAGGTGCCGGCTCTACCCACTTTCAAGATCCAGAAATTCGTTTCACAAATCATCGTTGAGAAGGGAATGGATTACCGAACGGGTGTCGTTCATACGACCGACTATCGGTTTTGGGAGTTCGACGAAAAATTTAAAGCGCAACTTTATGAAGAACGCGCCTTGGCTATTGAGATGGAATCTGCCACTCTTTTCGTAGCAGGTTTCGCAAGCAAGGTTCCGATTGGTGCACTCCTTCTCGTGTCAGATCTCCCTCTGGTTCGAGGCGGGATTAAAACCAAAAAGTCGGCCAAAGCGGTTTTCCGTCAGTTTACGGATCTGCATTTAGAAATCGGGATTAAATCAATGAGTGAGATTGCCGAACGAGGCGAGCACATTCGACACTACAAGTGGTGAGAAAAAGTCATGCTTAAAAAAATGTTAGATTTTTTCGCAAACGATCTTGCGATCGACTTAGGAACTGCCAATACTCTCGTATTTGCCAGGGACCGTGGAATCATTATCAATGAACCGTCGGTCGTTGCAATTCATCGAAACTCGCGGGGACAAACCCGCGTCCTCGCGGTTGGCAAGGAAGCGAAAGACATGCTAGGTCGAACCCCAGGATCGATCCAAGCAATTCGCCCTCTCAAGGACGGCGTCATTGCCGATTTTGAAGTCACCCAGTCTATGCTCAAGTACTTTATCCATAAGTCCAGTGAGCGAAGAACTTTCATTCGACCCAGGATCATCATCTGCATCCCATTCGGCATCACCCAGGTCGAAAAGCGAGCCGTCAAGGAATCTGCACAATCCGCTGGAGCTCGAGAAGTTTACTTAATTGAAGAACCCATGGCAGCAGCCCTGGGCGCGGGCCTTCCGATCCGCGAACCGAGCGGTAACATGATCGTCGATATCGGCGGCGGCACCACAGAGGTAGCCGTCATCTCTCTCGGCGGCATCGTGTACTCGAAATCCGTCCGGGTCGCAGGCGACAAGTTTGATGATGCGATCGTCAACTACATCAAGCGCAAATACTCTCTCCTCATTGGGGAGCGGACGGCTGAGCAGATCAAACTCTCAATCGGCTGTGCCTATCCGTTCGAAGAAGAGAAAACCTACGAAGTCAAGGGACGCGACTTAATTAGCGGTGCCCCTAAGACGATCGAGGTCAACTCCGAAGAAATTCGAGACGCGCTTGCCGAACCGGTCTCTGCCGTAGTAGACACGATCAAGACCGCTCTTGAGAGAACTCCTCCTGAGCTCGCTGCTGATATCGTGGATAACGGGATCATTCTAGCCGGCGGCGGAGCTCTCTTGGCAAACTTGGATATCTTAATCAAAGAAAAAACGGGGCTCCCCGTCGCACTCGCAGAAGATCCCCTCACTTGTGTCGTTCGTGGCTCAGGTAAGGCCCTCCAAGACATGGATCTCCTCCGAAAGGTGACAATCGTTTAGAAATTAGCTTGGCTTCAGAATGGCTTTTAACCCGAAAGACTATTACTTTAAAAAGGCAAAGACCGAGAACTATGCAGCTCGGTCTGTTTTTAAACTTCAAGAGATTGATGATCGCTTCAAGATCATAAAGTCTGGTTACCAGGTTTTAGATCTAGGTGCAGCCCCCGGCTCCTGGTCTCAGTACGCCTCACAGAAAGTAGGCAAATCAGGCCGCATTTTAGGGATTGATATCCAGCCGATTAAACTTACCCTAACCAATGCGGCGTTTGTTTCTGCTGACTTGAGAGACCTGAACCTAGACGAGACCATCCGAGAGAACGGAATTCGACTCCCGGTCGATGTGATCATGTCCGATATGGCTCCCAAAACTACTGGGGTGAGAATCACGGATCAAACCCGCTCTCTTGAACTTTGCGAGCTGGCCCTAGCAACTGCCGAAAAGTTCCTCAAGCCTCGGGGATCATTTATCTGTAAACTTTTCCATAGTGAAGAGTTCGACAGCTTTAGGAACGGACTCCGAAGCCGCTTTGGAAAAGTAGACGTCCTTCGACCTAAAAGCACACGAAAAGAAAGCAAAGAAATTTTCTTCATCGCTACCCTTTTCAAGCCCAATACGCCTCCTACGAGCGGGGAAAAACCAAAAACATGAAGATTTTTTCAAATCTGGCAATCAGCCTCGATGGAAAAATCGCCACTCGAAAGAGAGAGCTTTTTCTCCTGGGTACGAAGCATGATCACCAAGAAATGCAACGGTTGCGCAAAAAAGCCGATCTCATCCTCATCGGAGCTTCCACTCTGAGGGGCTATAAAAAACCCAACCTCATTTCTGGGCAAAAGCGTCAACCGATCAATGCGATTGTAAGCTCCAGCTTGGACGGCATTTCGCCTCGATGGCCATTTTTTACTGATCCGCAAATCCGTCGGGTCCTTTTTGTCGGCCCAAACACCCCTGCTCATCGACTGAGAAAATTCGAAAAAACCTCGGAGATCGTGATTCTCAACCGGCCCACAAAGAGAGCCCCTGCAGCGACCCAGATCGTCACCTGGTGCAATAAAAATGGCCTCAAAAGCCTTCTGGTCGAGGGAGGCGGAGCCGTCATGTGGGACTTCACCAGCGCTCACCTCATCCAGGAATACCATGTCACCCTGACTCCCAAGATCATCGGCGGGGAAAAGGCCGCAACACTCGTTGACGGAGAGGGATTCCTTGCTAAAGCAATTCTCAACCTGAAACTCAAAAGCCAGAAAGTCATCGGGGACGAGATTTTCTTGGTTTACGAAAAACTCTAGCAAGTTGCTCTCAGTCGGCAAATGATGCCCATTTACATCTCGACACTCTCTTGCAAAAATTAACCTATGAGTGCCTATCTTGATGATCCCCAGGGCCGCATCATTCCGCTTCATCCCTTCGAACCCACTCCTGAACGAGCCAGAATTGAGCAGCGCCAAACTGCCAGTCCGTCTCATGATCTAAGCGTCCCGAGGGTCATTGCTGAAATCGAAGCCATACTCTCGCGCACTCAACTTTTGGAAAATACGATTCATACAGAAAAACTAAGAGCTGCAGAACTTGAGGCGAACGCGCGGCGACTCCAAGGAAAATTGGAAGAAACCCAAGTCGAGAACCTCCAGCTTCGTGAGGCATATAGAAAAACCGTACAGAACTACCACGAAAGTTACTCTCGATTTAACCAACTTAAGGCTGCCTTTTTGAGTGAAAAGTCTCAAAGAGAGCGATTAGAAAGCCAGCTCGAAGAATTCAGTCAAACTCAATCTAAACACAGAAGGACCGAAGAGGACCTAGATCGATTAAAAACTGAATTTTTTCAGACACAAAGAAGCGAACGAAATTTAAAACTCGAACTGAACACCTACGTTGATCAACTCAAGACCCTCTCGGAGGAACGAAGAAGACTAGAAGACGAAAGAAAATCATCTCAGCTTGAGCGCGACCTCCAGAAATCCATTGCAGATCAAAGCCGAGAGCAAGAACGAATACTCCGTGAAACTCTTGAATCCCTCAGAAGAGCTCAAGACGTTGCTTTAACGGACAATTGCCGACTCAAGGGACAGAACCAAGCCTTACTCCTCAAGTTCGAAGAATTCAAAAAAGCTTGGAGCCAACTCAAAAATCGTGAATCAGCTCTCCGCGGTCATCTAGAAATCATGCAAAATAAAGAAACCGAATCGGCTAACTCTAGACATCAATTCGAGCACGAGCGTAGACTCAGACAAGACCTCGAGGATCAATTGAGCAAGACTAAACGAGAAAAAGATCTCGCTCTCAAGATCCTGACTGAGGCCGAAACAAAATTAGCGGACACTCTGAAGGAACTCAAATCCATGAAAGCAAAGAACTCGCCAGCATCCCCTGAGAAAATGATCCATCTTGAATTGTAACTCATGAACGCTTTTGATCGAAAATTTGGCAAAGACTTTACTCAGCAACTCCCGCAATTACCCGGTGTCTATCGCTTTATGAATGATTCTAATCAGGTCATTTATATCGGGAAGGCAAAAAATCTAAAACGACGGATTGACCAGTATAGGAATGCCAAACGAAGAAAAAAACATCGCAAGATGAAAATTATTGTGGCAGATGCAGCCCAACTTGAGTTTCAGACATGCTCCACAGAAGCAGATGCAGAACTCCTTGAAACGCGACTGATTCAGACGCTTCGTCCACGATGGAATATTGTAGGGGCTTTTTACTTTCTTTATCCACTCATCGGGATCAAAAAAGACGCGAACGAGGTGTCATTTTGCTACACTACACAGCCTGAGCTATTTTCCGATTTTGAATTCCATGGAGCTTTTCGCTCAAGAGAACTCACTCGAAATAGCTATTTCTCACTCATGGCTCTCCTGGGGTGGATTGGGCATCAATCCAAGCTAACCCAGCACCTGCTTGTTCCAAAGTTTTCTTACGTTCGTGCTTTTCGACAAATCCCTGAAGAATGGTTTTTATCATTGAGAGCATTTCTCAAGGGCGAATCCAAAAAGTTTCTCGAAGACCTTTCCCTCGAACTCCTAGAAAATGCAGGCGCCAGAAAGCGAAGCAAAGCAATCCAGCTAGAACTCCGCCAGATCCTCTCATTTTGGAAACATGAAATCCAGCCTCTCCATCAAGCCAGGCGACTGGTTGCAGAGCACTCCTACCCGGTTAGCCAAAAAGAACGAGACGTCTTGTTTCTTAAAGCCAAACATCAGATGAAAAGCCGGAGCTCGATGGTCGCAAGCCCACCGCATCTTAGCGTCTGAGCGCTCTATTTATAGTAGATTTCCTGATGAATTGAGGCTTTACTGACCCCTTTTTCGGACAAAAGCGCTTTCACCTCGGTAATCATCCCACCGTTCCCACACAGGTAAAACTCAGTCTCGAGCCAAGGGAAGTCTGATCCAACGCTTTTCAGATAATCGGTGACCCGCCCACGGAAACCGTTCCAGTCAGAGGTCGGCTGGGAGACGGTCGGAATAAATGCCATATTAGGGATTGAGGCAAATTGCTGCTCGTACAGAATCTCATCTTCTGTCCTCACGCCCAATAAGCAGTAACTCCGAGGAGGCAAGTTCTGTTGAAACTTTCGGCTGAAGGCCATAGAGCGGAACGGTGCAATCCCCGTCCCCGTAGAGATGAAGCAAACAGTGCGACCGGACTTTTCTTCATAAACAAAAGTACCATAGGGCGCCAAAACCCTTAGGGAATCTCCTGGCCTCAAGCGATTGAGATAGCTCGTACCAGGACCATTTTCCACAATCTTTACGCAAAGTTCAATGTGTTGGTTCTCAGGAGATGAAGCAATCGAGTAGGCCCGCCTCAGGTCGCGCCCACCAGGGCCGGCGCCAGGAACGATCACACTCACAAACTGTCCAGCATCGAAAGGAAGCGGCTGGTGCGTCTCAAACGAAGTCTCGAATACTGTAGGGGTGATCATCTTATGGGAATTCACTTGGCATTGAAATTCAATTGGCTTCATCGATTCGAGTTTTAACATAGTATCCCAATTGACGCCACGGTCCTGTTAGAGTATCAAAGACACTATGTTTGGTTTAAGTGCTGGACACCTCCTCATTCTAACAGCTGTAGTTCTTTTATTTGGCCATCGTCGCCTTCCTGAATTAGGGCATGCCCTTGGGAAAGGAGCAGGCGCCTTCAAGCGTGGGCTCGAAGGCAAAGATACTGACTCCACTGACTTAGAAGAAAAACGCTAGATCCTCAATTGAATTGATGTTGCCCATCTCCCTATATTTCTATAAACTTTAGTTATAGGAAGCTATTAAGCCAGGGGGAGAATTCGATGATTCAAGTAGTCAGAGAACAGAAAGGCTCTATTTCCGTATATAAGCTATCCGGCAATATTAGTGAGGACACCCATTTTGACGACGTCATGGGTCCTAGCAACCCTGAAATGGAAATCAACTGCAAGGGCATCTTAAGAATCAACTCCATGGGAGTTAAGACCTGGATTAAGTACTTTCAAACTTGTCAAAAGTCGGGAACAAAACTTAATTTTTCAGAATGCTCAACTGCAATTGTAGAACAAATCAATCTAATATCAAATTTTACCTGTGGTGGGACTGTTGAGAGCATCTACCTTCCTTTTTCCTGCTTGAGCTGCAAGACCGAACTTTCAGGTCTTTTCAAAACAGAAGACCTCAAGAAAATGAAGATGAGCCTACCCACCTTAAAATGCACAAAGTGCAGCGGAAAAGCTGAGTTTGATGACATTCCCGAAGACTACCTTGCATTTCTGGGCAAATAGGTGAACGGGAATGAAGGGAAAGACTCCTTGAAAAAGTCACTCATCCTATTATCTGACCGAGCCGAAGACAAAGTTTTCGCTGAACAAGTATGCAAGGTGACTGGACTCCACCTCAAAACAACCGCAGAGCCAAAGGAAGCCGTACAAGCCTTAAGTCAGGACGCCCATCCAGTCATTTTCGTAGATGGCTCGACCGAAAAACTCTATACAAACTTTGAAGAATCCGTCGGAAAATCTCTCGGGATTTTTTCTGAAAAAGTTCAACCCAACGCAATCCACTTTCTCACCGACGACGAAGTCAGCCAGGCTCCTTTTCTTGCGCAAAGCCAGATTCTTGGAAATTTTGTAACTCGGGACCCAGAGGACTGCATAGCGTCGGGCCGCCACTACGGAAGAATTGTGAGGGCTGCAACCAGGAGCACCCCTTTTGATTTGAGTGAAGTTTTTCAAAAGGATGCCAAAACCCAAGCCATTGCAATCGATAGCGTTACTCACAAACAAAAAACGCTTGAAGCAGTGAAAGCCTACCTCCTAGCAGCAAACTGGACACCCAGAGCCGCGAATAGAATCACGTCTTCCGTGGATGAAATCCTGATGAATGCGTTCTACGATGCACCTCTCGCTGCGGGCCTAACATCAGACGCGACGTACCCCAGCTTGAATGTCAACGAGATGGCAAAAAAAGCCAATGTCACCCTCCGCCTGGCCTTTGATGGAGTTTACTTTGGTGTCTCGGTCACTGATTTCTACGGAAGCCTAGACAAGGGACGCCTGATGAAGCACATCGCTAAGGAATTTTCTAAGTCTGAGTACAAAGTCAAGGCCAGCTCCTTTAACGCAGGGATCGGTCTATCCATCGTTCATCAGACCGGCGGTAGTTTATTATTCATGAGTCAAACAAATGTAAAAACTGAGGCTATGCTGTTTTTCAAAAAAACAGATAAATTCAAAGATTTTAAACGACAATTTCGATTTGTTTCGACTCAATTTTATTTTTAGTCTAATACCGAAAAGTGCCTAAACAAAACGAATCAAAATCAGATCTACTCATCATCCTCGCCTCAACGTCCCCTCGCCGACTGGACCTAGTCAAGCAAGTACGACTTCCAGTCATTGTCATCGCTCCAGACGCGGATGAGACTCCTTTCCGAGGCGAGAAGCCCAAGCAACTCGTTCAGCGACTGAGTCTTGCCAAAGCCCTTTCAGCGCAAACCATGATCCGAAACCAGAATCGAGCCGGTTTCATTGTCGCTGCCGACACCATCGTTGTTTCTCCTCAAGGCAAAAAAGTTCTCGGCAAGCCAGCCAACTCAACTGAAGCCCGAAAAATGCTCAAATCACTTTCAGGCAAGACTCACTCCGTTTTAACGGGCTACTGCATTTTAAATTCCCAATCTACCTCCAAAAAAGAGCCCTGGGTCCGGGTTGTGGAGACCAAAGTCAAAATGCGCCAGCTCACTGAAAAGACGATTACTGACTACATCTCCACTGGCGAGCCTATGGACAAAGCGGGGTCTTACGGAGCTCAAGGTATCGGAGGAGCACTCATCGAGAGGATCGAGGGGAGTTTCACTAATGTAGTCGGTTTACCAATCACGGAAATCTTAAAGGATCTTGAAGTAGGCTTCAAAATCAAACCTTTGAGTTGGATCTAAATTTTAAAAGAAAATCACCTGCAGCAAAAAATGACCTCACTTCAAGAACGATATAAAACGATTTTATCTAAAATTTCTGATGAGCGCTCACAATCCTCACCGGCCGTCACTCTCATTGCTGTCAGTAAGTTTCAACCCGTCGAGGCTATCCAAACCCTTTACGAATTGGGCCAGAGAGACTTTGGAGAAAATTACGTTCAAGAACTCTTGGAGAAAGACCGGAATCTGAGAGAAAGAGGCATTCAAGATATTCGTTGGCATTTTATCGGCCACCTGCAACGAAATAAAGTCAAAGCCCTTCTTCCCGTCGTTCACGCCATTCATACGGTTGATTCGATCGAACTTGCTCAAGAGCTATCCAAGCGCTCAAAGGCTTTAAAAATTTCTCAACCTGTCCCGGTTTTTCTAGAAGTTAACCTTCACTCGGAGACTTCTAAAGCTGGCTTTGAACCCACCGAGATTCCAACTCGATCTCAAACCATTTCATCCCTTGAAAATCTCGAAGTCCTAGGACTCATGTGCATCCCTGACCCAACATTTGATCCAAGGACCAGTTTTGCCGCGCTCAGAAACCTCGAGCTCTCTTGTCATCCCTTTACTCGCGGCGCGCTCTCCATGGGAATGTCAAATGATTATCCGATCGCTCTCCAAGAGGGAGCTACCCATATCCGAGTCGGAACTTCTTTATTTGGTGAACGCCAACGCAGTTAACGCTCCGCTCCAGAGTTCTTAGGAATCATTGTTGCAAATCCACGCCGAGAAAGTTCAGCGCTTTCAATGACGCTGACACTTGAATTGAGCAAACAACGAACTAACGCATCGACTCAAAGGAGCAAATCAAATGCCTATCAAAAACCACAAAGAACTTTTTACTATGCTTTTGAGCAATGTTTGGCAAGGTGCAGAGCGTTCTGCAAAGATCTATGGCGAAATGGCCCAAGTTGTTCAAGATAAAGGGATCAAAGAAGCTCTTGAGGCTCGGGTTTTCGTCGCTAATCAAAACACCAAGGCTCTCGAAGAATGTTTTAGAATGATGGGCGAAAAGCCTATGAAATTAGTCAGCAAAATGAGTGACACTTTTGTGGAAGATTTTCATAGAGAGTTGACCGAAATCCAAGCACCAGAGGCTAAGGCTCTTTTTGTCTTGTCCAAGGCTTGCCACCTCACCCACCTTCGTATTGGGGAATATATTGCACTCGTTGCAGCAGCCGACTTAACCGGTCATCATGGGGTTGGCGTCCTTTTACAAAGCATCGCCGCTGAGAAGCTTGCTTTCGCTGAACGCACTCGGCACTTTATCCGCACTATGCTGGAAAGAAGAGCAACGGCTCAGCTCGCTGCATAACTCATCAATCCTAGATCTTCTGAGCAACAATGAAGACCTCCTCGAAATCGAGGAGGTCTTCTCGAAATTACGAAGATTGAATGATCTGCTCAATCACCTGCTGAGCAAGGTCTTTATTGAGAGAGACTAAACCCTTTTTCGCGGTGACAGTCACGTGCGTCTGATCTGAGGTCTTTTGAGACAGCAGAACTTCAACCGTGTTCTCACCTTTTCTCCCTTGGATCACCTGCTTAGCACCAGACTCCTCAAGCTTATTGCTAATCACCTGAATGCCCATCGATTTAAACACTTCTTCAGTTTTTTTGCCCACATCTGACAGTGGTTTTTTCACGTCAATTTCCGATCCCTGAACAGTTTGGACCATCGAAGGCAAATCAGCCGCCCTAGTCAGGCCAGGCATAGCGAGCAACCCTAAAAACAGGGCTAATACAAGTTGAATTCTCATCTAATTAATCCTTTCTGAATATTAATTTTCCCGAACTTCTCTTATTTGATGCAGGCTCGAGGCCACTCCAAAAACGGCCCCCATTTTGCTCTCCTTCCGCCCATGATGCAAACGACCGCAGATTTACTCATTGAACTCCTGGCAACTCAATGGAACGTCCAAGTCGTCTTTGGAATACCAGGCGAAGGGATCTCTGGCCTCATGGAGGCTTTAAGAAATCATTCCAAAAAGATTCAACTCATTCAAACTCGACACGAGGAATCTGCAGCTCTCATGGCCTGCAATTATGCAAAACTAACCGGTAAGCTGGGGGTTTGTATCGCCTCGTCGGGGCCAGGCGGCATCCACCTCATGAATGGACTCTATGATGCCAAGCTCGATGGAGCTCCTGTTTTGGCAATTACCGGAATGCCAGAGCATGATCGCATCGACACCTTTTATCACCAGGATGTCGGACTCGACCGACTCTTTCAAGACGTCTCGGTTTACAGCGCGCGACTCATGGGACCCTCTCACCTGGAGTCTGTACTCCAGCTCGCTTGCAGAACCGCTCTTTCTCGACGCGGTGTTGCGCATATTTCCATTCCCTCTGACTTTCAGGATCTGCCAGCCAGGCCCGAACGAGCGGGGAGGCGCGCAGAGACTGAGCTTTTTCGACTCAGAGCCCCCATCGAAACCAGAAGTTCGAATGAGGCGCTTCAATCTGCATCAGACCTCCTCAACTCTGGAAAGCGGGTCGCAATCCTAGCGGGTCAGGGCGCTGACGGGGCGACTCAAGAACTGATCGAATTGGCTGAAATCTTAGGAGCTCCAATCGTCAAAACCCTCCTCGGAAAGAGCTGCCTACCCGACGACTCACCTCTCTCGCTGGGTTGCCTCGGACTCATCGGAACTCTTCCAGCGAAACACGCCATGGAACGATGTGATACACTTCTCATGATTGGGACATCTTTCCCTTACCCTGAGTTTCTCCCTCAATTCCCGCGGGCCCGAGGGGTCCAAATTGATCGAAACCCAGAACGAATTGGCCTCCGCTATCCAGTTGAGATCGGACTCATAGGAGACTGTTCCACCGTTCTGCGCCAACTCATTCCACTCTCCAAGCGGAAGCAGAACCAAGATTTTATTAAAACCTTGCAGGATGAGATGCGCAATTGGTGGAAACAAATGGAGAGCCTCGGACGCCGGGTCTCCCACCCCTTAAAACCTCAGGTCCCTTTTTGGGAGTTAGGCAAGCAGCTCACCTCTCAAGCGATTTTAACCTGTGACTCAGGCACCTCGGTCACCTGGCTTGCTAGGCTGATCCCCGCTCGCATTGGACAGACTTACTGTGTCTCCGGGGCGCTTGGAACGATGGGAAGTGCACTCCCTTATGCCATCGCAGCGCAAATCGCTCACCCAAAGCGACAGGTGATTGCACTTGTCGGAGACGGAAGTTTAGCTATGTCGCTCGCTGAGCTTTCTACGTGTGTTAAATATCAATTTCCCATTAAAATTTTAGTGTTAAAAAATAATCGATTCGGCCTCACTCACTGGGAACAAAAGGTGATTTCTGGCCATTCTGCTTTTGGATGTGAGCTCGAGCCAATCGATTTTGTCAAAGTGGCAGAAGCGTTCGGCTTAAATGCCTATGCCATAAAAACACCTGAAAGCTGCGGCGAGATTTTGGCAAAGGGTCTTTCCCAACCAGGCCCGGTCCTCTTCGAATGCTGGGTAGATCCCGATGAACTCCCCACACCAGAGCTCTAATTCAGACCCTTGCAAAAATACTTGTTGATTTGACCTTTTAAACGCGTTTTACTCGCGATGAAAAAAGGAGAAATCAACTATGTCTAAACCTTCACGTAGAGAATTTATTAAATCTAGCCTTCTCATGGCTGGAGCAGTGGCGTTTTCAGGCTCTTTCTTAAAACCGATCAAAGTTTTTGCAAAAGCCGCGGAAAAAGAAATCCCACTCCCACCAGGCGAAAAAAAACTCGATGAAAACGATGCTGTTGCAAAAGCCCTCGGATTTCATCACAATGTGAAAGACATCGACTACACCCGATATCCACAACGAAAAAAGCCTGAAGCAAAAGATCAGTTCTGTAAGAACTGTGCACTTTATTCTGCAAAGAATGAAGGCTGGGGCAAATGCCAGATGCTTGCCAACGGGGTTGTTTCAGCTCAGGGCTGGTGCGGTTCTTGGAATAAGAAAGCTTAATCCCTCATCGATCTTCACCAGGGGAGAGCTCTTGGAGCAAAAGTCCTTTCTGAGCCTCCCTGGTTTCTTCAAATCAACTCACTCATGACTGATTCTAAAAAGCAATCCTCCCTATTCCTCCTGGCCTGTACTCTTTTCGCTCTAACCTGGTCCAACTCCCCCTGGAGTCAATCTTATGAGGCGGTTTGGAATTTTCAGGCCATTGGGCTCTCTCTGCGACAGTGGCTCAACGAAGGGGGAATGACTCTTTTCTTCTTTTTAGTCGGACTCGAACTCAAACGCGAGCTCCTTTGGGGGGAACTATCAACAGCCAAAAAGGCCATTCTTCCCGTCTTTGGGGCACTAGGAGGAATGCTCATACCCGGTCTCATCTACAGCTTATTCAATTGGGGCAGCCCAGCAGGCGCAGGGTGGGGAATTCCGATGGCTACAGATATCGCGTTTGCATTGGGAGCTCTTGCGTTTTTCGGCCGCAGCTTGCCTGCTTCATTACGCGTATTCCTGACGGCTCTCGCTGTTTTAGATGATCTCGGATCGATTCTATTGATTGCTTTCTTTTACTCAAGGCACACTTCAATCTTGGCTTTAGGCGCCGCCACTTTAGTTCTTTTTTTCATCTGGACACTTCAAAGAAAAAAAGCGGATCCCTCGCTGACCTACCTCATCCTCTGTTTTGCACTGTGGCTTGCACTCGACCGTGCAGGAGTTCAACCCACTTTGACTGGTGTGATCGCAGCACTTGGACTCTCAACAGAATCCTTCAAGGTCAAAAAGCTCGAAAAAACCATTGAACCCTGGGTGACCTGGGCAATTGTCCCGCTCTTCGCGATGGCAAATGCAGGCATTTCAATCACCTCTGGACACACCCTCTCCTTAAATCATCCGGTGTGCTTAGGTGTCCTGTTCGGACTTGCCTTGGGCAAGCCAATTGGAATTTTAGCATCCACTTCTTTGAGTGTTCGCACCGGCCTAGGCCACTTCCCCCGAGAAATCACTTGGAGGCAGTTGACAGGAGTAGCTTGTCTCGGAGGAATCGGATTCACGGTCTCTCTCTTTGTCTCTCAACTCACCTTTCCCGAGGGCACACTTCTAGCTGAAGCTAAACTTGGGATTCTTTTAGCCTCACTTTTGGCGTGCACCTTGGGCTGGATCTTGCTTCGAGACCGAAAAAAATTACTGATTTAACAATCCAGTCGGTAAACGGAGTGCAATTTCGCCTTCAACTTCGTCTGACTGTTCGGACTCTGGGCTCTGACTTCTGCAATCTTTCACAATCGAAAACGCGCTTTTGCGAGATCGAGCCGAATCTTTTCGGGACAATGGACTCGAATTCTCAGCTGCCCTTCCCGACACTGACTGATGAGACAACCAAAGTCCTCGCATGGATCGAACAGCAAGATCCACATGTGTCTCATTAACAGCATCGCCCTGATGTCTACGAAGGTGATCAGCCAGCTGCGGGCTCAGGCGCGTTGAAGAATCAGCAGCGGGAAAATCAGCCCTGGACAAATAACCTCGCAGGGATTCAAACCTTCCCGAGATGACACCATTCACATAGTTACAAAGGAGCTCGCCATCGACGAGCGCCTCTTTTGATAAAGCTGCCCTTTCGGCGGGAGTACTTCTCCCTAGGATCTCCGATTGAATATCTCCAAAAATCTTTAAGAACTGCTTTCTAAGATCAGTGAGCGCATAGGACGACGAAACCCCTGCAGCGCCCCCAGCCTCCTGAGTCTGAATAAACTCTGCCATCCCATCCAGGATTCTGTTGCGTTGTTCAGTCTCGGCCGAAAGCGCCCTAGATTCAATCGAAGAAGGACTGAGGACCTGAGAAGACAACTCAAGAACCAAAGCCCTGAGCGCTCCAATACTCACCTCAGGCCGTTTCCCGTCAATTCTTCGAAGCACTTTTTCAGAGTCAGACGAAAGTTCGATCGACCCCTGTCCAATTTCAACTAAAACCCCTGAATACGAGGATTGAATTGAAGC
>CANHSO010000044.1 GCA_947463705.1 Bacteriovoracaceae bacterium
AGGGATAAGAGAAACAGCCTCAAGAGTAAGAAACGTGGAGTTGAGTGTATGAAAGTTCTAAATCAAAAACTAGCCCCCCTCTTCTGGACCGGTATCCTGTCTCTTGGACTTAGCGCAGGGGTCACCGCATGTGGATCAGCCGCTGCACCGAATGGTGTCAGCACTCCGACCAATGTTCCCTTTACCGGGGCAATGCCTATGTACGGAGTTCCAACCAACTATACGGGAGCTAACACAATCATGAATCCAAACATTGGCAGGGGGTGCTTCCCAATCACCGCTCCGATTCAGTTTTCTGCACAAGGAGCATTTATTAATGCGACGACAGTCAAAGCCGGAATTATTCCACTAGGGCCTAACCCCGCTCTACCAATTGATCCCTATGCTCGTGAAACTCTTGGAAGAAATGTCTTTGGAACAGTCTACTCCGGTGGAATGGTTCCTGGGGCAACGCTCATGGGCCAAACTAATCTTAGATTCCCCTTAGCTGATACAGGGGTGGATGGAAATATCCAAATCGTTGTAACTCCTCTGGCCATTAATAACCCAGCAGCGGCAGTCAATGGTGGGCCAGCAGATCTCATGGGAGTTGTTCAAGTCAGTCCAGCTCGAGCACAAGTAATTAGTATGACCAATGGATCACCCTTCATGAACTCCATGTTTACTGGAATGGGAGGAATGGGAGCAATGTACGGAGCGACTCCCTGTGTCAGCTCAGTTGCTTTCTCAATGAGCTATGCCACTGTCGGTGGCGCCTTACGACTTAACGGAGGTAAAGTATTTCTCTACCTCAATGGCACCCCTCACGGCGCCTATTTGGAGTTCTAGTTCAAAAATTTTTGCGGCACGTTTGCAAGTTAGGTTTGCTTTTTCAGAAGCAGAGTAGAAGCAGAGCAGAGTTGGGGCCAGTTGAGTTGAGCGAAAACTAAGCCCGAGTTAAGAAGTTGAAAAATCTGAAGAATCAAAAAGAAAGGACCAGGTCAAAAGCTTGGTCCTTTTTTCTTTCCAAAGATCGTCGAAATGAGTTCTCAAGCGCCCTTGAAAAGTTCAAAATCAAATGAAGCATGAAAAAACTTAAGGTCGCTAACCAAGACATCATCACTGAATTTCTCGAGTCTAAACGAGTCGATCGAGGGCTTTCACACAAAACAGTAGAGGCCTACCAACACGATCTGTTCCAGTTTTTTGAATGGCTGCCTCCTCACTTGATTCCCTCACGGGTTGAGCCCGATCACCTTTCAAGGTTTGTCCAATTCTTAGCGCGGCGAAAGACTCAGCCCGTCTCCATCAATAGAAAACTCAGCACTCTCAGGCAATTTTTCAGATTTTGCTGTCTAGAGAAAGACTTTGAAAAAGACCCCACTGAGGGACTCGAGTCCCCTCAAGTCCCTCAGCGACTCCCCCGATTTTTGAGCGTAGACCAAGTCCGCCAACTCCTTCAATCGGTCGACCAGGGTCTACCCTACCCAGGAGCTGACGCTGAAATCCTCCAGGCCCGCGATCGAGCCCTCCTTTACCTTCTGTATGCGACCGGCTTAAGAATCTCAGAGCTTCTTAGTCTCACGCTTCTTCAACTCGACCTCCCAGGCGGCTACCTGCGCGTCCGAGGAAAAGGAAGCAAAGAACGCATCGCTCCGTTTGTCCCTGCAGCAGGCGATCGACTCCAAACCTACCTAGACTTCTACTATCCCCTTCTCCAAGCCCGAGTACCGGGGCACTCACCGAATGAATCTGATCTGGTCTTTCTCAATGCGCGCGGACACCCCCTGAGTCGTCAAAGCTGCTGGAAACTCATTAAGTCCCTCGCAGCCCAAGCCTCGATTTCCACTGAGATCTCCCCCCATGTCCTCCGCCACTCCTTTGCTACCCACCTCCTCCAGTCAGGAATGAATCTCAGAACTCTTCAAATGCTACTAGGACACTCGGATATAGCGACCACCCAAATCTACACGCATTTGAACCGAGAGGACCTGAAAAGAGCTCATCAAAAATACCACCCTCGCGGAGAGTAGCGCACTGCCTTAAGAGTGTGTTAGGACTGGAAAATGCTTTCATTCGAGGA
This sequence comes from Bacteriovoracaceae bacterium, assembly GCA_947463705.1. Taxonomy (GTDB): domain Bacteria; phylum Bdellovibrionota; class UBA1018; order UBA1018; family UBA1018; genus CAINWE01. Next base: position 2,063 of record CANHSO010000044.1, read on the forward strand.
ACGCCTTCAAGGCCTTTTAATTCAAATCGTACCGTTCATCATGGCGGTGGTTTTTCACGAGTTTGCCCATGGTTGGGTTGCCAATCGATGGGGTGATCCCACGGCAAAAAATAGCGGTAGACTCACCCTCAACCCAGTGCCTCACATCGACATTCTAGGAACTTTGATTTTTCCAGCCATCAATATGCTTTCAGGGATCAATCTCCTGATTGGCTGGGCCAAGCCGGTACCGATTAACCCAAGTCGTTTCAAAAACTACCGCAAAGGTCTGTTTTGGGTTTCCTTAGCGGGTCCTGGAATGAACTTTATCTTGGCCATTCTTTCAGCATTTGCCGTGTGTATTCTTCACACCTGGGTGCCCAGATCTTTTTACCTTCATGACCCATTGTTCAAAATGTCCATTGTTTCTGTGAGTCTGAACTATTTTTTGGGAATCTTTAACCTCATCCCTCTCCCACCCTTAGACGGAAGCAAAGTGGTTGAAGTGTTTCTCTCCTATGAAGCCTCCCGGAAATATGAGGCCCTTGCTCAATATAGTTTTTATATCTTTATGGCTTTGCTCATGACAGGTGCCTTTTCAGTTTTGAGTATACCTGTCCACTTTTTTACCGAACTCACGCTCCGTTGGGTGAGTGCCCTTTTTTGAGCGGTCCATTAAAAAATCAAATCAGAATTGGAAATTCTACGTATGATTCAAATCCAACCGAAGCAGTCTCAGAAAACTGCCAGAAAAATCATGGTCTCAGCGGTTCAACCCTCCAACCGCCTCACCCTCGGCAATTACTTGGGCGCACTGAAAAACTGGGTACAGCTCCAATCGCAATTTGACTGTCTCTTTTTTGCCGTTGACCTTCACACCATTACCGTCCGGCAAGATCCGAAGGAACTCCGTGAGCAAACCTACCGAGCCATCGCAACCTATATTGCTGCAGGACTCGATCCAAACGAGGTCACTCTCTTTGCTCAGTCTCACGTCCCTCAACACGCTGAACTCGCCTGGGTACTCAATTGTTTTGTCTATATGGGCGAATTGAATCGGATGACCCAATACAAAGATAAAAGCGCCAAGCAAGGACAGAATATCCCTGTAGGATTGTTCACCTATCCTGCTCTTATGGCGGCTGATATCTTACTTTACCAGACTCACTTGGTACCCGTCGGCGAAGATCAAAAACAACACCTCGAAATCACTCGTGACATTGCGCAAAGAATGAATCAAGTTTACGGGGATGAATTGTTCACCATTCCAGAAGTCTACACGCCTCCCGTGGGAGCTCGCATTATGAGCTTACAAGACCCGACCTCCAAGATGTCCAAGTCGGACCCCGATCCTAGCAGCGCCGTTTATTTAAACGACAGTGACGATCAGATCAGAAAAAAACTCAAGCGCGCCGTCACTGACTCAGGCACAGAAATCAGTTACTCTCCTGAAAAACCCGGAATTAAAAATCTGATTGACATCCAGTCCGCCATTACCGGGCAGAGCACGCAGACCATTGTAGACTCTTACGTGGGCAAGCAATATGGACATCTCAAAGTAGATACTGCTGAAATCGTAGCAGCAGCGGTCGGTCCAATTCGAGACCGAACGGAAGAAGTGTTAAAAGACCAGGCTTTCCTGAACTCAGTGCTAAAAAGAGGGGCTGAGAAAGCCGGAGCGCGAGCCGAGCAGACTTTGAAAACTGTATTTGATCGAATGGGCTTTATTCCTAGGGGGTAGAAATTGGCCAATCGGATACCAATCACCGTACGACTGAATAGCTTCGAAGGTCCTCTAGACCTACTACTTTATTTAATCCAGACTCATGAACTGGATATCTCGAAGGTGTCCATCAGTAAAATCACTGACCAGTACCTGGCTTATGTTCGACTCATGCAAGAACTCAACTTCGACACCGCGAGTGAGTTTTTGGTCATGGCGGCCACCCTGGTTCACTGGAAAAGCCGAGCCCTACTGCCTCAAGAAAATGCCGCAGGTCAAAATGGGGGCGCGGGCGAAGAAACCCCGCTCACTCAGGAAGAGCTCATTCGACAACTCCTCCAGCATCAACGTTTTTTGGAAGGCGGAGAGAATCTCGCCCAACTCCCCCATCTAGGGGCAGACGTTTTTGCCAGGGCCAATAGCAAACCGCCCATCGAGCGAGTTTGGAGAGAAATGAATCTGAGCGATCTTGCTCTGGCCTACCAGGAAACCTTGCTCCGCGCCCGAAAGCGGACTCAAGTTCTAAGAAAAGAAACGGTTTCGATCACCGATAAGATCATGGAATTTGCGGATAAACTTCCCGTCCACCAACTCACCGAGCTTCGGTCCCTCCTTGAAGCAAATTGCGCACGAGGTGATCTCGTCGCAACCTTTTTGGCAGCCCTAGAACTCGGTCGATTGAAAAAAATGCGCCTTTTCCAAGAACAGGCCGATGAAGAGATTTTTTTAGAACTTTTAGAGTCGCTCAAAGATTTTGATGTTAAATTGGCTCAAAGCTTTGAAAATGTTGCTAACGCCGTTGCCGCTGAAGGAACTCTCGCATGAGCGAAAACCAAAATGAAAAACCCAGCTTTGATGAACTTGCGAAAAACTGGGCGGAAAACCCTGAAAATGCTGAGCAAAACATTGATGAGCCTCTGGATGGCCTCATGGATGATTTTATTGCCGAGTCATCGGATGATGATCTAAAACGTCTAGCTGAAGTGTTCGCCCAGCAAGAACAGCTCCTAGAAGCTGAAGTGATTCAGGAACTCCCTCCTGAAGTCGACTTACAAGCCCAGATCGAAGAAGATCAACGCTTGCAACAGCTCGAAGCCGATGAGCACAAGCGAGAACTCGAGGCTGAAGAACAAGCTCCTAAAACCGAGATTCAGCTGGATCAAGATGAAATTCAATCCTGCATTGAAGCACTTCTTTTCATCTCTGACAAACCCCTCTCGCAAGACAAGTTAAGAGGCCACTTAGGCCCACACTTTAGTGCAGAGACTTTTCAAGCCGCGCTTGAATCCCTCAAGGAGCGCTACTCTGCGGTGCACCATGGGATTGAGCTGGTCGAAGTGGCCGGGGGATATCAATTCAGAACCAAACCTGCTCGAGCCGATTTGGCGAAAAAACTGGTCCGAGTCCAAACCCAACGTCTTTCTAGCGGCTCCATGGAGACCTTAGCCATCATCGCTTACCAGCAACCCACCATGAAAGAAGAGATTGACCAAATTCGGGGCGTCGACTCCTCCTATTTCGTCCGTGGCTTGCTTGACCGCAAGCTCATCAAAATTACTGGCCGATCTGAGCTACCTGGGCGCCCGATGCTTTACGGGACCACTCCTGAATTCTTGGAAGTTTTTGGATTGAAAGACCTCTCTTCGATGCCATCCCTGCGCGAATTAGAGCAAATGATCCCTCAAAGCCAGTCCAACAATCCGAATGATGACGACCCAAAAACCCGCGAAATGCGCCGACTCGTCAGCGAAATGAAGGCAGATCACTCATCTGCCCTGCACTACAATCCAAAAGAAGACGAGAAGATCCTGAAAGACTTTAGGGATCAAATCAACCAAATCCCGACCTCGACCCCTTACTTGGATGAGCTCAAAGCCGCCGAAGTATTCGCACTTGAACAGCAAAAACTGGCTGAGAAGGGCCTTCTCAATCCTGCAGCGGGAGAAGGTTCAGGAACAGACTCCCTGCCTCTCTTGGTTGAGCCTGTCGCATCACCCCTAGGCGCTCCTCAGATCAGTCCAGACTAGAGCAGCAAAAATCCAGAGGACTGGCAAGCCAGCTCTATCTGTGTTAAATACTAAAGCTTATGGCAAAAGAACGGGTTCAGAAAATTTTGGCTAAAGCAGGTATTTGCTCTCGTCGTAAAGCAGAAGAAATGATCACCGAGGGTAGTGTCACCATTAATGGCAAAGTCGCCAAATTGGGTGATCAAGCCGAATGGGGTGAAGACGCAATTAAGGTGGGTGGCAAACTTCTGCTTCAGCAGGAAACACAAACCTACATGGTGTTTTATAAACCGAAGGGTGTGATTTGTGCACTTTCTGACCCTCAGGAACGACCTACATTGGCAGACTACCTTACCAAGGTAACCCATCGAGTCTACCCGATCGGCCGCCTCGATTTTAACAGCGAAGGCATCGTCATTCTGACCACCGCTGGAGATTTTGCCGAAAAAATTCAACGACGGGACGACATCCCACGCGTTTACTCTGTGAAGGTCAAAGGCCATCCCACCGAGGAAATGGTCACTCGCCTGAAAAAAGGCGCCCGAGTGGGCACCGGAGTGAAACGCCTATTCAAACCACACGAAGTTTGGGTCAAAAACGAACTTGCAAATAAAGCGGTGGTACAGACCGTAGTCATGGGATCCGGCGCATTTGACCTTCGGGCTTACTTTGAACTCAAAGGTTTCTTAGTCGAAAAAATTAGCCGTACCTCATTCGGCCACCTCACTCTCCGAGGGTTGGAACCCGGTCGCTACCGCCTTTTAAAGAAAAGCCAGGCCGTTGCACTACTCGAACAACCCGAGCTCGGCATGAAGGTCATCGAGGAAAAACCAAGACTCCGAACCAAAACGGTTCGTATCGCACCTGTCGCTCGGTCCAAGCCCATCTTAATCAAACCTCGAGGTGAGGAGCGAACCACCGAACGCCGACCTGCACCGAAGACTTATGGCGCCCTAGGAGCTCGTCCGCAAGGCCGCGTGGTAAAAAAACGCACACAATCGAAATAAGTCGCTTTTTAACATTGACTTAAACATGCCTCACCGCATAAGGTGGCTAAGTTCTTAACGACGAAACTCTAAGTTCTTAGAGAGACCCAGCTAAGATCGCAATATGTCGCGGGGTGGAGCAGTCTGGTAGCTCGTTGGGCTCATAACCCAAAGGTCCAAGGTTCAAATCCTTGCCCCGCTACCAATTTATAAGAAATAAAAACGCGAATTTAGACAAAGGTTTAAATTCGCGTTTTTGCTTTTACTGAGTGGCAAGTCCGCCCTCTCTGACCAATCTTTGTTCAGTAAAAAGCTTCTTGCAGATGAATGACAACCAAGACTCAAAACAAATACCAAATATCACCTCGGAAATCAGCAAACCACAAGACTGGCTTATTGACTCAGGCTCGATGGCCGACCAAATCCGCAACCTAGATTGGTCTCAGACCACCCATCCTCACGACGAATTCTGGCTTTCCATCTTCTATTCACCGATCTTCGCCGAGAAAAACCGCGTCGCAGGAATCCAACTCACCGCGATCGACATCACTGCGCAAAAGCAGCTTGAAGTATCACTTCGAGAAAAAGAAGACCGACTCAACGATGACTGGGATCTGCCTAGACATCACCCAGAGAAAAAAACTCGAGGAAGAGCTCCGTGCAGCCATCGACCTCCGTGATGAATTCATGTCCGTAGCTTCACACGAACTCAAAACACCTCTCACAGCGCTCCATATGCAACTTCAGCTCCTCCTCCGGATAGCATCAAAAAGTGGGGCGGTTTCTGATTCAAAAGTCATTGAACTCAGCAAAGCGGCAGTAGCCTCCGCCCAAGACCTGGCCAATCTTTTGGATGAGCTCCTGGATGTCACCTATATTCGGGTCGGAAAAATGAGTCTAGATCTAACTCAAATCGACCTGCGTCAGTCTCTAACTGATCAAATCGAACTCATTCGGGAATCAGCAAGCCAAAAAGGAAGCTCGATCACGTTAACTGCGAATCAATCGATCGTTGGCCAGTGGGATCCCATCCGAATCAGCCAGGTCCTATCTAATCTTCTCTCAAACGCGATTAAATACGGAGAAGGTAAACCCATCCAGGTGACACTCTCCACTGATGACCTGAGAAAAATTGCTCGAATCTGAGAAAGCTAATACACCATGAACTCATCCCCCTACGACATTCTGATCGTCGAAGACAACCCCACGATCCGCGGTGTCATGCAAATGGGATTTGAACTCGAAGGTTTTTCTGTCCGCGTTGCCTGCGACGGACTGGACGCCCTCAATCATTTAGAAGGAGACTCCCTACCGCAGTTAATCCTGATTGATTTACTGATGCCAAAAATCAATGGTTTTGAATTTTTGGAGCGCATCAAAAAAGATCCAACTCTGCCTGCTTCAAAAATTCCAGTGATTGTAATTTCCGCCGTGGCGAATGCTTCAAGGGAAAAAATCCCGCACGCCCATGCGGTTTTTTCTAAACCTGTAGATTTCGAACTCCTATTCCAAGCAGCCGAGAAGCATTGCCATAAGACTCTTCTTTGAAACCCATGGTAAAACTTGAGTTCAATAAACTTCTTGAAAATTAAAAATTTCGAGAGTACACAACCTCTTTCTAAATTTCCAATAACTCACGACCACAGGAGGTTGATTAGAATTGAACAAGAAGGTCACATTTTTAGCTGCTTCGATCTTAATCGCATTTAACTCAACCCTCAGCTGGTCAATGGATGACGCAAGTCTCTCGAATACTCAAGAGGTCGAATCAACCCCCCCTCAATCCATTCTCTCTACCGGAATGGCCGTATGCGGATTTGGCATCGCGAAGTCAGCACTCACCACGCTTCTAGAGTTCCCCGCTGAGAACGTCACTGTCAGAATGCAAGGAGAGAGAAAAACTGACTTACTCAAGGCCTGCAAAGCGATTCTCAAAAGTGAAGGAGTTTCTGGGTTTTATCGAGGCTGGATCCCTGGTTATGTCAGAACGTTTACAAAAACAGCCTATCAATGGTCACTCATCCAAGCGCTTCAAAACTCTGAAGTTGCGCACAACCTCGATGAAGTCGATCCCAGAAAAACACTAAAAAATGGGCTCATTGGCCTGACGATTGCCTGCTTTGATACGGCAATTCTTGCTCCCATCGAGAAATCCAAAATCCAAGCCATTATGAACACCGCCTCTCCGCTCGAGGCAGTCCTAACAAAACAATCGCAAGAGAGAATTGCACCACAGCACCTCATGAAAAGCTGGTTAGCATCTCAACCTTATCGAGGTTCAGCTCCCTTTTTTGGAGAGCAACTCCTAGGTTGGGTGCTGTTCCTCATTGGGCAAAACGAAGGCCAGATTTTGGCTAAGGAGTATTTCGGAGAGGAAAATGCCAACACCTACAAAGTGGGACTCGGACTCGTTCTCGGTGCCGCTGAAACTGCAATGGTACTTCCACTCGCTAATCTCCGCACTCAGATGGTCCTGAGCGATCAGAACTGGACGACGAGACAAGTGGTTGAATCTGCCCGCGAAATGGGCTTAGCCGGCATGCACTATGGTTGGAAACCAGCCCTGCTTAGGTCCATGACCGCCGCCATTTGCGACATTTATTTTATCTCCTACCTTGAAAAAAAATCTGAAGAACTGAGGTAGTTGAAGTTCTTACCTCAAAGAATCGGCCAAACTCAACTCATGGACGCGCTCAAAGAAGCTCAAAATGTCGATGGGCTTTCTGAAAATGGAGAACTTCCCAGAATTTCCGAGTTGTTCCAAAACTCCGCTCACCTCAGGCGCCTGACGCTGAGGATCAAAAACTATCACTGCAGCCCTAACGGTAGGGTCTTGGTTGAGTTTTTTCAGATACTGAGTCCAAATCGAAATCTCGAGCCCATCGAGGTCGATAATCAGCACATCAGCCTTGAGAGTCACTGCCTTGGAGAAGTCGAGTGAATTGACCTTACCGAGGTCAAAATCATTGAGCATTTTCTTTAAAAATGTCGCAAAGTTTTGATCTCTGGAAAATATATTAATAGTCTTTTCATCAGTCTGACCACGCGCACTCACAGCCCCAGCCGCACCTCGATTCAGCCAAGATGTTTTACCCTGACTCTCCTTGATAAAGCTTTTAAAGAGATCTCTCATCGAGATAATTCCAGCCAAGACTTGTCTCGACTGGGAGACATCCGAGAGAGTCACCGGGACATGTCTAAAATTGCGGGCTAGCATAAATTCGGCAGCTTGGTCGAGTTGCGAAACGTCTAAAGTTGCAACGGGTGTCGTCATCACCTCTCGAATGGGCTTATCCCAGAGTTGCTTCTCTACAATCCGAGAAAACTTAACCAGAAGGTCTCTTTCAGTAAAAATCCCTACTAAATCAGCCTGTCCCTGATCACTCACAACCAAGATGGAACCGATATGGTGGTCGTTCATTATTTTAATGCACTCAGACAATATGGTATCTGCGCGGGTAATTAATGCAGGAGACGGATTAATCTTACTAGCCATACTCTTAATCTTAAAAGAATCCTTACAAGATTAAAACTGGATTCATTCTATTTTTTCAACGCGAAGCATCGACTCTAGAAGTATCGACCCATAATAGAACAACCCTGGGGGTAATAAGTTCGAGCAATACCTGCTAGTACCCGATCACGATAGGCCCGGAAATTCAAATGACGTCCCAACAAAACATGATAAATATGACCATCGAGCTCTATGGGAATCCTCTCAACACTCTCAAAGTAGGGTTCAAATTCATGTTTTTCTCTGCCATGACGGGTAAAAATCAGAATATTTTTTCTCTCGAGAGTACGCCAGTCAGTTAAGAAATCATCCTCCCGACCAAAAATCACTCCTTCACCAAAGACATGCACTCGACCCGGCATATAAGATTCTAAAAGGGCCGCCTCGGTATAACCATCCGAAGCCAATTCAAATTCTCCTCGATAAGACTCCAAAACTCGACTCAAAGCAGGAGCCGCGAGATAGAACTTAAGACCTCGATAAAAATAATAGCTACGCCAGCTCTCTACGGGTTGAGAAATCAAAATTGCAATACAGAATGCACACAGAGCTGACCAGAATACCGAGAGTCGAAGCGCAGACCTTAAATCCTCATGTTTTAAGAGGAGAGCAAAAACAAGGTAAAAATACGGATAAAAGGACAGCGTCCAATGGAGCCCCTGTCGATAATGAAAGGAACTCGCGCCGAAGGCAAAAACCGGGATTAAAAAACTGAGCCCACCGAGCAATCCCATTTGAGTCTTTTTGACATGAATCACCCGCTTTAAGGATCGTACTGTAAAATAGATCCCCACCGGGCCGAGCAGAAATAATTGAAACTTAATAAACTCAAAAAAGTGATCTAAGCTATATTTCTCGTCAATATTGCGGACTGAAGTATTGAAAAAAAAGTTAATCCAGCAATGATTCGCGTTCCAAAAAAGATGCAGAGCTAAAAAAGGCAAAAAAGCCAAAATCCCGAGAATTAGCTTTTTCCAAACTTTTTTTTCTTTAAAATAAATACAGCCATAAACCAAAAAGCTGACACCAAGAAGCAGCACGAAGTACTTAGAAAGAAATGCTAACCCGAAAAAAAGTCCCGCAACTCCTGCGAAGAGATCCCGATCCTCCAGAAGCGAGCGATTAAAAAAGTAAAACGAAAGAAAGGAAAATAAGATGAGGGGCAGATCCGTACTTAAGATTGGAAAAAAAAGATGAATCGGCGCGATCAGAAATAGAATGCCAGCAATAGAAGTCCAGGATGAATTTCTTGAGAGATCAACCGATCCCTTGCCACGACCAAAACGATCCAATAGATCAACTAAAAGCGGAGCTAAAAAAGAAGGCATGAAAACTGAGGGCAGTCGAAGAATCCAGGGCGAGGTCCCAAAAAATCTCATTCCGCTCAAAATCCAAGCAATCATCGGAGGCTGATCGAAATAACCTAGAGCCGGATATTTGCTCCATTGAATATAATAGGCTTCGTCTCCAGTCAGAGGAACCTTCATTGCAATCAGGAGTTTGATCCCGATTGAAAGCAAGCAGGTTCCCCAAAACACTTTTTTCCAAAAAACAATCTCTCGTTTAGACTCCATGAGCCCCTATTCTAGCTCGGACGAGTTCAGGGCCCAAGCTTTTTTAGACGAAGCCAAACCAAGTCTAAAGTAACTCACCGATGACGGTGTAAACCCGAGCCAGCTCTCCGCTCGTCATGCAATAGGGGGGTAAAACATAAAGTACATTGCCCAGCGGACGGAGAAATACTCCATGATCCAGAGCCTTTCTCGTTAAGCTCTTAAGATTCCCTGTGAAATAACTTCCACCCATTTCGACCTCAATCACTCCGATTGTGCCGAGGGATCGAACTGAACTCACCCGAGGGTGAGTCCGAAGTTTAGCGACTTCACTTTCAGTCTGTTGACAAATCGCTTGAATTCGTTTTTGACAATCCTCAGACTGAAGAATTTTCCAAGACGCAAGGGCAGCTGCGCAGGCAACAGGATTTGCAGTGTAGGAATGCCCATGAAGAAATGCCGTCCTCACCTCTTGCGATAGAAATGCCTTAAAAACCTGCTCGCTTGCCAAAGTCACAGCGAGAGGCAAGAACCCCCCGGTAATCCCCTTGGACAAACAGAGTAAATCAGGCTTGATTCCGGCATACTCAAAAGCAAAACACCGCCCGGTTCGATAAAAGCCGGAGAAGACCTCATCAGCAATCGTCAGAATGCCTTCATTTTGACAAATTTCCACAGCCTCTTTTAAAAAGTATGGGGAATACATTTTCATCCCGGCCGCACCTTGAACGAGTGGCTCGAAAATAAAAGCAGAATACTGATCCTGATTTTTAACCAGATAGTCTTTCAGAGATTTCAGATCCCCAGGAACTACGAAATCCACCTGCGGCAGTAACGTTCTAAAAATCTTATGAAACCCCTCTGGCTCACCTACTGCCATCGCCCCCAGGGTGTCTCCGTGGTAGGAATTAGAAAGAGCTAAAAATCGCTCTCTCGGTTGAGAGCCACGATTCACGTGATACTGAAAAGCCATTTTCAGTGCTGCCTCAACAGCCGTAGAGCCGTTATCCGAGTAAAACACCTTGGAGAGGCCTACCTTTTGAAGTGTCGGCTGCTGAACCAAAGCCTCAGCCAGCTTCACAGCAGGCTCATGAGTAAATCCGGCAAAAATGACATGTTCTAGGCTTCGCGCCTGTTCATAGATCGCGTGGGCAATTTCCGGATGAGAATGCCCATGAACATTCACCCACCACGAGGAAATCCCATCGAGCACCTCTCGTCCATCGGCGAGCTTGAGATAAGCTCCCTGTGCAGAAACGACGGGCAAAATAGGCTCACCTAGTCCATGTTGAGAATAGGGATGCCAAACCGCGTTCCGATCTCGCTCAGCCAAACTTGAATCGGAGACGCACGTGCCCTGGGTTTCTTGGACTACAGATGTTTCAAAAAAGGTCTGCTCTCCGAAAATTGCCTTCAACACAGGGAGTGAGAACTTTTCCCTCGCAGCTTGAGAAATAGAATCCGGCGTAAGCTCGGATAAAATCGGAATTCGAGTGAGGATTGGGACTGAGGTGACTTGCCTCAAAGCAAGTTCCAGCTCAGGATCATCATCACCCACGAGGACCACCCCTGCTACACTAACTCCTGCCCTCTCGGCTGCTTCAAGAGTCAGCAAAGTATGATTGATCGTACCCAACCGGGTCGAAGCGATCAGAAGCATTCTCAAACCCAATGCTCGGATTAAATCTCGAGTGGTTTGACGGGAGTTGATTGGAACCAAAAGTCCGCCTGCACCTTCAACCACCCAACTGCGCGAGTCCAAATCTTGCCAGGCTTGAACAATTTTTCCTAAATCGATTTCAACCCCATGGAGAGCGGCAGCGCGACTCGGAGCCATCGGTTCAGGAAAATAATAGGCAGGACTGGGGAACTGGGTCAGCGGAACGGAATTCAGCTCAGACAAAAGTGGGGTGTCGAGCTCTGTACCCGTTTGAATAGGCTTGAAATAACCGTATGAGTATCCTTGCTGCTTGAGCGCTGAGATCAGCAAAGTACTGACGACTGTTTTACCTATTCCCGTATCAGTGCCGGAAATAAAAATTCCATTTTTCATGTCTTTTTTTCCTCTCGTGTGGTGCACACCTCTCGAACGGCGGCCAAAACTTGATTACTTAAGGCTTCAATCACCTCAATCGAATGATCCCAGTGAATACTGATCCTCAGCCGTGCAGTACCTTCAGGGACCGTGGGTGGTCGAATCGCTCGAACATCGAATCCACAGTTTTGAATACGCTCTGCCACTTGCAGGGCCATCTGATTTTCTCCCAAAATAATAGGAACAATGGGGCTCGGGTCACGACAGGGAATCTCAAGATCGACGAGCCTAGCCTGCATTTGATCCGCTTTTGAAAAAAGAGCTTTTGCCCGGTCATTTCCCACCTCGCTCCAAAATTGAAGGGCCTCATCCAAAGAGATGACTAAAGACGGAACGGGAGCAGTAGAAAAAATGAAAGGTCTAGAAAAATTAACCAGATAGTCTTTGAGTTCGGCGCTCCCTGCGATCCATGCGCCACCGGTGCCGAGGGCCTTACCCCCAGTGTGCGTCGTTGCAAAAACACGTTTACTTAGCCCCATGGATTGCACAATTCCACCGCCGAGAGCTCCATCTCCCCAAAGTCCAGTAGCATGGGCCTCATCCACCATGAGTAACGCGGAATACTCCTCTGCAAGATCTACCAATTCTGCAAGCGGAGCTTTTGAGCCATCCATCCCAAACAGACTTTCGGTGATGATGAGCTTGAGACCTGGCTGCTTGTGAGACTCCTCGAGCGCCCTCCGCAGTGCCACTCCATCTCGATGAGGGTAAATCACGCGCCGAGCCCGGCTCAAGCGAATCCCATCAATCAGAGAAGCATGATTGAATTGATCTGAAAATACCCAATCTTCGGCGGTCAAAACTCCCGACAGGAGAGCCAGATTTGCTTGGTAGCCTGAAGGCAAAATGAGCGCCGTCTCCTGCCCTGAAAACCGGGCCAGGTTCTGCTCCACAGTTTCAAAAAGCTCGGAGTGACCCCGAAGAAGACGCGCTCCCGAGGCTCCTACAGGTTGTCCTCTGAGTCGCCTTAAAACTCGCTCTTGCAGAACTGGGTCTTGGCTAAATCCTAGGTAGTCATTGGATGAAAAATCAATTCCTGAACGCGACTTCAAGGATCGCCGTTGAAACGTCTCGTCGAGTTTTTTAAGTCGCAAATCTAGAACTTCAGAAAACGACCTCATCCAAAAAGTTAACTCCTGTTAGGCTAAGGCGGCGGCCACAGGCCCATCCAAACGAGGCCCGGACCTCAGACTTTCGAGAAGTGCCTCGTCTGCATCGGGCGCCGGGTTAGGGCGGGTCAAAAGCTTTTCGCCCAAGAATATGGAGTTTGCACCTGCGAAAAATGCTAACACCTGGGCTTCTTTACTTAAAGAGACACGGCCCGCCGAGAGGCGAACCCGGGACTTGGGCATCAGAATCCGAGCAACTGCAATAGTTCTCACCAACTCCAAAGGATCAATAGCTTGGGATTCAGCAAGCGGTGTTCCTTCGACGGGAATCAGCATATTAATCGGGACTGACTCAGGTTGAGGGTCCAGGCAGGCTAACTCAGCCAAAAGGGCGCAACGATCTTTGGGAGACTCACCCATTCCAATAATACCGCCGCAGCAAACGCTGATTCCGGCCTTGCGAACTGATTTCAGCGTATTCAGACGATCGTCGTAAGTCCGCGTTTGGATAATTTTAGAGTAGTATTCGCGACTCGTGTCCAAGTTGTGATTGTAAGCGTCCAGGCCTGCTTCCTTAAGCCGTTGAGCTTGAGAATCGGTGAGCATTCCAAGAGTCACGCAAGCTTCCATTTCAGCGCCCTTCACCATTTTGACCATATCAATGACTTGGTCAAACTCCGGGCCGTCCTTGATACTTCTCCAAGCTGCTCCCATGCAAAATCGCTGTGCGCCGTTCGATTTGGCGTTTTGAACCGCTGCTTTCACTTCGCCTAGATCTAATAGTCCATGACGATCTAAGCCGGTCTCATAATGCGCCGACTGTGGACAATAAGAACAATTCTCAGGGCAGCCGCCGGTTTTGATCGAAAGCAGGGTGCATCGCTGAATTTCATGCGGATCATGATGAGTTCGATGGACCTGATGCGCTTCAAAAAGCAAATCCATCAGAGGCTTTTGATAAAGGGTTTCTGCACGGCTGAGAATTTCATTCATAGAAACAGTCCTTTTTGCGATTGTCGGCAATTTTTAAAGGTAGGAGTATCCCTAGAACCGGCTAGAAATCAACCAATAGTATCTACAAAGCAAGCTCATGAGTTAATTTTCCATTGGCGCACGGCGCGTTCTGCGCTAAAAGCAGACTCCTTATGGCAGGAATTAATCCGTACATTCAGGCACCTCAAACCATCGAGAAGCCAACCCAAAAGTTCACCGTCACCTATCTCCCCGAGGGTAAAACAATTACGATCGACCCTGAGGCTCCCCTTTCAAGCGGAACTGGCTTGCCAGGTAGCTTATTGGACATTGCCCTAGCTGCAGGAGTCGACATCGACCACGCTTGCGGCGGCGTTTGCGCCTGCTCGACCTGTCACATCATCGTCGAAAAAGGATTTAAATCCTGCAATCCAAGTAGCGAGGAAGAGGAAGATATGCTGGAAAAAGCCCCAGGTCTATCCCCAAAATCTCGCCTTGCCTGTCAGTGCGTACCTGACGGCACGGAGGACGTGATTGTTCAAGTTCCTTCGTGGAATCGTAACCTAGTCAGGGAGTAACTCAAGTTACTCTTCTTGGAAACGGTCTCGGTCCCAGTACATTTTAGAAGCGTCGATTTGAGCAGGGACACAGGAACCTTGGTAATTGGACTTTTCAAAGCCCTTGTTTCTCATCTTTTCTGAGAAAACATCGACATCAACAATGGCATTGTAAGACTCTTCGGCAGCAAAGAATGCAAGCCTCAAGAGAGTTTCATTTTTATCAGGACAATTTTTCACGTCAACCCGCTCTTTAGCACGCTTGAGGAGCGGAATCGGTTTGCGTTGGGTTTTATAGAAAACGTAGATTTTTTTAGCTCTCTCCATGACCTCGTCATAATCAGCGAGGGCAGGAGCTACCGTCTCATCAAAGCAAGGGTGACAGTAGGTCGAATGACTCAGGTCTTCTGATACAGTCTTTCGAAATGAAAATGACCCTTCATCCAAAAATTGGGTGCAGGATTTACACAACTCCGCCTGACATAGGCTGCAGGTTCGGTTTGCTTTTGGCTTGCTACAGGAAACACAGATTTTTTCTGACATGGCGCTTTTCGGATTAAAACCTCGCTAAAGATACTGAGTTATTCACTTAATAACCGGATCTCGCTCGTTTTTAAAGAAATTCGAGATCATTCTTCACTCATTGGCTGCGGCCCTGGAAAAATCCCAACTAAATCGGGATCTATGCCCGACTCGAGGGTAGCAGTCCGCTCAGCACGTATGTCTTTTCGTTGAATGCGATCAGCTTCTTTATGCTTCTGTCGCTCTTTTTGTGCACGCTCTCGATTTCGCTTTTCTTGTGTAGCACGGCTCGGTTTTCCCATTTCGGCTCCGATTGTTCAAGATTTTGGCTTGCTCGTTCTTTTTTAGGTTGGCTGGCTTTGACCGTTCAGGCAGGG
>CANHSO010000045.1 GCA_947463705.1 Bacteriovoracaceae bacterium
GGTCCTGCTACTGATGCAGGTGAGTTGGCCTTGGGGCAAAACGTATTGATCGCGTTCATGCCTTGGAGCGGTTACAACTTCGAAGACTCGATTTTGATTTCCGAGCGCTTAATTAAGGAAGATACATTCACCTCGATTCACATTGAAGAGTTTGAGTGTGTCGCCCGCGATACCAAGCTTGGGAAAGAGGAAATTACTCGCGACATTCCAAATGTCGGCGAAGAAGCACTTAAGGATTTGGATCAAAGCGGGATCATCAGGATTGGCGCCGAAGTCAAGCCTGGGGACATCTTAGTCGGTAAAGTGACTCCTAAGGGTGAGACCCAGCTTTCTCCTGAGGAGAAGCTTCTACGAGCCATTTTCGGCGAGAAGGCCGGCGATGTTCGTGACACATCTCTTCGTGTGCCATCTGGCGTGCAGGGTATCGTGATCAATGCTCAGGTGTTTGCTCGCGAAGGTACTGAACCAGATGAGC
Source organism: Bacteriovoracaceae bacterium (assembly GCA_947463705.1). GTDB lineage: Bacteria > Bdellovibrionota > UBA1018 > UBA1018 > UBA1018 > CAINWE01. The sequence continues at coordinate 476 of CANHSO010000045.1, forward strand.
GCTCCAAGTCAATTCTCGAAGAACAAATCGCTAAGATTCGTCGTGACGAGAAGATTGAAATTGATGCGATTCGGCAGTCTGCTTTAAATAAGATCGTTCACGCACTCGACGGTGCTGTGACCACAGGTAAATTGCTCTCTGAAGACGGCTCTGAGGAGCTTCTGAAGAAGGGTCAGACCTTGGTACGCGATTTATTAGGCAACATTCCGTTCGACCTGTTGGGCTTTATTCCCGTGAAGGACGAGCTCGAACAAGAAGTCACCACCGTGATGAAGACTGCTAAGGAAAAGATTGAAGCAGTTCGTTACGTGTTTAAGGAAAAGACTGACAAGCTCAAGAGGGGCGATGAACTGGCGCCTGGCGTGATCAAGATGGTCAAGGTCCAGATCGCTATTAAGAGACGCCTCCAGGTCGGGGATAAAATGGCAGGTCGTCACGGAAATAAGGGGGTCATTAGCCGCATTCTTCCGATGGAAGATATGCCGTTCATGGCCAACGGCTCACCGGTCGATATGGTGCTCAATCCCCTTGGCGTTCCGTCTCGTATGAACATTGGTCAGCTGCTTGAAGTGACCTTGGGATGGGCTGCTCACGGTATTGGAGAGAAGGTGAATGCCTATCTCGAAACCTTTAACGTAGATGGCTTGCGTAAGCTTTTGAAACAAACTTACAGCAGCGCTGAAGTTGATCGTTACGTTGAGCACGCTTCTGATGATGAGATTAAGAAGATGGTAACTCATCTTCGTCATGGAATTCACGTAGCTACGCCTGTCTTTGACGGTGCTAGCGAGATGGACATTGAAGGTATGCTCAATGTTGCTTCGCTACCTGCACGCGGTCAGACCACGTTGTACGACGGGATTTCAGGGGAGCCGTTCGCTGAGGATGTCACCGTAGGCATTATGTATATGCTCAAGTTGCATCACTTGGTTGAGGAAAAGATTCACGCACGAAGCATCGGGCCTTACAGCTTGGTGACTCAGCAGCCTCTGGGCGGTAAAGCTCAATTTGGGGGTCAAAGACTTGGAGAAATGGAAGTCTGGGCACTCGAAGCTTACGGCGCAGCTTACGGTCTGCAAGAGTTTCTCACTGTGAAGTCAGATGACGTGACTGGCCGTAATCGCATGTACGAGGCCATTGTTAAGGGCGAGCAATTGCTCGAGCCAGGTCTGCCTGAATCCTTCAACGTCTTGGTGAAGGAACTTCAGAGTTTGGCCCTCAACGTCGAACTGATTGAAGAAGACGAAAAAGAGCTTAAGGCCGAATTGATTTAACTCAGGAGCTAAAATGAAAGATCTTCTTAACTTTTTTGATAAACCGAAGGATCCGCTTAGTTTTACAGGGATCAGAATTTCGTTAGCTTCTCCTGAAAAGATCCGTGAGTGGTCTTTTGGTGAAGTGAAAAAGCCAGAGACCATCAACTACCGAACCTTCAAGCCTGAAAGAGATGGCCTTTTCTGCGCCAAGATCTTTGGGCCAGTGAAGGACTACGAGTGCAACTGCGGCAAGTACAAGCGGATGAAACACCGCGGTGTCGTGTGCGAGAAGTGCGGCGTAGAGGTGATTCAATCCAAGGTTCGACGTGAACGCTTGGGTCACATCGAGCTTGCTACTCCGGTTGCTCACATTTGGTTTTTGAGATCGCTTCCGTCCCGAATCGGTGCCTTGTTGGACATCACCTTGAAAGAGCTTGAAAAGGTTCTTTACTGTGAAGCCTACCTGGTTCTCGATCCAGGCAACAGCGGTGTTGAAGAGAATTCGGTAGTTTCCGAAGAGAAGTATTCTCAGCTCATTAAGGACGGCTTTAGCTTTACGGCGGGTATGGGTGGCGAAGCCATTCGCGACATCTTGAAAAAGGTGGACGTTGAGGTGATGTCCAGACAGCTCCGAAGAGAGTTGAAGCAGACCTCGTCTGAAGCTCAGCGAACCAAGCTCTCCAAGCGCTTGAAGGTCGTTGAATCCTTTAAAGCGAGTGTGACCAATCGTCCCGAGTGGATGATGCTTGAGGTCATCCCGGTCATTCCACCAGAATTGCGACCATTGGTTCCTTTGGATGGCGGCCGCTTTGCGACCTCTGATCTGAATGACCTCTATCGTCGAGTGATTAACCGAAATAATCGTTTGCGCCGATTGATGGAGTTGAATGCTCCTGAGATCATTATCCGAAACGAGAAGCGCATGCTTCAAGAGTCGGTGGATGCTCTCTTCGATAACGGTCGCCGAGGCAAGACCTTCACCGGACCAAATAAGAGACCTTTGCGCTCCTTGTCCGATATGCTCAAGGGTAAGCAAGGCCGATTCCGACAGAACTTGCTCGGAAAACGCGTAGACTACTCTGGTCGTTCCGTGATCGTCGTGGGTCCAGAACTGAGATTGCATCAGTGCGGCTTGCCTAAGGTCATGGCTTTGGAGCTTTTTAAGCCGTTTATCTACAATAAGCTTTCTGAGTACGGCTATGTCACCACTATTAAGTCTGCGAAGAAAATGGTGGAAAAGCAGCGTCAAGAAGTTTGGGATATCCTTGAAGAAGTCGTTAAGGAACATCCAGTGCTTCTCAATCGCGCTCCGACGTTGCATCGTCTGGGGATTCAAGCTTTTGAACCCGTGTTGATCGAAGGCAAGGCCATTCAGCTTCACCCGCTTGTTTGTGCAGCGTTCAATGCTGACTTCGACGGTGACCAGATGGCTGTTCACGTGCCGCTCTCGATCGAAGCTCAGATCGAGGCCCGCGTCTTGATGATGTCAACTAACAACATCTTGTCGCCTGCTCACGGTAAGCCAATCATCGTGCCTTCTCAGGACATCGTCTTGGGTCTTTACTACATGACCCGTGAACGTCCGTTTGGAAAGGGTGAAGGCAAAGTCTTCTCCAGTCCGACTGAAGTTCATTACGCTTTTGATGCTGGCGTCGTTGGTCTCCAGACCAAAGTGAAGTGCCGTATTCATGGCAAGATTCAAGAGACGACAGTTGGAAGATCAATCCTTTCGGAAGTGGTCCCAGAAGAGATTCCATTCTCTGCTTATAATAAAGTCTTGGGCAAGAAGGATTTGGCTGAACTCATTGACCTTTGCTACCGCCTGACCGGCAACAAGAAGACCGTCCTTTTGGCCGATCACTTGATGCAAACTGGTTTCCGGCAAGCAATGAAGGCAGGGATCTCGATTTCTGTCCACGATATGTTGATGCCTCCTCAGAAGCAGGAGTTTTTGGAGAAGGCCTATCAGCAGGTTCAAGAAATTGAGAATCAGTACATCGAAGGTTTGATTACCGACGGTGAACGATACAACAAGGTCATCGATATTTGGGCCCAAACTTCTGAGCAGATCGCTAGCGCGATGATGAAGAAGCTTTCGGTTCAGACCTTTAATGCCCCGACCGGTTGGAAGGGTCAAGAGTCTGAAATTACCGGACCAGCTTTCAACTCCATCTTCATGATGGCTGACTCTGGAGCTCGAGGTAGTAACGCCCAGATCCGTCAGCTTGCCGGTATGCGTGGTTTGATGGCTAAGCCATCGGGCGAAATTATTGAAACGCCGATCGTTGCGAACTTCCGCGAAGGTCTGTCCGTGTTGCAATACTTCGTATCGACCCACGGCGCTCGTAAGGGATTGGCCGATACTGCTCTTAAGACAGCCAATTCGGGTTACTTGACCCGACGTTTGGTCGATGTGTCTCAGGATGTGATCGTAACTGAAGTTGATTGTGCAACTTTAGATGGTCTTTTTGTTACCGCGTTGATTGAGGGCGGCGAAGTCATCGAGAAGATGAGTGACCGCATTTTGGGTCGCGTCGCTCTTGATGATGTGATTGATCCAGTGAGCAACGATATTCTCGTTGAGGCTAACCAGGAAATCACAGAAGAACTCGTCAAGAAGATTGATGAGGCCGGAATCGATCGCGTTCGAATTCGCTCTGTGTTGACCTGTCAGTCGAAGAAAGGCATCTGTGGCGCTTGCTACGGACGTGATCTTTCTCGCGGCCGAATGGTGAATATTGGTGAGGCAGTGGGCGTCATTGCTGCACAGTCCATCGGTGAACCTGGAACTCAGCTCACCATGCGTACCTTCCACATCGGTGGTACCGCATCCCGACGTGCTGAGCAGTCCAGCTTGGAAGCTAAGACCAAAGGTAAAGTTAAGTTCAATAACGTGATCACCGTGACCAATAAAGAAGGTCACTTGACCGTAATGAATCGAAACGGGGAAATCGCAGTTCTCGATGCCAATGGCCGTGAACGCGAGAAGTACTCGGTGGTTTATGGTGCTCAGTTAGTCGTGAAAGATGGCGACCCTGTCGAAAAGGGTAAGCTCATGGCTGAATGGGACCCTTATTCGACTCCGATTATTACGGAAGCTTCAGGGGTGGTTAAGTTTGAGGACATCGAAGAAGGCTTGACCATGCAGGAACAGTTTGACAGCGTGACTGGTCTTTCGCATAAGGTGATCGTTGAATCGAAGGCTTCCGATAAGAGACCTAAGATCTTGATCTTGGATGCTCAGGGCAACCAGGTTAGAATCGAAAGCTCAAATCGTTTGGCTCGTTACATGATCCCAGTGGGAGCTAACTTGGTCATTAACGATGGCGATGAGATCAAGGCAGGGGATACCATTGCCAAGATTCACCGTGAAACTTCGAAGACCAAGGACATCACCGGGGGTCTTCCGCGAGTTGCTGAATTGTTTGAAGCAAGAAAGCCAAAGGACTCTGCTGTCATTAGCGAGATCGATGGCACTGTTTCCTTCGGTAAGGACACCAAGGGTAAGCGTAAGGTCCTCGTGACCCCAGAAATGGGCGAACCTAAGGAATACCTCATCGGTAAGGGCCGCCACTTAGCTGTTAACGAAGGCGACTACGTCAAGGCTGGTGAGCCTTTGATGGATGGACCGATTAATCCGCATGACATTCTCCGCGTTCTTGGCGAAAAAGCATTGGCTAAGTACTTGGTAGATGAAGTTCAGGAAGTTTATCGGTTGCAAGGCGTCAAAATTAACGATAAGCATATCGAAACAGTTGTTCGACAAATGTTGCGCAAGGTGAGAATTAAAGACGTGGGTGACACGATTTTCTTGCCGGGCGAACAGTCTGACAAATTGACTTTTGAAGCAGAAAATCAGAGAGTCATGCAAACTGGAGGCGCTCCAGCTACGGCAGAACCGTTGCTGTTAGGTATTACGAAGGCCTCCTTGAGTACGGAAAGCTTCATCTCCGCGGCTTCCTTCCAAGAAACCACTAAGGTTCTCACGGAAGCAAGTATTGGCGGTCGAGTGGACTTCCTACGTGGCTTGAAAGAAAACGTGATCATGGGTCGATTGGTACCTGCAGGAACTGGCTTGGTGAAGTACAAGAACATCCAAGCTAGAATTCTGGAGGAACACGAAGAGCGTGAAGTTACGGAAGTTCAGCCTTCCGTGGCAGCTGCCGCAAGGTAGGCCAACGCGAATCGATCCCTAGAGTGGGCGCTTAGCTCAGCGGTAGAGCAGGGTCTTTACACGGCCAAGGTCGTAGGTTCAATCCCTACAGTGCCCACCATTTTTAAAAAATTAAGAAGCTCCGGTAAGACCTAGGTTTTACCGGAGCTTTTTTAATTTGAGCCGCGTTAGCGAGGCAGTTCAAAGTCGATTGCCGCATCATCGAGGCCTGCAAGGCTCAGATGTGCGCCAAGGTATCTGCGGATGGTGTGAAGTGGGAGATCGTCACTGCCGTTGTGGCTTAGGTGGATTCTAAATGCTCGAGTTTTGTCCGGCAGAATCTTTCCATGACTGAGATCACGAGATGGAACCTCATAGTATTTTGAAGAGCCGTTTCCTGTTTCTTTAACGGAGGAGCGCGTCCCGAGTTGCTTCAGGAGTTCGTAGAAGTCTGAATTGCTGAAGGAAGGGGTCTTGTACCCCTTTACGAGGCGGTCTGACACGCCGGTGGCATAGTAGAGTGCGGCTGCAGATCCTGTTAGGTGGATTTTGCCGCTGATTGGCCCTGCTGGTGCCGACAGAGTGCGAGCCCTTGGTGTAGTGGACTCTGGTGATTTTGGGCTCACTCGAGACAGTGAAAGGCGATCTGCGCTTTCGTCTGATCTCGAGTAGGGTCGCGTTGGGATCTGCTTGATGTCGGTACCGACGTCGGGTTCTGTAGGCTCTTTCGATTCGAGTTCAGACGTAGGCTTATGTAGATGGTCTAAGGCATGAAGGAACTTCTTCGAGTTGACACATTCTAGAAATTGAGCGAACGAGGAGCAGATGACTTGGATCAGCTTACTTTTTTGGGCACTGATTGCAGCGTTGGAGGGGATTGCCTGGAGGCTGATGCGGTCAATGTCAAATTGAGGGTCTTCCCTCGGGTCAAATGTGGCGCCTTCAAGGAGTCGCTGAATTTTTTCTGATACTTTTTCAGCGTAGATGTAAATTGGAACCACAAAGTTATAGCGGTCAGGGACTGCTATGTTGAGGTTGTCATAGGTTCGCTTGAATTCTTCAGTGAGTTTCTCAGCTTCGGAGGATAGGCGAAAAAGGCTGTTACTCTCCCGCCAGTAAATATCAAAAGAGGGGTGTCCGAATGCGTCTTCACTTGAAAACCCTTTTCTCAAACCTTCATTCTTAAGTATCTTACCGAGGTCTTCCACATTGAATCGAGATGGATCCTCTTGCTCTTCAAGTCGGGCCATTTTTAAGAAAAGTTGCAATTTGTTGGCATTGAGGTCGGGGTATCCTGGTATTCGGATGATCCCCTTGTTTTCTAGTTTTTTTGCGATTCTAATCGATCTGTAAATCAGTTGGTTGAGTTCAAGGTTAATTGTGGTTTCAAGACCTTGGTCGAGTTGCATTTTAAGGAGAGCCAGCGATCCTAGTGCCGCTCCTCTGTTTTTTTCAAACCCTTGTGGGTTATTTTCGATCTCATAAATCATTCGATCGGCATAAATTCGGGTGGAGCCCCAGATGAGTTCTCTTCTCCGTATTCTGGTGATGACGTGTCCAATGGGTGAGATACTCGCATTGACTGCTGTAGTTTTGGTGTTTTCTGAGGCTGCTAGAGCTAGAGATGCTTCATTTCTAGCCAAGTGATACATGAGCTTTCCAAAAGCTGACTCTGCTTCTACTTGTTCACTGAGTCCAGCATTCAGGGTTTCTCTGGGCCTGCTAGATGAGTCTGGGTAGGAGGGCAGCGATGGAATGTATTGCGCCATGGCTGCAAAGTCACCTTCGTACAGGCCGGCTTCTCGGGAGACTTCTTGCAGGAATTCTTTAAATTTTTCGAACTCTGGGGAAGCGTGGGCAGGGTGTCCTGCTGGCGCAAAGCTGACGGCTAATGCGAAGATGGGGATAAATTTTCGGAAGAGCATTTGCGGTTTTTTAAATTAGTTCACAAAAAAAGTCAATTAATATAGGGAGCTTTGGTCCTTGCGGGCTGGGAAGGAAGGCGGGGTGACGAGCTAGGCTTTGGAGAGGGCCCGGGTGATTTCCCCGGAAAGGTCAAAACCTTTGGAAATTGTGAGCCGTCGATCACTACAGGTGCGGTGGTGTCTGTCTTTGGTGGTTGTGGGAGTATTACTCTTGAGGTGCTGCCTGGGCTTGGACTTGGGCTTGACCGGGAATTCGACGTCAGATTTCTTGAATTGAGGGATGGGTCAGTAGGTTTGCTCTCAAAGTGCAGTGGTACCTTGGGGTGCGCCTTGGATTGAAGTTGAGTCTGTTCCTGAATTGCTCTCTCGAGTTCTATTTGAGTTGGGGTATAGATTTTTGCGGCTAGGTCAGTGATCTCTTGTGAGGTAGGTTGATGTCCTAGGGCTCTGAGAGCTTTGTAATAGTTAAATGCCGAGTGAGCATGTTCTTGTTGAGCTGAGTCAACTTCATTACAAAAGCAGGGTGATGTTAAGGTAAGCCAAGTCATCATAAATTTGCAAATTTGTTTTGGAATTAAAAATCCCTTTTGGTTATATTGCATATGATCCCATTTTAAGTGGATATTTTATAATAATCTACATCGTTTATATTAAACTAAATTAGAAAATATTTTAAATCTTATATATTTGTTATATAATCTTTTTTATGGGGTTATTCAGGAGTTTTGTCCGTCTGCTCTTCTTCAGTGCATTATCTTCACTGGTTTTAGGTTCAGTGGTTTTGGCTGCTCCTGCTGCCTCGCCATCCCCAGGCAGTCTTTTTGAAACGGTGGGGGGGCCGTTTTCTCAAGTTGCGTTCCAAGCAGGGCAAGGAACCCCTTTACTCTATTTCGTTGGAAATGCTCTGGACTTTGGTTCTACAGTTGCTGCTGTTCCCGCTCCGTGCGTGATTTCCTCTGGAACTGCTTCTGGAATTTCTCCACTTACGGCAATTACAAGTTCTAATAAGAAGGGCCTCGCTAGCTGTGATGTGCTTTTTAACTCTACAGGTTCATCAAGACCAATTGATGTTGTAATTAAGGAGAACATCGCCCGGGTTGTAGATTGCTATTACAAGGGGCGTGTCATTGACGTGAACCGGGCTGAGAGTTGCGAGAGCGGAACAAGTACCAGTCTGGATGGGACGAATCCGAGGATTGTCTGTAGCATTCTTGATCAAGAGGGCAGCGCTTCTGGAGGGGGCTTTGCCTCGAATCATCTGGGGCAGACTTGTGGTCGACCGGACGTACTTCCGTCTCCGACAGGCACGACCGGTGCTGGAGATGCGATTCAGTGGGTAGATAGCCAGATTTTAGGTGCTTGGGTGATGGCAGTTAAGACCCAGCTTCATGAGGTGCTGGGCGAGCTAAACTCCCCAGCTCATATCCTCACCATTCAGTCCACTGGATGCCAAGCGTTAGCTCAGGATTATTTGGCACTTCTAAAGTTTTCTAAAATTCTGTCTGATGGCATGACTGATACGCCTGGGTTCGCTATGCCTGACGTCACTCAGTGGGATAAAACCACTTGTAGACCCACGAATGCCATCGCCACCAGGAGCTCGGCGGGTGCTTTAGGAGAGACATCCTTGCCAATGTCCAGCTTGTGCTATCTCAATCTGGCTGGAAGGCAGCTAGAGATTCTTTACGCCCAGCTAGCGCAGTGTGAGGTGATAGCTCGAGCCGATGATCTGAGAAGTCAGTTTGCTACTCAAATGAGTCAGGTCATTGAACAAATCTCCTCGGAAGTTCAAGCCGCTAATCAGGTGGGGCAGAATTATTCCCAGGCATGTAGCAATAAGGAAAGTGTGGCGACTGAGGCAGCTGGAAGCCCGGCACGGGCGTCGGCCATTGCAGGATGTGTAAGTATCGGCGCTATATCCCTGGGTCTCGCCGCTGCAGCCATAGTCCCTTGCACTGAGAGTGCCTACAACGATCCTAGGTTGGGTCCCCTTCGTAGGGATCTGATGAAATATCGTGCCTCAGGTCAGGCTAATTCGGCTTTTCGCTCTCGGGCGGCAACTGAACTTATTAACTCAGTCAATCAGGCACTCAGGACGTTGGGTATTTCGACGAATTATTATTTTGGCCTGGGGTTTGGGAGTGGACCATGAGGGGCATTTTTTTTATATTCGTCCTCCCTCTTGTCTTTCAATTCGCGTTTTTAGGGGAGATAAGAGCCTGTAGTAACATTTTTGCCGACGGTGTGCCCAACTGGAGTTCGCAACCATTTTATCAACCGGTGATGACTTGCGTGGGGAAGTTGTATCCAGGTAACGGCGACGGCACGCCACAGATTCCTGGTTCCGAGGTGACTCGAGTCCAAGCCTGTTGTGACTCTCCGAGTTATACGCTATTAAAGACTACAGCGGATTGCAGGTGTCGGCCGACCGGCTGCATCACGCAATGGAATATTGCTGCCGGCGCTGGGAGTGCGATCAGGTCGAATCAATACCTAAATTTGGTCTGGCAACATGCAGGTCGGGGCAGTCCGACCTTCGCAAATGTTCCAGCTCCGAGCGCCTCGTCTGAAGCGGCCTCACTTGGTACAGGTGCAGCCACTGCTGCAGGTTCTACAGAACTACCAATCAGTACTTTCGATCCCGTTTCCGGCCTAAATCCCGCAAGCGTAAATCTTTTTAATGCGGTGCATCAGGTTTACCAGCAGGTGTTGAGCCAGTAAAATCCCGGTAGGCTCACAAAAGTTAAGTGAATTGAATTACTTTAATAGTCTTGCCCACTCATCTTCCTTGAACCCGACTGTTCCTTTGCCATCTCCGAGCAAAAAGGGCCTTTTTACTAACTTACCATTTTTGCTTAAGAGCCGGAGGGCTTCGGCTTCGCTCAGGGTCTTCAATTTTTCACTCATCCCGAGTTCGCGATATTGAATGCCTGAGGTGTTGAAGAGTTTTTTGATGTTGCCTCCCAGGTAGCCCAGCATCTCTCGGAGTTCTGTCTCGGTAGGTGGTTGATCTGCAATGGGGAGCTTGGAGTACTTGATCTTTTTTCGGTCGAGGTAGTCGAGCGCTTTTTTGCATGTGCTGCATTTGGCATATTCGTAGACTTTCCATTGACTCATACTTTGTTTCTCCCGTAATGGATCAATCACTAACACGCTCGGGCGGCTATTGCGAGTCTCAGACAAAGCTGCGATACTCGTTTTGAGATTTCATGCACACTCAGAAAAAAGGATTCGCTATGCTAGATTTTGCTCAAGTCGTTGAAAACCGTCACAGTGTTCGTCTTTTTGATGGTCAGCCTGTCCCTGAGGACGTGGTTCAGCGATGTTTGGACATGGCTATGAAATCCGCAAGTTCATCCAATATGCAGCCCTGGGAGTTTCATTGGGTGCGCACCCCTCAAATTCGAGAGGAATTGGTCAAAATCTGCTTTTCCCAGCCTGCTGCGAAGACTGCGGGTGAGTTGATCGTCTGTGTTGCTCGAACCAAAGCGTGGGATCGAGTTCGACTCAATACTCTTGAGCAGCTCAAAAAAATAAAGTCTGAGGGATTTCATGTGCCCGATGCGGCATTTGATTATTACAGTCAACTCGCCCCAAAGCTTTACTCGGTGGGTCTGGGAGGTTGGCTGAAGCGGGGGTATTTCTTTTTCAAAGGACTTAAGCAGCCGACGATGCGCGGCCCAGTGAATGAGGCTGATATGAAAGTCTGGGCGATCAAGTCGACATCCCTAGCTTGTCAGACTCTCATGCTTGCGTTTCAGTCTGAAGGTTACGACTCCTGTCCAATGGAAGGGTTTGATCCGTGTCGGCTTAAAAAGTTACTGAACCTCCCGCGCGATGCAGACACAGTGATGGTGTTAGGTGTCGGAAAGGCGCGCCCAAACGGCAAAGCCTTGCCCCGAATTCGTGGAGAGCGGGACTGGTTCGTTAAGATCGTCTGAGATTAGGTAGATCGTATTAACATTAGAATTGACTGAGTTCATTCGGATTGGCATCGTTCTGGAATCAAGCGGGCAACAAGTCTGCTTCTAGGAGGAAAAAGCCAATGAACTTCATGAAAACGCTCCTGATCTTTCCGCTCCTTTTGAATGTGAAAATGGTGGCGGCAAATGACTACGATGCAATAAACGAAGGCGATCATCACTCCGGCGATCGCCTCAGCGAGACACAGCTTTCGGCTGACTCAAATCCACTGCCGTTTACGGCTCACGCTAGGGGTGGTGAAATGGGTCCACGCCCGGCACCTTTCGTTCCGGCGCAGCCAGGCTCTGGCCCGCGCCCAGGTTGGGGTCCAGCACCCGGTTATGGTCCTCGTCCAGGCTGGGGTCCAGCGCCCGGATACGGTCCTCGTCCAGGCTGGGGTCCAGCGCCCGGATACGGTCCTCGCCCAGGTTGGGGTCCAGCGCCCGGTTACGGCCCTCTCCCAGGCTGGGGTTCTTATCCCCGTCCGGTTCGCTGGGGGTATTCTCCTTGGCAGCACTGGACACATCCCTACTTCGCTAGGCCCGCATTTTATTTTGATTGGTATCGTTTGACTTCGGTGACGTGTGCCGCTCTGGACTCTCGTGGAAACGCTTATCCAGTGATGGTGAATGAGTTGCCCGGGTGGGCCTATCAGGAAAAGATTGAGCAAATTGAGGACCTCGCACTCGACCGATGTTACCAAGAGTCGGGTGGAGATCCTAATTGCTTACTTCAAGGGTGTTGGCCTGGTTATTGATTCAGCACATAGCTGAAAATCAAAGGCGCTACGATGGTAGCGTCTGACTCAACGATGAATTTAGGGGTATCGATCCCGAGCTTGCCCCAAGTGATTTTTTCGTTCGGGACTGCGCCAGAGTACGAGCCGTAGCTGGTCGTGGAGTCACTGATCTGGGCAAAATAGCTCCAGAGCTTGGCTTCGATACCCATATCTTGATGGAGCATCGGTACGACACAGATGGGGAAGTCCCCAGCAATCCCGCCACCAATTTGGAACATTCCGAGGGAAGCGCTCTGGGTTGCCGATTGATAGAATTCAGCCATTTGAACCATGTACTCGATCCCGGTGCGAACGGTGTGGATGTTCTTCACATCTCCACGCATGCAAGCAGCGGCGTACATGTTACCGAGAGTGGCGTCTTCCCAGCCTGGCACAATGATCGGAAGGTTTTTTTCAGCTGCTGCGACCATCCAGCTATCCTTAGGGTCGATCTGATAAAATTGCTTGAGTTTGCCGCTTCGGATTGCACGATAGAAGAACTCATGAGGAAAGTAGCGCTCGCCAGATTGATCGGCGTTAGTCCATTGGTCGAGCATCACAGACTCAATCCTGCGCATGGCTTCAGCCTCAGGGATGCAGGTGTCTGTGACGCGATTCATGTGGCGCTCTAAAAGAGCTTGCTCATCAGCAGGAGTGAGCTGTCGGTAATGAGGAACTCGCTCGTAATGATCGTGAGCGACGAGGTTAAAGATATCTTCTTCAAGGTTAGCGCCAGTGCAGCTAATGAGGTGAATTTTGTCTTGGCGAATCATTTCGGCCAAAGTAAGGCCCAGCTCGGCGGTGCTCATGGCGCCCGCAAGGGTGACCATCATTTTGCCGCCTTGGTCGATGTGCGCTTTGTAGCCTTCGGCAGCATCCACGAGGGCTGCAGCATTGAAATGGCGATAATGGTGTTTAATAAACTTTGAAATAGGGCCCATTGAACTCATGGCGAAAGTGCTCCTCTGCAGAAAATAATTTCCCGCACAGTTACCTAACCTGAGCCTAAAGGTCAAATAAAAAACACCGCTCTCAAGTCTCCGATATGCCTAGAGCAGCCTTCCATTCAGGGGTTGGGGTGATCAGCTTTCTCCGTTTGAGGTCAAAGCAACCGAACTTCAGGTTGATGATGGAGTAAACTGCTCCGTTTTCGCTCTTCATTTCTTGGTGGATCTGGGTGAAAAGTCGTTCGTGGTGAGCAACATAGCTTTCGATGATCACCTCTTGGCGTGCTTTCAGTTCCTTGCGGTACTGGACTTGTAACTCGAGAATGACTGGCCCGATTTGTGTTTCCTGAACCTTCTGGAGGCCGTACCCTTTTTCAGTGATCCATTCCCACCTGGCTTGCTCGAAGAGGACTAAGTAATTGGAATGATTGAGGTGACCAAAGGTATCGAGATACTCCTCGAGAATTTTAATGCGATAATAGTGTTTCTCATTGAGCATGGTTCATCTCCGGAAGCTGTTTTGCCATGGCTGGCCAATGAGGTTCGCAGGTCTCCTTCAGAGGCTCTTGCCCTCGAATAAAGGTCTCTAGCACTACTTGAGAGGCTGGGCAACCCCGTGCGGCAGCTTGGCCTGTGTGCGTGTCGATGGCGACGCGAATGAGTTGGGGACTCTCTGGAAAGCTCTGATCTGGCTGCCCAAGTTGGCCTTGCCTCATGAGCGACACCCAGATGGGGAGTGCTGAGTTGGCGCCTGTGAGTGGCGGCGGGGTTCCTTTTTCTGCGGATTGATCCATTCCAACCCAGACCACAGTGGTGAGGCTAGGCGTGTACCCAGCAAACCAGGCATCTCGATGGTGATTGGTTGTCCCTGTTTTTCCTGCTGCAGGTTGCGTCAATCCCATCTTTCGCGCGGATTTGGCTGTTCCAAAATTGATGACGTCTTGGAGGCAGTCGGTGAGAAGATCAATTGCAGCCGGATCTAGAACTTGGGTCGAGGTGGGTGCGAAAATCCAATCTGGTGTGCCATCTTCACGGGTGATTGCACGAATCGCAACCAGTTCTTGCCGATTTCCACGATTAGCGAGGGTTGCGTACACTCGAGCCAGCTCAATCGGAGACAATTCTGCTACTCCAAGAGAGAGCGATGGAAAGCTGAATAAAGGTGACTCAACTCCAAGCTTCTTGGCTGTAGTAATGACCTCGTCTAGGCCGACAGAATAGGCAAGCTTTGACGCGACTGTGTTGATTGACTGAGTTAAAGCGGTTCGAAGGGAAATCCAACCTAAGGATTCATTTTCGTAATTGCGAGGAGACCAGGTTTTTTGTCCCCGATCGTAAGTCCACGTCCACGGGGCGTCTTCGAATGGGCGCCCCGGGCTATAAGGGATGCCCTCGGAGTCTTTACCTTTTTCAAATGCAGTCAAGTAGACTACGGGCTTGAAGGTCGAACCGACTTGGCGCCTCATGTTGAGAATGCGATTGAAGTTACTTTCGGCATAGCTTCGGCCTCCAATCAGAGTTCTGATGTAACCGGACTCCTGCTCGACAGAAATGAGGGCTCCTTCGAGTCCTCTGGAGTTTTCCTTCGTTGGTTTAACTTTAAATTGCTTTTCAAGGCGCGCAATTCCGTCTGTGACCGAGCGTTGAGCCAGGTCATTGAGGCGGGTATCTAACGTCGTATAAATTTTAAAACCGGTCTGTAAGGTATTAAAATCTCCTGCTTTAATCTTAAGAATTTTAAAGAGCTCGGCCTTCACAAAGTCAGTAAAAAATGGTGCCTTGGTGACCACAGTTTGAGGTGGAGCTAATCGGATTGGCATCTTCAAAGCAGCTTTAGCTTCGTCCTCTGCAATCAGGTCAGTTTCAACCATCTTTCTTAAGACTAATTGTTGTCGCTCAATTGCTCGTTTGTAAAACCTGTAAGGCGAATAGAATCCGGGCCCACGAATGAGTCCTGCTAAGAGGGAGATTTCTGCAAGATTGAGGTCTTCGATTTTTTTACCAAAAAAATGCTCTGCACCCTCAGCTACTCCATGGACCTCGAGGTGTCCCACCTGTCCCAGGTAAACTTCATTTAAGTAACGCTCAAGAATCGTTTCCTTGTCGAACCTGAGCTCAAGTAAAAGCGATAAGAAGAGCTCGTTGGCCTTGCGAAAAAGGTTTTTTGTTCTGCGAGACATCAGATTTTTTACAAGCTGCTGGGTGATCGTGCTCCCTCCTTGAGCAAGTGATCGTGTCCGTAAATTAACCCAAATTGCCCTCGCAATCGCCCTCGGTTCTAGGCCCTTGTGGTCGAGAAAATGCTGGTCTTCGATAGCGATAATTGCTTTCCAGATCGGAGCAGGAATTTGGTCAAAACTCAGAAAAGTTCGCAATTCTGGCTTATCCGTTCCACCTTGTGTCAGGGTGGCCACAAGTTCCGGCTCTAAGAAAAAGTGGTCCAGAGCCATCGACCCGATTTGAATGGATTTGAGCGAGTGAGGTTGGACTTCCTCAAATCGGAGAACAACGTCCGATGTCTCAGGCTGAGGATCATGAGCCGGGATCAGATAATTTGGATAATCGATTGTGTGGAGTTTGAAGGAAATGGAACTCTCTTTTTTTATAAAATGATAACCGAGAGTTTTCAGTCGGTTTTCGATCACAGAGGCGTATTGTCCCAGGGAGATTCGGGTTACGTCCGAATAGATGCGAGTCGGAAATGATTGGTCCTTTCGATCGAACGCATCCGTGAGCTGATGGTAAAGTGAGCCAAGATAAATTCCGAATGAAAGTAAAAGAATCAAAAGTGACGAGGCAATCCAGCGGCGGGTTTTAAAAGTCCTTGAATATTTTGCCAATCTCCGTCTCCAGTAAATCAAACAAATCTTTTCGATAAAACCTGGCATACCTTGACGGATTGATCAAGCACGGCTAACACCAGATAAGATGGAGACGAGAGGTTCATGAAGAAAATCTTA
>CANHSO010000046.1 GCA_947463705.1 Bacteriovoracaceae bacterium
AAAAGGCAAACCAACGATCACCCATTTTTTGATAAAGCACCTCAACGGTTTGATCACCATTTTGGCTTTTCTTACCTTCGTTCCGATTCACATTCCTTGTGTTCTTCATATTCATTTTTTCCTCCGTATAAAATCCTATCGGATTGGCGCCGATTTACTGAAGAGGCAGAAGTTGCCGCTCGAATCCTTTTGAGCGAATTAGATTGAGGCTCCCTTTTTAGATGTTGATTCTTCGCTGGAATGCTCTGCGTAAACCTTTAGGAATCGGACAAATTGCTGGTACGCTGGGTAAGATTTGTGATTTTGGTTCACCAGGCAGCCAAACCTCATCATCTTTTTTCGCCCATCAATTGAGATACTCGCATTTACGATTTTAACTTGAACTTCAAAGTAGAAATCTGCGCTAAAATAGAATTTGATCGGGATTTCATCCGACTTACTTGGCCAAGTACCAGTAGCTTCAGGCTCAATCTGAAACGAGCAGCCTTCTTCGCTGACGTCGATGATTTCAAGCGAGATCATCGATGAATCGCTTTTTTCTGAAAATACATTAAGAATGTTCTTAAAAAAAACTCGCTCAGCGCGTCTTTTCTTTTCCAACGCCCGCTGTTCGCGAACTTGGTTAATATCAATGACCGCGTGGGTTTCGTCTTGATCGCTTCCATTCATAACAGTGAACTTTTGGCTCATGGTCAGATCCTCCAAAAGCTCTATCGGAAGCAATTTAAGGGCCCTAAATAGGCAATTTTTGCCGACTACTTAGTGCTGATTGAGATCCCAAGCCTCTGAAGTTCATCGATCAGATTTAGGAAGGCTAAAAGGGCCTGATACCCAGCTGAAGTTTGATCAGCCCACTCACCTCCCACACGGCGATGACCTTCACCAGTTCGAATCACGGCGATCCTAACTTTGATCGGAATGGAGAGCGACTGATTCAGAAAGAGTCTCAGATCCAATACGTCTCCCGTATGAAGGGGAGAAAACGCCTGATTCTCTCCCTCCACGTCAAAGTCAAAGCCAACTCCCCCCTCGCTTAGATCATGAATCTTAACTTGATGAGATCCCTTGCTTGGGATCACAGCAAAGAAGGAGAATGTATCCAGGATAGGTCTGCGTAGGTGCTTTCGTCGATCCAATGCATCGTAACTCACCAGACCTCCCTTTGTGGCATTCCAGATGGCGTTGGAGGCAGTTTTTCAGCTCTTTCAACTTTTCCCTTAATGAGTTCAAGGAGTCGAACCGTCTCAATGGACTCCGCTTTAACCGTGGTGTGGACATCCTTAAGACCTTGAACCCCCGTAAAATACCCATGCTGCAAGCCGTGGACCTGACTCACTGAGTGACCGAGGCTCTGAAGTAGCTGAAAAAATTCGCCGTAAAAGTACTCATTTTTGAGCGATTCAGGGCTCCATTTTTGAAAAATTTGATCCAGCTCTCCTTGCATTTTAGACCATTCATTGTGGAATTTTTCCCATTGTTTTCGTTGCTGAGGTGTTGGCTTGGCTTTACCGAGCTGAGTAAATTTATCTTGAGTCAGATCAAATTGACTCGAAAGTGTGATCATGAATTGCTTGGCCTCAGTCATCTCGCTCGAAGCTCGAGCTCTCAGTTTTTCATGAAAGTCTTTGAGCCGCTCTTGGTAGGACCGATCCTTATTCCCAGCTAAGAAATAACTTTTCACAGCAAGGACCTGGGTTGACTTCGTGAGCTCATGGATGGAGTCAGAGGGGATCAAAGGAGCGGATTTCAAGGCAGCCTTGACTGCTGCCGGCTGATCCTCCGCCGCTGTCAAAACCACCCTGTACTCTCCTCGAGGAATCACACGCCCATCCGCATATCGAATTGCGTCAGTTTTCCCGAGCGCCTGAGTTACGACACTCTCTGTTTCGGAAATGAATGAGAGCTGATTCAAGAGGGTGTCAGGAATTCCGACTACAAAAATCCGAAACTTGAATCCCTCCCCCGCGTTAGTGGTCACATAAAATGAAGGTGCACCGGGATGACTTCTTGAAAGTCCGATGGCAAACTGTGGCCCATGCTTCTTTAGGCTCGCCCGTGCGGCTCGCTTCAACTCCTCGAAATCATCGGGACTCACATCATCCAAACGAGGAATAGGTGAAATCCAGGACTCCGTGAATGGCAGAGTCTCAACTGCCTTCAACAAAATAGGTCGTGTCCACTGACTCATCTGGTCTGTCAATCTTTGAACTACAGGCAACTCGACGAGAGGATCAAGATATCCCAGACGAGACGCACCCACTAAACCCGTCAAGAGCGCTAGGGTGATTCCTCCGCGCATCAGTAAGCGAGATCGCGTCGAGGGAGCCGGACTTGGTTCACCCTCGGTTGGATCTTCTTTTGAGGGCGACTTTAGATCTGGTGCTTTTGCCTCAGACAATGGGTCGGGCTCCCAAGTTTTTGGCTGAATTCCTAGTCCCAGGGGCTTATTTTTCAGAAGAGGCTGAAAGGCCGAGACATCGGTCATCCGCTGCCACTCCTCCATCCCCTCGCTCCAGACAAATCCTTCGGACTCAACTCGGCCCTGAATCAGTTTCTCCTGAATTTCCAATAGGCTATGAGGACCCTCATGATGATCTTTGACATATACGAACCATTTTTTTTCAGTATTGTTTTCCATTTTTTTAGATTCCAAGTAAGAATCATTCTAAAAGAAATGCTGACACGAAGCAAATTTTGCCTACTTGGAATTCCAGATCATCAGGCCGTTATCGGAAGGCTTGGAGCAAAAGAAGGACCTCGCGCTTTTAGGAAGGCCCTTGGTAAGCTCTCAGGACCTTTTTCGATCAAAGACTTTGTGACCGATCTCGGGGACGTCGAAGGACTCACCCCCGAAGCTGAGGTGAATCACCGCCTTGCTGCAGACCGTATCCGAGAGTGCCATAGCCATGAGACGATCTCAGTGATTGTGGGAGGGGGACATGACCACGGTTTCTCACAGCTTTGGGGGATCAGTGAGTCGCTCTCCAATCAGAAGAAGCCGATTCGCCTAGGATGCCTGAATATTGACGCTCACTTTGATCTGCGCCCGCCTCATCCGAAAGTCACGAGTGGCTCTCCCTTTTACCTAGCCATTGAAAATGGAATACTTGACCCAAAGAGATTTATAGAATTTGGAATCCAATCCCACTGCAATGCACCCGCTTTATGGCAATACGCCCGATCGAAAAAAATCAGGGTTGTTCCGTTCAATTTGCTCCGCTCTGGACGCGCCATTCCAAAATTTCGCCAAGCACTCAAATTGCTCGCAAAAACTTCAGATCGAATTGTGATCAGCATGGATCTCGACGCCGCAGCATCTGCTTTTGCACCTGGAGTTTCTGCGCCCCAAGCCGAAGGATTTACTGCGAGTGAGATGATTGAAATGGCAGAAATTGCTGGCAGCGAAAAGAAGTGCATTTCACTCGGAATTTTTGAGCTCAATCCAGAACACGACCGAGATGATCAGACTTCTCGCTTGGCAGCAACTGCGGCCTATCATTTTTTTGAGAAAAAACTCAGTTTTTCTAAATAAATCAGCAGTCTTGCCGAAGAAAGAAGAGTGAGTACTCACCGCCTCCTCAAAAAATCATTCTCTTTTTTTGCCAGCATCGCTCTCACGGCCACCTGGTTTGCCTATGATACCCTCACTGCCGAAAATCGTCGAGTGGAAGCGCTGCTTCAGTGGTCCCATCAAGTCACTCAGCAAGTCGAGGCTCTGCGGCTCTACGCCCGCGAAAAGAATGAATCTGATCCAATCTCCTGGGCGGTGAAGTACCTCATGGTAGGGGATGAAACTCGTCCGCTTTGGATCAAGCCCTACTACGACTCCCACGCGAGCTCTCACCCAGAGAACTTCAGCCTGGACCCTCGCAAGGGAGAATTTTACTACTCCAAGGTCCTGAACTTTGAAAATGGGCAGGGAATCCAGTTACTCGTCCACTCGGACCCCATCGGATTTTTAGGAAGTCGGTCCATCTGGCTCAATGACTTTTTAGTATTCCTGATCTTTTTGATGATTTACGGCAGCTTACTCGCCCTACTCACCCTAAACGAAACCTCCACTGCAGAAGAAATTAATCGATTAGAAAAGCTCTCAGGACACGAAGAAGAGTGGCTCGATGAGATCCTCCACCCCCACGCAACAGCGATTCCGAAGCCAGCGCCCACTGCAATCCCAGTTTTAGAGCCCGTCCCAGTCGTTCCCGCAGCTCCTGAAAAACCAGCAGAACCAGCGGCTCTTTCTGAGATCAGCCACTGGAAAGGTCTCGTGTCGGAATGGATTCGAGACGCTAAAAAGACTCTCGTGAACCTCGGACTGGCAATCAAATCGATGACTCAGGAAGCTAAAAATCTCATCGAGATCGTCAAAAAGTCGAAGGTCGAACTTATCAAGAGCGTGGAGACCCTCAAGGCCCTCAACAAGGCCGTTGATGATCTAGAACTGATCTCGCTCCAGCCCACTGACAACATCGAACACCTCCGCGAGGTCACGGCTGCCCTGAAAGACCTGGGAGAGAGAACATCCAGCCAAATGGACAAAATGCTGACCGATTACAACGCTGCATTCGAAGTCACTCGGAAGCTCAATGATTCCATCACTCGGACCAATGGAACCGTACTCGATGAAGCCAAAATGATCCAAGCTCTCAAAGCCAAAATCTAGTCTTAAAAGCATTTGCTTGAAACTCTCAGGAAATGTATTCCCTTAAATCAGGTATGGAATACATTCTCGCAGTCGACCAAGGCACCACCGGAACCACAGCTCTCCTCATGGATACCGACCTAAATCGGGTCGCCGAAGCAGGGGTTGAATTTGAGCAACACTTCCCCAAGCCAGGCTGGGTGGAGCATGATCTGGAAGACATATTTACGACAGTCCTCCAAACCATCCGGGAAGTCACCAAGCACGTCAATCCAAAGAAGATCCTAGCTATTGGGATCACCAACCAAAGAGAAACCCTTTGCTTCTGGGACAACCAAACTTTGGAGCCCTTAGGCAGAGCCATCGTCTGGCAGGACCGCCGAACTGCAGAGTTCTGTGAAACCCTCAAGGCTCGCGGCCTGGAACCCTTTTTCCAAAAGCGCACGGGATTACTGGTCGACCCATATTTTTCAGGAACAAAAGCGTCTTGGGCTCTCAAAAATTGGTCCGACGTAAAAGCAGCCTATCAGGCGGGACGACTGGCTGCAGGTACTGTAGATAGTTTTCTCATGGCCCGGCTATCAGGAGGCGCAGTTCACTCTACAGAGCCTAGCAACGCGTCGCGAACACTGTGCTTTGACCTGCTCCTAAAACGCTTTGACGCAGACCTCTGCAAAGCCTTGGACGTTCCCTTAGAAATTTGGCCCGAGGTTTGCCCATCCACCGGAACGTTCGCTGTAACTCGGGGCTTTCCCGAGCTTCCTGACGGAATCCCGATCACTGGCGTTCTGGGTGACCAGCAAGCTGCTCTTCTGGGACAAGCCTGCGTGAAGGAAGGCACCGCAAAGTGTACCTATGGAACCGGTGCATTCTTACTCATGAACACAGGTAAGAAACCTGCCTTCAGTAATCATCGCCTCATCACCACCGTTGCGTGGGCGTTGAGTGCTGATCATTACACTTACGCACTTGAAGGCAGCGTCTTTGTCGCCGGTGCCGCTGTTCAATGGGTAAGAGACGGCCTGAAGTTCATTCGTGACTCCTCTGAGATTGAAGCCCTGGCCAGCTCAGTTCCCTCGAGTGAAGGAGTGGTGTTCGTCCCTGCGCTCACGGGACTAGGGGCTCCTTATTGGGACCCCACCGCAACTGGGCTCATGACGGGAATTACCCGAGGAACCCATCAAGGCCATATTGCTCGAGCCGTTTTGGAGGGCATCGCGTTTCAAACTGCTGATATTATTACTGCGATGGAAAAAGATTTGGGCAAGCCCCTTTCATCCATGAATGTGGATGGGGGTGCATCTGCGAATAATCTACTCATGCAGTTCCAGTCCGATATCCTGGGAGTGGAACTCAGACGACCCAAATATTTAGAAACCACCAGCTTAGGCGCCATTTTTGCGGCGGGTTTGGGCGCAGGCATCTGGACTGACTTGGCTGATATTGAAAACACCTGGAAGCAAGATCGGCTTTTTAAGCCCCAAATGTCCTCGCAAGACCGCGAGCAAACCTTGAAACGCTGGCATGATGCTGTTGGCCGAGTGATGTACCGTGGCAAAGCCTAAGACGCAATACAAGTGCCAGAACTGCGACTACGTGATCGCAAAATGGCTTGGCAAGTGCCCCTCTTGTGACGAATGGAATTCATTCATCGAAGACACCCCCGTTGCACCGACCGACGGCACCACATTAGCTGATGTTCGAGAGCAGTTTAAATCCTCCAGGAATCAATCCGAAAATCTCTCTGATGGATGGGTCGAGCTCACCCCCCCCACAACACAGGAGGATGGCTCTCCGACACCTCAAAAAACTTTGTCCCGATATTCTACAGGGATTTCAGAACTCAACCGAGTCCTAGGGGGCGGTCTCGTCACTGACGGCTTCACCCTTCTCGGCGGGGATCCAGGGATTGGTAAGAGCACTTTACTTTTACAAATGGCCAAAGGGGTTTGTGATCAAAATCCAGGGATCAAGGTATTTTATGTCAGCGGTGAAGAGTCCATCGATCAAATTCGGGGTCGCGCGCACCGTCTGGGCATCCAAGGACACGGACAGATCTTTTTAGGAGCAGAGACTCAGCTCGAAAAGGTGTTTGCCTCGATTCAACAACTCGCTCCTCAGATCATCGTGATGGATTCACTCCAGACATTCTCGACGGCCTATGTTCAATCTGCACAGGGGAGTGTCAGTCAGGTCCGCGAAGTCACGGCAAGACTGATGACTTTGGCCAAGACTGCTGGAATCGCAATTTGCTTAGTCGGTCACGTCACGAAAGAAGGCAACATTGCCGGCCCGAAAACGGTCGAGCACATGGTGGATACCGTCCTTTATTTTGAAGGCGAAGGCGGCCAGTCTTATCGACTTTTAAGGACTGTAAAAAATCGCTTCGGCAGCACACATGAACTAGGCGTCTTTGAGATGGTCGGAGAAGGACTGAAGGAAGTCACCAACCCTTCTTCTTTATTTCTCAGCGAGCGAACCGAATCCATTGCCGGCACTTCAATCGCTGCTCTGTTAGAGGGAACTCGCCCCCTCTTAGTTGAACTCCAGGCTCTGGTCACCCCTTCGGGACTGGCCGTACCTCGCCGCACATCGGTCGGGATTGACTCGGCTCGAATTTCACTCATCGCAGCAATCTTAGAAAAACACATGAAACTTCCTCTTGCTGAGCAAGATCTGTTTTTCAATGTTGCGGGTGGACTTAAGCTCAACGAGCCCGCCTCTGATCTCGCCGCCGCTGCTGCGATTTGGTCGAGCTCCCAGGATAAAAAACTCCCGTTAGGAAGTGTCTTCATCGGCGAACTTGGACTCACTGGCGAAGTGCGCCGGGTATCACAGTCGGACTCTCGAGTCGAAGAGGCTGCGCGACAGGGGTTTAAGACGATTGTCCTCCCTAAGAGCACCCCCAAAGCATTGCTTGAAAGACTCAATCGGGACCAGCAGGCCAAAAAAATTGATCTTTTCCTCATTTCACGAATTGAGGAGTTAAAGAGTCTTTTTTCGGCGTAGTGCAAACACAAAGAAATTCATCGAGAATCTAGGTAGCTACAAATTCTACTCAGCTGTCCTACCAAGTAAAACGGCAATTCCAAAACCCTCAACTGAGGTAACCAGCGGGCAACTCTAGGAGAAAAGAGCACACCAAATTTGGGATTTTTCTTCTCATCAAGGAAGACTTGAAGTGACTTGGCTCTCGAGGTTGGACCTGATTTCACCTCGACAGGAATGACCCTGGGACCGCAGGTAAAAAGATAGTCCACTTCAGCCATCGAGCCAGCTTTTTCTCTAACCCAATAAAAGAGTTCAGGATTTTCCGAAAATGCTCGAATCTCTAAAAGATGCTGACCGATCCACTGCTCTGCAAGGGCACCCTCATTTACCCTGGCGAAAGTCTGCAAGTCCAGCACATCGACGGCTCGAAGCCCGAGTTGGTTCCCAGCCAAGCCCACGTCAAGAAACACTAATTTGAAAATTTGATCCTTTTTTTCGGCTGCTAGCGGAACACCATTTCCAGAAGTATGAAAAACACAGTGTGCAACCTTGGCCATACAGAGAAGATCTAAAGTACTCTGAACCGCAGCTGCTCTTTCATGCTGACTCACTCGCGCGTGAACCCATTTCTTACCTATTTGTGACGGAATTGCACCAAAAACCCGATCCAGTCTTTCAATGGGAGTTCTCCTTCGATACTTTGCAAAATCATTCTTATAGGTATCCAATAAACTCCGCTGAACTTGAGCCGTTCGCAGAAAATCACGTGAAGGCAGAAACGCATTAATCGCCTCAGGCATGCCACCCACCAAACTAAAGTCACGGACGTACGAACCCAGTTTCTGATGAAAAACTTCTGGAATCCACGTCTCTGGCAAGTCAGGATTCCATTCTCTCAAAAGATTAAGAAGTGCCGACTCCCCAAGAGCCCCTAAATACTCTTCGAACACTAATGGCCCCAAATAGAGGTACTCTACTCGCCCCACCGGCACGCTGTAGTAAGCCTCAGCAAGAGCAAACTCAAGCAATGAGCCTGCGGCTACTACAGCAATTCCGGGTGTGTCTTCGAAAAAGTACCGTAGACGCGCAAAGATCTCTGGGGCAGCTTGGATTTCATCTAAAAAGAGCACTGTTCCTGGATCTAGCGCCCTTCCAAAATGAGTTGCTAAAAGCGAGACCGTTTTTGAGTTGTGCCCCTCAAGAAACAATTTTCGAAGGCTCGGCTCCCGCTCAAAGTTCAGCTCAAGGCATTGAATGCCCTGTCGAGCACAAAAGTCTCGCACCAAAAACGACTTCCCTACCTGGCGCGCACCTCGGAGAATCAGCGGCTTGCGCATTCCTGGTTTCGACTTCCACCACCGACTGAGCTCCGATAGAGCTAAACGTTCCATAATCGACAGGCTAACATGAAATAGACATTTTAGGGGGGTTAAAATAACCTAAATTATGACATTTTAGGGGGGTTAAAGTATCACAAACAGAAAACAAGCGACTAATTTTCAATCAGCTTCAAAAACTGGCCTTCACTTAAGACTTCCACGCCCAAATCCTTAGCTTTCTCGAGTTTGGAGCCTGCCTCTTCGCCAGCCAGGACAAAAGTCGTCTTCTTAGAGACGCTTGAGGAGGTCTTGCCGCCATTTTCTTCGATGAGCCGGGTGGCGTCACTCCGAGATAAAGTAGGCAAGGTCCCTGTAATCACAACTGTTTTTCCAGAAAGCCTCAAGCCCCCTTCAGCGCGGGGGACCTTCGGTTTTCTGGGGTGAACATGGTGGAGTAAATGACGGAGTTCTCTTATGGTTTGAGGGTCGGACAAGAAGTGAAGCAAGCTTTTAGAAATTTCTACACCTACTTCATGAATATTTTCATAGTCCGACTCATTGGCTACCATGAGCTTTTCAATCTCTCCAAAATGACGGGCAAGCGATTTTGCGGTTTTTTCGCCCACGTGGCGAATCCCCAAGCCATAAATCAACCGATCTAGCTCTGGGGTTTTAGCACGTTGAATGGCGTCCAAAAGTTTTTGAGTGGATCGCTCAGCAAATCCTTCAAGATCGATGATCTGTTCAAAAGTAAGTGTGAACAAGTCCGCGTAGTTTTTCACCAAACCGGCATCTACCAGTTGCTCGACGATTTTGTCGCCCAATCCCTCAATATTCAGTGCGTCTAAACTTGCGAGGTGTCGAATTCGCTCTTTGAGCTGTGCAATGCAGTTGCGACTCACGCAGCGAGTCACGGCCTCGTCCTCTTTTCGAACGACGAGAGAACCACACACAGGGCAGGTTTTAGGGAGTTGGAACTTCTTCTCCCTACCAGTTCTGACATCAGTGATGACTTTGACGACCTCTGGGATGACATCACCGGCCCGTTGAATCACAACTCGGTCCCCGATTCGGATGTCTTTGCGATCAATCTCATCTTGATTATGGAGAGTAGCCCTCTTTACGATAGCCCCGCCAATCCGCACTGGGGTGACATGAGCAACAGGAGTGAGTGCTCCGGTCCGCCCCACTTGGACCACAATATCTTCGATCACGGTGGTCTCCTGGCGTGGCGGATATTTGAATGCAATCATTCCCCGAGGACTTCTTGCAATATAACCCGCTTGATCAAGCTCAATGAGACGATTGAGTTTTACGACGATTCCGTCAATCTCAAAAGGGAGGTCAGATCGTCTCTCCTGGATCTCACGATAAAATTTTAAAACCTCATTCACGCCTCGGCAGACCCGTCGAAACTCACCGACGGGAAATCCCCACTCAGCGAGTTGATCCTGGTATTCTGCCATGGTCTTCAGTTTAAGGTCACTTACGTAGCCCATCCCATAACAAAAGATAGTCAGAGGACGAGAGGCTGTAACGTTCGAATCGAGCTGCCTGAGAGAGCCGGCCGCGGCATTACGGGGGTTAGAAAAGGTCTTTTGTCCGGCCTCCTCCTGTTGTCGATTGAGCTTTTCAAAATCTTCGATCGGGAGAATCACCTCTCCGCGAACCTCAATGAGTTGAGGAGGTGTCTGAGTACGCAACTTTAAAGGCACGCTGCGGATGGTCCTGACGTTGTGGGTCACATCTTCGCCTGTTTCGCCATCTCCCCGGGTCGCAGCATGAGAAAGTGAGCCATTTTCGTAGGTCAAGTTCACCGAGAGCCCGTCGAACTTGAGTTCGACGTAATACTCTAAAATGTCTCCGACAGGACGATCCAAGAATCGATGGACTCGCTGATCAAATTCTTGGAACTCCTCCTCAGTTAATGCATTCGCGAGGGAGAGCATCGGCACTCGGTGGCTGATTTTTGTAAATTGACTCAGTGCCTGCCCCCCCACTCGGTGGCTCGGTGAGTCAGATTGCCTCAAATCTGGATGCTGTTTTTCAAGGTCCTGTAACTCCCTAAAGAGGGCATCGTAGGCTGCGTCTGAGACCTCAGGGTCATCCAAAACATAGTATCTAAAATCATGATGATGAATGAGGGCCGTGAGTTCTTGAATTCGTTGAGCAGCTGATTCGCGTTGAGGCATGAGGACTAGAACATATACAAAAAAGTCGGAGCAAACGTAATCATTTTTTGACTCACCGAGGTTCCGCTCGACAGCTCAGCTCCGTTCGCCTCGTACTCTAAACTGGCACGCAAGGAGAGTTGATGACTTAAACTGTATCTGACCCCTACTTGTACGCTAAAGATCGAACTCCTCGCAGCGCTTACCTGGTCCAGACTTGCTGAATTGAGGATGCCTAGTTTCAAATCCGCAAAGGCTGACCAAACCTGTGAGAAATTATGATTAGCTCCAAACCCCAAGAAAAATGAATCCAAATTAAATGGGCCTGTATTCTCTGAGACAGACGTCGGGAGCTGAAACTGGCTGGACTTGAAACCCAATTTAAGCCATCCCTTGGGACCATAAAAGCTATTACTAAATTCAACTGCGTAACCCACGTCGAACAAAAAAGTAAGCGCGGTACCTGGCACTCCACCCAAAGCACTTGCGGCTGTTTGAGAGCCCGAGCTAGAGTTCTGAGTAAAATTCCAGGCCTGATAGCCGAGATTGAGATCGAAGAACCAGTTTCTTCTTAGCCAAACTTCAGCGTCAGCCCGCCCTCCCCAGAACAATCCCCCTCCCGAATTCGATACGCTCCCGCTCGCAGCAGTCAACGATCGACTATAAGACCCCACGGGCAAACTCACACCCACCCACCCCAGCTTTGGAGGAGAAGTAGTTGTAGAACTCCCAGAGCCGAGGGCTGCTTCGGACTCAGAAACTAAAGGGCCTGCGGTTGCACCCCCTGGAGAGCGCTCAACTCGGATGACCTTCTGAAAACGTCCCACCTCAACTCCGGACTCTTGGGATACCAGTCGACAAAAAGACATCCCGCCTTCGACTTTTTCTACGACCACTCTTCCGGTCGGCTTCATCTTCCAATCTACAATACGATTCATGAGTGGATGACGCTTAACTTCGTCGATCGTGGCAAGATCGATTTGATCGCCCTCTTTGATGCCCTCATCCTCACCCACGTTCAAGGTCACTGAATCTCGATCTCGACCGGAGACATGACCAAAAAATGGAAGCTCGTGAAGCAATTTTGAGAGCTGGGTTTTAAGTTTTTCGGCTAAAAAATCGTTCTCAAACCCTCCCTCACTCCTCGGCTCATCCAAACTGAAGTGAACCTCAGCTAAGACCTCCATCCGGGGTGACCGGAGCCACTCCAAAGTAAAATAATAGGAAGAACCCGCTTTTTGAATTTGCGTACGAACTAAACTATCTGCGTGAGTACTGAGCCCAATTTGCCTCAAAAACTCAGAGTCGGAAATCAATTTTTCATAAGGAATCTTAGAGCGTCTGATCATGGCGTCTACCGAGACCAAATCAACAAAAACAAATCGGCCAGGTCTGCTCAGGTAACTTTCAAATGCGTGAGTTACATAGTCAGCAAAAAATCCATCTACATTGTCGATCGATCTAAGAGCACCCACACTCTCCAATCGGAATTGCCTGTCTAAGTCTCCGTTGGACCAAGCTGAATTAGCCATCCCAAAAGAGAACATAAAACCCACTAGCGCAGTTATGCAGATTCCGTTTTGGTCTAAGAATGGTCTCATTTTCACCGCCCCCTACCTTATTGTATTTCCACAACTCCTGAATTCAAGTAGTGTAAATCGCATGTCGGGCCAAAACCAGCAAAATGAGTCCCTGATTCAAATCGGACCCAAGAAGAAAGTCGCGTTTGTTTGCAGCGGCGGCGCAACAAAAGCGGGTGCATTCCACTTGGGTGTAGCACTAGCTCTCCAGGAGAAGGGGTTTCAATTTAAGGGTGGTCTGACCTCTCAATTGCCAGTACAAAACTCATCAAGCTCAGACGGGCTCGAAATTTCAACTTATGTTGGATCCAGCGCTGGCTCTTTGATTTCAGCATACTTGGCCGCTGGTTATTCTCTTGAAAATATAGTGAATTCTTTTCTTGGTCGAAAAGCAACTTCGTCAGACCCCAGAGATACCTTCCCTAAGTCTCTGCCACGCCTGACTTACCAAAAAGCTTTCAAACTCCGGGCACCCTCACTCACCGACCAACTTTCGCAAATCGGTCGATTGCAAAGACTCTTTACGGGATGGGTTGATGGGAGCTGGGATGGCCTCTTTAATTTGGACTGGCTCAAGATTTCAGGAATTTTCTCTATTTCAGGAGTAGAGCAATACTTAAGAGAAGAGGTCCTGCCATCCAATTCATTTTGCGATTACTCGGCAGATCTTTTCGTTGTAGCTACACAACTGAATCATTCCAGAAAAGTTATTTTTGGAAAGCATAACTTCCAACCCCCACCCAGTGACCTGACCTGCCAATACAATAACGACATTCAGATTTCAGACGCCTGTGCGGCAAGTATGGCACTCCCTGTAATTTTTGCCCCACATGCAATTAAACACTCAGCGGGACACACCTACCATTACATCGATGGTGAGATTCGAGACACGTTATCAACCCACGTTGCAGTCGACAATGGGGCAGACTTGGTGATCGCAAGCTACACCCATCAACCTTACCATATGACCTCAGAAATTGGATCACTGACAGAAAGAGGACTCCCTTCGATCGTGATTCAGTCGATTTACCTTTTGATCGAGCAAAAAATTAATGCCACGATTTACAATAAACAGACTCAAGTCAACGCTGTTCAAGCTGTTTCAGACTATTGCCGAGCCGAGGGGATTTCAGAAATTCACCGTCACAAGATCTGTGAAATTATGGAGGCCGAACTTCATTTACGAAGGAATGTAGACACGATCTATATCCACCCCAACCCGCAGGATACGAGCCTTTTCTTTGGTGAGCACTTTACGTTTTCGCCCAAAAAAATGTCTGAAATCGTAAAAAGTGGTTTTCGAGCAGCCATTGATACTCTCAAAAGATATGAGTTCGCGGGGCTCCAGGCACGACATGCGATTGGCACGACCGAATAGGAGCAGGTTGAACTCATCGCACCAGTTTAGTAATGCGCGTCTGGCTAGTTTTTGATATTCAACAGAGCGAATGAACTCCTATCGACACCAAATCCGTATCCGTAAAGAATACCTGAAGTTTTCGGCCGCACATTTAACCGTTTTCCCGGATGGGACGTTTGAACGCCTCCATGGGCATAACTATACGACCGAGGTCACTTTGGGCCTCAAAGCCATTGAGTTTGAAAGACTCGTCCCGTTTTCTGAAATAAAAAAAGCGATCGAAGAACTCTGTGAGGCTTGGGACGAGCGAGTTCTCATCCCAACCCAAAACCCGTATCTTAAACTCGGCGAGCAGAACGGTGCTCAGATCGAGTTCTGGCTGGGTGTGAAGCACTACGTCCTCCCCAAGGAAGATGTTGTCCTCCTAGCCCTGGATAATATCACCTCAGAGACTCTCGCAGCCGAGTGCTGTCGACGTCTCATTTCAGCCCTCCAAAATAAGCCGGGATATGACCTGATTGAGTCCGTTGAGTTTCGAGTTGAGGAATCCCCAGGACAGGGCGCCTGCTGCATTTGGAAACCTCAGAGCTGAGTGATGAAAACAGAATTGATCGTTAAATTTCAGTTTGTCGCATCCCACTCGCTTGCAGGCCACGAAGTACCGCACCCTCACTTATGGAACCTAGAAATAGTTCTATCGGGTACTCCAAAAAATGGCAAAATCATCGACATCATCGAATTTCGAGAGAAGATTAAAGGACTCGTCAGTCAGCTAGAATCGCAGTACCTGAATGATTGTGCCGCAGTCTCCCCTGAGGTCCGAGAGTTTCCAACGTGCGAGACTCTTTGCACCTATTTTCAGAAGGCAATCAGCCAACTGATTTCTAGTGCTTGGATTCAAGAAAATCCGTCGCTCAAACTGAGCTCAATCCTAGTTGCCCTCTGCGAGATGAACGGAGTGGAAACTGGAGCGGTCAGGCTGAGCGACTGAAATTCTGAACCGTTTTTCCTTATGGTCTTAAAGTATTGAGCATTCTTGGAAAAGGGATCGTTTCTCTCACGTGCTCGACGCCTGTTAGCCAGGCCACAGTCCGCTCAAGCCCCAGTCCAAACCCAGAGTGAGGCACTGAACCGTACCGGCGCAGATCCAGGTACCAGGAGTAGTCTTCTTCTTTGAGGCCATGCTCGGCAATTCGACGTCTAAGGACATCAACACCTTCTTCGCGCTGACCTCCTCCAATAATTTCACCGTAGCCAAACGGGGCAATCAAATCGCACCCTAGAGCGTAACGTCCGGTTCCTTCGACTCCAGGTCCACCGACGGTGTCACTTTGTTTGAAATAGAAGGCTTTAATTTGAGAGGGCATATGATGAACGAACACTGGCTTTCCGAACTCATCTCCTAATGCCGTCTCATGAGGTGCGCCAAAGTCGTCGCCCCAAGCAAGTGGAACGCCGCGACGTTCGAGGATTTGAACTGCCTCGTCGTAAGAGATCCGCGGGAAGGGGCCTTTGATGGATTCAAGCTGAGATAGATCTCGCTCTAAGATTTTGAGTTCGGGAGCGCGATTCGCCAAAACAGTTTGAACGATATGCTCAATGAACTGCTCACCCAAGAGCATGGTATCGTTCAGATCTGCAAATGCGACTTCAGGTTCGATCATCCAAAATTCAGTGAGATGTTTACGAGTTTTAGACTTTTCAGCCCGAAATGTTGGACCGTAAACGTAGATTTTTCCAAATGCCATTGCGCCCACTTCGCCGTAGAGCTGGCCTGACTGCGAAAGATAGGCCTTCTCATCGAAGTACTGAGTCCCAAAAAGAGTAGAAGTCCCCTCACAGGCACTCGGAGTGAGAATCGGTGCATCAAATCGAATGAAGTTTCGGCTTTCGAAAAACTCATGAATCGCCCGAGTAATCTCCGAACGAATCCGGAGAGCAGCCCATTGCCGATTACTGCGAACCCAGAGATGCCGATTTTGCATCAAAAACTCAACACCATGCTCTTTTGGAGAGATTGGATAAGGCTCGGCGATTTGGATGATTTTCAGAGAAATCACCCCCATTTCGTAACCACCCGGAGAACGAGGCTCTTTCCGAAGTTTTCCAGTCACCTCAACTGAGGACTCC
>CANHSO010000047.1 GCA_947463705.1 Bacteriovoracaceae bacterium
AATCCATCACAAAAGAGAGTGGGGTAGATTGCAGTGATGGAACAATTATGCTTTCGGTTCCATCACGATTCAAAACTCTGATTGAGTTTTCCACTCTACCACCCCCTGATTCTACAGTGGTAGAATAGTACAAATGATCTGTTCTGCGATCGTAACTTATACTGACTAATCTGTCTGGGTTTCGAGCAAATAAAACAGGGCCAAGTTGTGGATCTTTCAGATTCCATTGTAATATGTGATAACTTCCATCTTCTGCTGCTTCAGTGTCTGCGATGTAAAGATTGCCATACGGGTCAGCTGTTAAGGCTTTTCGGTTTTCCAGTACCACCTGACGAAATTTTGACCCAGCACTACCTGAGCCGTTAAGAGGCATCTCAGAGACGGCCCCCATGTTGACTCCCGGTGCCCTTCCTTCCCCGGTGAATACTTGTCCTCTATTGAAGGGAGATTGATGCGATAAGTAGAGTTTTCCATCCGGACTGATTGCAATGCTTTTGGGCCCCACAATACCTTGGGGTCCGGGGCTAGGTTGAATTCTAATCGGTACGGGCCGATCTTTAAACGGGTCGGCATCTGGTGGTGGGTTTCCTGCAAATGAAGTAGTCGCAAGACTCGCGGATAAAAATAAGATTGGGATCAGTGCGCCACTAGTTAAAACACTACTGCAAGAAAATTGAGTCTTGGCTTGTTTTTTTTCAGTCACGTCGGTTCTCATAAACCTATTATTTAAAAAAAGTATAAATAAATCTACTGTGTCAAAATCGTTTTTTGTGCCGCCGCATTGATTCGAATTAAATACCGTTATTTGGACGGCATGAGATATGAGATGCGTCCTCGTTGACTCACAGCACAGCTCGGTGAATAGTTGATTTTACTATGAATTAACATTTGGCCAGGGATCATTCATTAGTAACGAAGACAAGGCCATTCATATCAAAACAAAGCTGGAACGTTGTAAAGAGCTAGAGTCTCGGAGAAGGAAGAGGTGGTATTCGGGACGGAATCAGATTTTTCTCTGCAACTGAGAATAAATCTAGCGATCTTTTTCACAACCGATCTCTATCATCCCATAGTGGGTGTGTTTAGATCTTTCACAATAAAGAGTTGTTTTCCTAATCAGATCACTGTGACTGCAAGAATGAGGGGTCGATTGATCTCGAAAACCATGTCCCTTAATACTGCAGTATTTAAAATATTCACCCGGTACATCTCCATTGAAAGTAATCCATGGCCATTCCCGACCAATATATTGAGCTACAAACTTGGTTCGATCCCCTCTCCAGGATTGCAAGGTATTAGCCAGCGTTTCACCTTCGTACCTCGAATCTGGAATCCTCGTGCCAGGAATTGACTCCAGATAATAATTATTGATGAGGCCAATGCCACCCTTTATATTATTACAGTTATTCTCGTCAAAAGCCTCGCCAAAAATGTTCTTAACCTCCCCCCACCATTGCCCCCCAATAACCTTCGACCAACTCCTGAACTGGTGCCAGCCTCTTGGGCAGCCGATGATATAGCCATCGTTACTTTTTTCGAGGGATTCAGCTACCTTAGTAAACTTGCAAAATTTAACCATCCCGTTTGTTCCGGCCTGACCGAATCTCAGTCCATTTCCTCCGGCATCGATGCAGGCCTTATCATAATTGAAAAAAAAGTCGTCTTTAAGGTCGGCATCTGCGAAATATTTACACCCTATTTGAGTAAATTTAGCTGAGCAGGAATTATTGTGCCCAGAATTTGCAGGTCCACAGGCCACGACTTCAGGAGCAAAGGCTTTTTCCTGAGCTAGGTCTGCCCAGTCATGGTTGCCGGTTTCCGAGTTTTTGCGTCCATCTTTACATCCTGTAGTGGACCCACCGTAACAAGTTACATTGCTTGTTGCGCTCCAATTTCTGTACTGGCCAAAATCAGTGGGACAAGCCCCTGCTCTGAAGCGGCAGTACCAGCCTCCATTCTGCATGTCTTTGAGCATTTCTCCTTCCCGATATCCCCCATGACAATGAGCAAAGAGATTATCTCCGCTCAGGGTAATCTTGGTTATGAAGTTTGCATTTGCATGAACAACATACAAATCGTCATTCTCGTCCAAGGCAAGTGCTGTAGGTGATTCAAAAGGCTCACGGAATGTTTTTAGTAGAAATTCTTCATTGTATTTCAACGAACGAGCGATAATCTTACCTGAAAAAGTAGAGTAGATGATAAAGTTGCGTTCCGAAGTGATCACTACGCTGGAGGTGGGTTCGCTGTTGATGGTCTCCTCTCGCAATGGTTGAGCACCAGACTGATCGATAAATTTCAGTCCGCCTCTTGAGGCATAATAGATCCCAGGCTGGTCATTCAATTGTGAATCCAAAACAAAAGAGAGCGGGGGATGTTGAAGAATTGGACCACTTAGGTCTTGGGTGAAAAAAATATTTCCTTGAGTTCCATCACGATTCAAAGTTTTGATTGAGTTTTGCGGCACGAGCATTCCAGGACCAATAGTTGTAGAATAATATAACTGATCTTTTATTCGGTCGTAATTTAGACCGACTAATCCGTATGCTCCTTGAAAAAATAAATTCGTGCGACGTTGTGGATCTTTCGGATCAAATTTTAAAATTACATGGTGTTCAGGGTCTGTCATGTAAAGATTGCCAAATGGGTCAACTGTCAGGTCATCTACGCCTGCCGTCATCGCAAAAATGAGGGATGACCTAGCTATACGATCGCCGTCAATAAGAATCTCAGAGACCGCCCCCCACCTATCTTCGATGCTTTGATTGTGGGGGGAATAATGCGACAAGTAGAATTTTCCATCTGGGCTGATTGCAATGCTTTTTGGTCCGTTTACTCCAGTTTCAATTCTAAACGGTAACGGCCGATTTCCAAACGGATTGGTGTCTGGTATGTCCTTCGATGAGAGTGGGGTTCCTGTATCCGTTGGTTTTAGCGCAAATGAAGTAGTCGCGAGGCTTGCGGTTAAAAATAAGATTGGGATCAGTGCGCCACTAGTTAAAGCACTACGACAATAAAATTGAGCCCTGGCTTTTTTTTTAGTCCCGTCGGTTCTCATATTATTATTATTCAAAATTAGTATAAATAAATCTACTGTGTCAAAATCGTTTTTCCGCACCGTATTTTTTGAGACCCAGGGATTCTTTCCTTTTTAAATGGATTCAAGGTCTTAACGGCATTCCTTGGTGTGGGTCTCTATTGACATAGGTTCTGAATTTTTCGAGCCAAAAATCTAATAGTTTGGAAATTATATATTTTATAAAAAAATAAAAAATTAGTCTGCAATGGGATATTATTAAACAGAAAGGTTTTGAAAATATTTTTAGGGCTCATTAACGGCGGTTGGTGGAATACCGGAATGCGCTCAGGAAGGGGAGATTGTGTTTAGTTCGAAACTGAGCTTTTTATTTCAGGTCAAAATTTGGCTAGCTTGTATTTTGAGTTTCGTTATCTTTTCGAGTAGTTCCTCTGCTGCTGTTTTCGCAAATAGTCTTCGAGTTCAATGTCTGGCCCGGGCGAATGGGCGGCTTTACACCCCTAACGATGAACAAGTTCTGATGAGAGTTTTTCCGGAGTTCAAGAGGACAGTCAGAGGTAGGACCACCGTCATACCGGCCGACCTTCCCCCTGTGCTTCCCAGAATTCGACTGGTAGAGGCGAGTGGCAGGCGTGATGTTCAAATGACATCGGCGCAAACATGCTCAAAGGAGGGGTGTGAAATCCGAAATGTTGGAATCACAAAACAGACAAACTATCGAGTTTATTTTGCGAACGCGGCGGGATATCTGCTTTACAGTAACTATTCAGTCGATGCTTGCTCCATTCGAATGCGCGGTAGCGAAATTAAACTGAAGGCACTAGATGGAGGGGATCTAGAAGAAGAAGTTTCTGTAAATGTCGGTCAACCCATTCCAAATTTTGGATTTAGAATTGTAGATGAAAACGGTAACCCCGCACTAAATGGAGGAGAGCCGATTAACTTAGAGGCGCGGATGCCAGATCCAACAAAGACGGATGTTCCCAATTGTGGCTCACCCATACCACCTCCTGCCATTACTAACCCTGGAGCCTATACTCAAAGAGATGGCAGAATTAGCTTTCCTGGCTTAACATTTGTTGTGCCAAATGACAGTTCGCATCTCTCTGCTCCAGAATTTTACTTGTATGCTCGACCACTCAATCTTTGTCTGCCTACCAGATTCAAGCTACCAGACTGGCAATAAGCTGGTGAGGGAAGGCTGTGAAACTTTGGGTAAACTTTGGGGACGGAGTAAGGTTTTCTGTCTCTCCACCTGTAGTATTGGACCGCTAGGAGATCTGGTGTTAAATGAGGGGGATGATCTCCTCTGCAACAGCCTCTCTCGATCCTTCTCTGAAAGGTCCTCCTCTCACTCCTGAGGCCGTTTCTGATACTCTGCGTCGCCTATTGCGGTCTAAGTTCGGATTTCAGTCGTTTAGAAACCATCAAGAAGAAGTCTGCCTCAAGGTCGGACAGGGCAAGGATGTCCTCCTGGTGATGCCCACGGGAGCCGGAAAGTCGCTTTGCTACCAGCTTCCTGGTTTAGCTCGAGGTGGAGTGACGTTAGTGATTAGTCCCTTGCTCGCGCTGATCGAGGACCAGGTGGAGAAGCTTTGTAAATTGGGGCTCCGCGCGGATCGGATTCACTCTGGGCGCAGTCGTGAGGAGTCACGTCAGGTGTGCCGAGACTATCTGACGGGGAATCTTGATTTTCTACTGATTGCCCCTGAGCGCTTTTCGGTTCCTGGTTTTTTGAGCTTACTCCAAAAAAGAAAACCGACACTGGTGACCGTCGATGAGGCTCACTGCATCTCTCAGTGGGGGCATGATTTTAGACCGGACTATCGAGCCCTGGGAGAGCATCTTGAGGCACTCCGTCCGGCCAATATCCTTGCGCTGACTGCGACTGCTACACCCATGGTCCAGGATGATATTTGCAAACAGCTCCGACTCAATCAAGAGTCGCGGTTGATTCACGGGTTTCGCCGGAGTAATATCGCCATCCAGCTCATGGAGATTTTACCCAGTCAGCGTTCGTCCATGATTGAATCGATCCTGAAGAAAGAGAGCCAGAGACCTGCTATCATTTACGCTCCCACGCGTAAGGTCGCTGAGCAACTGCATGGTGAGTTGAAGTCTAAATTTAAGATCGGAATTTATCACGCAGGTCTGCAGACGCCGGCACGAGAAAAAAATCAGAACTCATTTTTAATGGGTGAGGTTGATGTGATTGTTGCAACCGTCGCTTTCGGAATGGGAATTGATAAATCAAATATTCGGACCGTCATTCATGCTGGTCTACCTGGGAGCATCGAAGGATATTATCAAGAGATCGGTCGTGCGGGTCGAGACGGAAAGTCCTCTCGTGCTATTCTCATGCACTCCTACGCAGACCAAAGAACTCACCAGTTTTTCTTAGAGCGTGATTATCCAGAGACCAATTTTCTTCGTCAGATTTATGGTTCTCTCTCTGAAGATAAGAAACCGACTGAGCTGATCAAGGCGGAAGTTTTGCCTCAGTTCAAAACAGTCGAAGTCTTTGAGAAATCACTTGAAAAGCTTCGGATTCACCGTGGAGCTGTGGTTGATTTCGAGGGAAATATTTCTAAGGGTGTTGCGTCCTGGGAAAAAACCTATTTGGAGCAAAAGCGACATAAAGAGAAGATGGCCGTCCAGATGAGTCATTTTACTCAAACTCATTCGTGCCGCATGCTAGGGCTAGTGAACTATTTCGGAGATCAAAAGGACGAAGGAACTCCGTGCGGTGTTTGCGATGATTGCGATCCTCTTGCAGGTGCATCGACCCTGCGCACGCTCAATCGAGAAGAGCAGGGATGGGTGGCCGAAATCATGGCTATCCTCTCCACTTCAGATGGAAAAGCCGCTGGCCGCCTCCATAAAGAGGTGATGGAGAATGCCCCGTCCATTTCTCGCACCGAGTTTGAGCGGATTCTCGATGTCTTAGCTAAAGCTGAATGGGTGAAGATTTTTCACGAGAGCTTCGAAAAAGACGGAAAAGCCATCCCGTATAAAACGATTTTTCTCACCACCCGGGGTAAAAAAGCCAAAGCAGACGAACTGAGTCAACTCAAGACATCAGCAGCGGTATCAGCTCAAAAATCAGCAAGAAAAAGAAAAAATCGATTGCATAAAAGAAGTTAAATCGAACCTGAAAGTGCATTCTGAAAAAAAGCGCCTCGCTTTGCCTTAGTTCAGAGCGCCATCCCAGAGCTTTTTCAAAAAAAGCGGGTAGGGAATGATTTCAATTTCTGGATCAATATCGAGGTGTTTAATGGTTTCGCCGGTATAAACTAGAAAGAACTTCTTTAAAATCTTTTCTTCTTTGATGCGGATCAGTCCAGCGAGGTCTTGAGGCGTAATTTGTGACTTGCCTTTGACTTCAATTGCGATCTTTTGATCTAAGATGAAATCGACCTCATCTTGTTGCGAGGTTCGCCAGTAGTGCAAGTTTTTAATATGATGGTAATCGCAGTAAGCCTTCAATTCTTGATAGATTAAGGACTCGAATGCTTTGCCAAATAGCGGCGTCTTTTTTTGTATTAGACCGTAGCCCATGAGTTTGCGAGCGACGCCCCAGTCAAAGAAGTAGAATTTTGATGATGCTACGCTCTTTCGTTTGATGGGTGCCTTCCAGCAGGGGAGCTCGTCGCCGATCAAGGTATCCTTCAAAACTTGAAAATAGTCATGAACAGTGGTGCGTGGAATTTGGGTGTCATTTGACACTGCGGTGTAGTCGATCTGTTCGCCGTGACAAGTTGCGGCGACTTCCATAAATCGAGCAAAGGAGGGAAGATTTCTGGAAAGCCCTTCATTGGCGACTTCTTGTTGTAGATACAGTCCGATATAGGCATCGAGATCGGCTTCAGGGTCTTCAGAAAAGTAAACGCTCGGTAGGAGTCCATAGTTGGCGACTCGCATTAGATCAAAGTATTTTCCGAGTTCGGCAGATACGAAAGGGTGAATTCGAATCATTCGGGCCCTTCCGCCTAACAAGTTGGTACCATATCGCTTGAGTTTTCGCGCACTCGAGCCAGTGAGGAGAAAATGGATTTTTTTGGTCTCTATGAGGTCCTGGACTTCGTCAAGGATTTCAGGGAGCTTTTGGATTTCGTCAATGACGATGATCTTGTCTGTTGGACTCAGTTCTTCGCGGATTGTTGATGGATTAAAACTTAATTTTTGAAAATCCTTACGGAGCAAAAGGTTGTAGACCTTCACATCGTTCAGGTTTTCTCGAATTAGAAAGGATTTACCAGTTTGTCGAGGGCCCAATAAAAAATAGGATTTTTTGGCAAGGAGAGATTTGAGGTCTAGGATTCTCTGAATGGCAGGCATAGGTTTATGATCTCACGTGTCGCCAATGCCGTCAAATTTATATATTTTTTGACGATTTCGGCGTGCACTGGAGTTCCTGCTCCAGCTGGGCGAGGTAACCAATCATAAATGTGACTCGGCGTTGTGCTTCGATCCTGCCGCTTTCGGTCTTAAATGTAGATGGAAGCTTGAGCAGTTTTTTGTAGAAGTGATCGAGTGCAAAATGAGCATCGTCTGGTTCGCGGCTTTTGCAGAAAGAGTCCTCGAGCGAATAAAAGGGAGTGCCCAGAGTACCTGCGGTAGAAAAACATCGCGCTATGCCGATTGCTCCGAGTGCGTCCAGGCGGTCGGCATCTTGAACGACTTGAGCTTCTAGTGTTCGAGTTTCAATTCCAGCACTAAAACTGTGAGATTCGATGGCATGCCCGATGGCTGGGATCAATTCATCTGGATAGTTCATTTGAGTCAGAAGTTTTTGAACTGCCTCACTTGAGAGGCGAGAGGCTTGAGATCGTCTAGGGTCATTTTTTGGAATAGCAACCCAATCATGAAGCCATGCAGCAGGGACAACAATCTCACAATTTGCATTTTCGAGGGCAGCTAGCCACTTTGCCGACGCGACGACTCGCTCGAAGTGAAGGAGGTCATGAGCCGGATCAAGCGCGGATTGTTGGGTGCAAACAAGTTTGCGCCAAGTGACTTCCCAGTGCGAAAGGTCAGTGGAGAGTTTCTTGAGATGGGGTTGATTTGTCATGGATGTTTTTTGCCTGTTGATCAAGGATGGTGAAGAGTTCTTCTGTCGTTTTGGCTAGTTTGATTTGGTCAAACCAGGGGAACTGATTGCGTAAAAAAGACATTTTTGCCCACTGCTTGATTCTTGAAGTCGTGTACAAGTTGCCCTGAGAAACGGGGGCACTCACTTCAGCAAATCGTTGGAGGAGGGGTATCCAGCGGTCCAAATAATTTTCAGACGGCGAAGGAATCTGAAATGGGGTTGTCGTTTTTGCGTTGATCCCTAGTTCTCGAGCGATCGCAAAGGCAAGACCAGGTGTGGCTAGCGCGCTTCGGCCAATCATAAAGTGATCACATTGGCTTTCGTCGCGGCAACGGCGAAAGTCATCCAAAGTCCAGATATCGCCATTGGCGATCACAGGGATATTGAGCTGCTTCTTGACCTCTCCGATGTAGTTCCAATAGGCCGGAGGGGTGTAGCCCTGCTTTTTGGTTCGAGCATGAATGGTGATCCAGGTCGCACCCCCGATAGCTGCTTCCTCGGCATTTCTGAAAATGTCCTCGGGCGTTTCCCAGCCGAGCCTGAGTTTGGCCGATACGGGGATCTCGGGGGGCAATGCCTTCCGAACGGCAGCTACGATCCCTCTGAGCCGGTCTGGGTAGCGAAGTAGTGATGCTCCACCGTCATTCCGGTTGACTTGAGGGGCTGGGCAGCCGAAGTTAAGATCAATGGCCCCTGCTCCGAGCTCTACTGCCCGTTGAGCGTTCAGTGCCATCGCCTCTTCATTGCTTCCGAGGAGTTGGAGCTGGACAGGTACACCAGCCGGGGTGCGGCAGTTGTGGGCAAATTCTGGCACGTGCCGGTAAAACACTTTAGCGGGAAAAAGATCGCCACAGACTCGCAGAAACTCTGAAACGCAGAAACTCAGGCCTCCACATTCGGAGATGACTTGCCGCATGGGCGCATCAGTCACTCCTTCCATAGGTGCGAGTACAACAGCGGGCTGATACGGCAAAATCCAAGGGTACTGCAGAAAAACTCTCCTTAGCTCAAACCCTTGATAAACGGCTTCAAGATATCAATTGGGAACGGGATAATCGTGTTCGTCGTATGTTCGCTCGACATTTCCCGAATCGTCTGGAGGTAGCGCAATTGGAGAGAAATTGGGTTTTTTGCCATAATCTCGGCGGCTTCACCCAGCTTTTGAGAAGCTTCGAGCTCTCCGGCGGCGGAGATGATCTTAGCGCGGCGTTCGCGCTCGGCTTCGGCTTGACGAGCCATTGCTCGCTGCATTTCGACTGGAAGATCAATTTGTTTCACTTCAACGTGAGTGACTTTTACGCCCCAAGGCCCGGTTTGGGTGTCGAGGATGGTTTGAAGGCGATGATTGATGGATTCGCGAGAGGCGAGGAGTTCGTCCAGTTCGACTTGACCTAGGACTGATCGCAGAGTGGTTTGGGCCAGTTTGGAAGTCGCCATTAAAAAGTTTTCGACTTCGACCACTGCCTTGATCGGTTCCATCACCTTAAAGTAGACCACTGCATTGACTTTGATGGTCACATTGTCTCGGCTGATGACGTCTTGGGGAGGAACATCTAACGTGATGGTGCGGAGGTCAACTCGATACATGGTTTCAACCCACGGGATCAGGACGATGAGGCCTGGGCCTTTTGCGCCAATCACACGACCGAGTCGAAACACGACGGCTCTCTCGTATTCGTTCAGAATCTTAACGCAGGCTGCAAAGAAGAGAACGACTGCTATCGCGATAAAAGCCAAGAAACCCATAAGGAAGCCCCTCCGAAACCAAAAAGTTCAAGAATAGAGCGCAATTCTTATCACAAACGGATAAAACTTGAAGATTTATCTAGGGTATTATTGGGCAGATGACTCTCTTTTAATCGTTTAGAAGTCGCCTAGAACTCGCCGCGAATTCCTAAGGCCAGGCTATGAATCCAGGCAAAATTGTAGACTGTGGCATTATTTGCGCCGCCTTCAATGGTTCGATAGCCTGTGTAGGCACTGAATCCTGCCAGAGGAAGGGGGTGTTCAACGAATACCCCTACGTCAAATGCTCGCCCTTGCGGGGCAGCAAGCCCATCGAGGTCCAATCTGAATAGCCAGTCATTCCCTAATGGTTTTTTAATTCTAAAATTAAGGAGTGGAACAAATCCAACATTAGTTTTGCTTTTAACGAGGGAGCCTTGGGTGAGCCGAACTTCTGCGTCTCGAATTTTTGCTGAAAACCCGAGGGAGAAATACCAGTCGCTCACGGGGTCGAAGTGATAAGTGTAAGTGAGGCGATACGAGTTAAATTGATAGAACCCGATGGTATCAATCCCTGAGGCGAAGGTACCGTCCATGAATTGGACTGCGGTGCTCAGTGGTCCATTGACCTGGATTGACAAGGGGGCGTAAAGGGCACGAATTTCATGATGTTTGCCAAAAACGTGACCTAAGTAAACTCGGTAATTAGCAAAGGGTCCCGAGTTGAGTTGGCTGAGCGAA
The DNA here is from genome assembly GCA_947463705.1 of Bacteriovoracaceae bacterium. Classification (GTDB taxonomy): domain Bacteria; phylum Bdellovibrionota; class UBA1018; order UBA1018; family UBA1018; genus CAINWE01. The sequence goes on from CANHSO010000047.1 coordinate 10,596, forward strand.
AAGTCAGTACCCCCATTTCCAGGAATTCGCTGATCATTTCTGCTTTGCCAGGTCAATGCACCTTCTACCGTGAGGTAAGTCTCCGCCCGAGCTTCAGCAGTGAAACAAAGAACAGTTAAAACACCCATCCAAACCGATATGAAAAGTTTCATTGAACTCAGGCTAATTCAATTACTTGCGATTAGGAATAGTAATTCCAAGAATTTTTGAAACTTGCTGGAGGTCGCTCCATACTTCGCGTTTAGCCTCAGAGTTTTTTAGCAAGTAAGACGGATGAAAGGTGGGCATCACCTGAGTTGTTCCGTCCGCAGGGTAGGTCCGAAACTGCCCCCTGAGTTGGGTGATCCCCACTTCAGTTTGAAGTAAGATCTGAGATGCAACTTTACCCAGCGCAACGATAACCTCCGGTTGGATACTCGCGATCTGACGCAGAATGAAGGGCGTGCATTGGGCGATTTCATCTGGCTCGGGACTGCGATTTTCGGGAGGGCGGCATTTGATTACGGTGGCGATATACACATCCTCCCGCCGTAATCCCATAGCCAGGATCATCTTGTCTAAAAGCTGCCCCGCTTTGCCTACGAAAGGGCGTCCTTGTTGATCTTCGTCCTCCTCAGGACCTTGTCCGACAAACATGAGCCGAGCCTGGGGGTTGCCCTCGCCAAAAACGATGTGATTTCGATGGTTGCAGAGCTTGCACCGGCGGCAGTTTTCAAGATCTGCTTGGACTGATTCAAGCGATTCTTGAGTGTTTTCAGAGGGTTGTACTGGAGGGCTAGTTTCAACCGAGCGACGGCCCATAAGAATCGATCTGGCGGGCAATAGCCCGCGCCAGTGCTGAGGGTCAAAGTGCGACATGGGCGCTACTATCTACGAGATGGGACCATAAGTCAAAGGGCGGCAGCCTGAGCGTTCGGACAGGACTAATGCAGCTGATGACTCATGAGTCGCGGCTTGGCTGAGATGCACTCGAGGCAGCGCGCGGTTTCCTTGGTGCGGTTGTGAGTAAAATCGGTCATATGAGTGAAGTGGAGGTTGGCACCGCAAATCGCACAATGCGTGTAGCTGTCGACGATCTCTCGCGCGGTGCCAAAGAACTGGAAAGTCGACTCTACGATCTCGTCCTGGGTCTCTTCTGCAAATGAATCATTGAACTCATCCATGTTCTTGTCCTCCATCCGTAGTGAATCGGTTGCTTCGTGGGCCATTGTGGTTGTGGCCGTGAATCAGGTAACCAAACTCAACCTGACTTACATAGAGCTATTCGGAACGGGCTGGGATTCCTAAACGGGAAAAATTTGCCGTCTAAAGGAGTGGTCAGAATGAAAACAGCTCGACTAAAGACTGGGAAACTTGTTTTGCTGTCTTAGAATTGATCGACCCTAGTTTTTTGATCAGTCTTGTCTTATCGACCGTGCGAATTTGATCTAGGACTACTTGACCGTCCTTTCCTGAGAACTCACACTCTATTCGAGTCGGGTAGCTTCGCCCTTGAGTTGTCATAGGAGCGATGATCACGGTTTTGATGTAGTCATTCATCTCGTCTGGCGAAATGATCAACGCTGGTCGAGTCTTTTTAATTTCGCTCCCTACGGTTGGGTCCAAATTAACTAAGAAAACGTCGAAGCGTTTTATTTCCATTGCCAGTTACTTTCATCAAATTCATTCTGAAAGTCTCCAAGAATAAGGTTGTCATCGCTATGACTAGTCATTTCCTTGAATGCTACGGCCCATCCCTGTCTGTGTTTTTTTTTGACTGATCGAAGCATGATCACGCCATCCCTGACTTCTGCCTCCACTTCTTTTCTGATCTGACATTGCTCCAAAAGCGGCTTAGGAAGTCGGATGCCTTGAGAGTTCCCAATTTGCACTATTTTAAGTCTTACACTCATTACTTCATAGTAATTACCTTGTAATTACTTGTCAATAAAATCCTAGCGTCTTTCAACCACCCTTCAAGAATCGGTTTTTACAGGTTAGCTGGCTAGAGCCCATGTAGTCAGCCGTGTTTAAATGCCCCTAGAGCCGCCCGGCTATGGACCCCCCAAGCTAGGGTACCTCGAATTCTAACGAAAAATGAATACCGTTTGCGGTGACTTCCATTCTCGCACATCTGTGGTAAAAGGCCGGGTATGCCGAACTATCCTATCAATGACCAGTCCCAGGTGGATGAAACCCAGCTCGACGCATACGATTATCATTTACCCGAGCAGCAGGTTGCTCAAGTGCCCGCGAGTCCGAGGGATTCCTCGCGGCTGATGGTGATCGACCGTAAGAAAGGGACTTGGGAGCACCGTGTATTTCGGGATTTGCCTGAGTTTCTGAACTCTTCTGATTTAATCGTGGCGAATAACACGCATGTGATTAAGGCGCGGCTTTTGGGTCAGCGCGTGCGTCTGGAAGGTGGACAACGGATTTTAGGCGGTCGAGTCGAGTTTGTGCTCCTGGAGGCTAAGGGGGTAAGGACTTGGGAAGGATTGATGCACGCCAGTGCTAAGTACGTTCCGGGGCTCATGTTCCAGGTGCCATCTCCTACAGGTGAAATTACGGGGACTGTAGTGCAGGGATCGTCAGAGTCGTCTTCTGGTACGGTTGTGGTGGAGTTTGATCGAGACCCTGTGCAGGTCGGTGCAGGGCAGCTTCCGTTGCCTCATTACATTGAACGCTCAGCTCAGCAGGCGGACGATCAAAATTATCAAACCATCTATTCCAAAGTTCAGGGCTCAGCTGCAGCGCCTACTGCGGGACTTCATTTTACGGAAAAAGTCCTCTCAGACCTTCGGCAAAAAGGGGTTGAATGGAAAGAGGTCACGCTCCATGTGGGGTTAGGCACCTTCAGACCGGTCAAGACGCAAAATATTTTCGATCATGTGATGCATGAAGAGCGCTTTGAGATTTCGGAACAAGTAGGACGTTCGGTGAGTGAGTGGAAAAATTTGGGGAACAGGGTGCTTGCCATAGGAACGACCAGTGTCAGAACGCTTGAGAGCGCTTGGGTGCCTCAAATGGGACTCAGAGCCGGGCCTGGGAGAACTTCGATTTTTATTCATCCAGGTGGACACCCGTTTCAAGTGGTGGATCGATTGCTCACTAATTTTCACCTACCCAAGTCGACTCTATTGATGTTGGTTTCCGCTTTTGCGGGACGCGAGCTTGTGCTTGCCGCTTATCGCGAGGCGGTTCGTGAGGGGTATCGCTTTTTTAGTTACGGTGACGCGATGCTCATCTTGTAGTCTCGCAGTTTCTTCAAGGCCATCAAGTCTGAATTGACTTGTCTTATCTCGTGCTCAATCCAACCACAGGGCACCTAAGTCAAATTCAACGGCATCGAATGGAGCTGCACGAATGAGTTCATTTCCAATATATGAACTGAGTGCAATCCAATGGGAGTCATTTCGTTGGAAAACTTCGAGTGTTTTCATCACTGGATCAATCAACCAGACATAATCGACTTTCTCGCGAAGGTAGATCGGCATTTTTTTAACGCGGTCCAACCCCGCAGTGCTCGGGGACAGGACTTCGCAAGCCCAGTGCGGGGCGATTTTACAATGCGCGTCAGTTGGAAGATTGGGAACTAGATCCTTCCTCCATCCAGCAAGATCTGGAACCAGGATGTCCCCTTGCAGATGAAGTTCGGGCTCATCTAAAATCCACCAGCCGCCCGGCCCGCCAATTCCATCACAAAAAGGGCCGCCAATCCTCATCCCTACTTTCGACGATGCCTGGGCGTGACGCATCGAAGGTCTTGGGGACGTAATGAGCTCCCCTGCAATGATCTCTCCCACCAGATTCTCTGGAACTGAGAGTAGATCTTCGTAGGTTGCAAACTTTTTAGCCGGTTCTCCCATATAAAATCCTCCAATATTTTATCATTTTAGCAGCATTTTGTGGGCGATTTGCATAAAGAGGCTTACATGGTCAGTTTAAGTCTCAACGTGCAAAAAACTAACTCCTCAAAAAAATAAAAGCAAGTCCCTCTATCTGAACTTTTTGAATCACCATGACAAAAATAGCTTGGGGACGGAGTAAGATTTTTTTCTTTTAATTAAAATAAATATAACATTATGTATTAAAATAAACTCATTACTCATTTTGGGAGGTAAGTATGAGGCGAAATTTAGGATGGCTAGGGGTCTGCTTTTTGATAGTTTGCGTATGCTCTGAGAAGGCTGCTTTTTCGGGCGAAAACCGCGGAAGGTCCATTTCTGGATCATCTACTCATCAGAATCGAGCTGCTTCAGGGCCAGCTCGTTCAACCCAGGGGCAAGCAACCTCTCATTCTGATCAGATGTCCACGCATCGTAGCGTCAGTCCGAGTGTTACTCATCCTCGGGCGCGGACGCCGGAGAAAGAAAAGGAGAATATTGAGAAATACACTGGTGTAACTGAGTAAGGTTCTGGAATTCTAGATGGTTTGAATGGCAGTTATAGAAAAAGCGCCGCTCTATGGATTTTTGGGATTTTTGGGGACGGAGTACGATTTTTTTGTGCTGTTTCTAACCCAGAGGGGGGGCTAGGTCAGAAGAGACCTAGGTCCAAAAGACCTCGCTAATGAACTTCGTAAATTCCTGATCTATTTAGATTATTGTGTTTTGTTGAGGTTTAATCAAATCTAGCTCATACTATTACTTATGAAGGCGCGATCGGCCCTAAATTTGAAAGTAGGAGGCGAGGTATTTGTTGGCCTCGTTCTAGCCCTTTCCCAGGGTTTGGGTGGTTGCGGCCAATCACAGACTTCCACGGCTCCGTTCTCTCGGATTGCGGGAAGTTGGATTACCGGGTGTTTCGATGCTTCAGACTATTTTTTCCGCGTCAAATTTGAGTTTACTAGCAGTCAGTTGACCCAGGAAATGCTAGTTTATCATGGTGATTCGAGTTGCTCAAGTCAGCCCTTTTATGGGTCTTTGATAGGTGGTCCCGCGGTTTATCTGATATACGCTCTATCCGGGGATTTGAGATTAGACACTCCCAAAGGCGCAAGAACGATGGACTTGGT
>CANHSO010000048.1 GCA_947463705.1 Bacteriovoracaceae bacterium
GAAAATATCAGGAAAATCTTAAATTCTTTCCCGGAAAAGCACCCCCTAAAAAAGCCGTTTTGGATGATCTCATTCGAAGGGAATTAGGGATTCAAGAAGCAAAAAAGCAGTCCATCGACAAAAGTCCAGAGGTTGCGGAGCGTCTCAATACCGTACTTTTTAACTCGTTCGTCGAAAAAAATTTAAAACAAGAGATCGAAGCACTACGTGTCACCGATCAGGAAGCGAAGGAGTTCTATCAAACGGCCCCACTCATCCGAACCAGCCATATCTTGGTTGCCCTCCCTCCTCACCCCAATTCCGAAGACGAGACGAAGGCTCTCGAGAGGGTTAAAATCATTCAGGCGAAACTTAAAAGTGGCAAAACTCTTTCCGAAGTGGCTCAGTCCGATTCAGATGGGCCCTCAGCAGCTCTCGGAGGAGACATTGACTTCCAATCCAAAGAACGACTCGACCCACTTTACTACGAAACGGCTCTCGGATTAAAAAAACCAGGCCAAGTCAGCCCAGCTATTAGAACCTCGTTCGGGTTTCAAATCATCCAACTCACGGCAATCAAACCGTGGAAAGACGTTGATCCCTCCCAGTTCAAACGAACTCTCCTGGAGCAAAAAAAGGCTCGGATTTTTCAGGCTTACATGAGTCAACTGAGAGCAAAGGCAAAAGTGACCACTCATCCTGAACTGCTTAATGATTAAACTCGAGCAAACTGCCTGTCCCCACCAGAAGTGAGTTCGCGCTGGAAATCTCCCTGAAATCATGTACAAATTGAACAATGAATTGCTCAAAAACTCCGCTTATCCTTCGCCCATGGATTACAGCCTGCTTCACCTTTTTAGCTTGGGTCGTCGGTTTAAGCGGATATGCTCAAGCCGGCGAAGCCATTCTAATCGACCAACTCATGGGGTACGTTAACACTCAGCCAATCTTACGATCGGATATTCAAAAATACCTCCGGACATTAGGGTTGAGAGCCCAAATTGATCCCCTATATGCCCACTCAGAAATGGCCAAAAAGGGCGAGAATATCAGTCAGATCGAGGTTGTTGACGCTCTCATCAATAACAATCTCATTGAGAAAGAAATTCCAAAAACAGACGCCGAGGTTGAACAAGAAATTAACACAATTCAAAATGCCGGACATATCGACAGAAATACGCTCAAGCTTGCATTACAGAAAGAGGGCTATGCGTTTCCCGATTACTTCGACCTCATTCGTGAGGCGTCCAGCAAAAAAGAACTCATCGGTCGAGAGATCCAACCTAAAGTGAGCATCTCAGAGGATGACATTAAAAATTACTACTTCAACCACTTACCAAAAAATTCGATTTCACATCGTACATTTCACTTACAGCTGATCTCAGTAAATCCAAAGAACTACAAAATAGCCTCGGCAGCGATCAAAACAGCGCAAGACGCACTAAAAAAGGTGAGACAAGGGGAGTCTTTCGAAGAAGTTGCAAAAAGAGTCAGCGATGATGCAACCGCTCCCCTAGGCGGAGATCTAGGATTTATTGATGAAGAACAGATGAGTCCGGTGATTAAAGAATCAACTAAAAATCTGAAAATTGGACAGGTGACTGACATTTTCACCGATCTAAATGGACGACATCTCATCTTAAAATTGGTCGACATTCGATCGAACGAAACCGAGCAGTTAGAAAAAACAAAAGACGAAATCCGCGCCCAACTCATGGCTAAAGAATATGAGCAGCAGATTAAACTCTGGGTAGAGCGGAAAAGACAATCGGCTGTAATCCACGTTGAAAAATGAAAAAATCAATATTTGTCTTAACTCCGGGAGATCCTGATGGGATTGGTCCCGAAATCACCTGGAAAACGATTCAAGCACTTCATCAGAGGGGCCTTCATCGCGATTTAGCCATTCTTTGTGTCGGGGCAAAGGCGCCGTTTGAAAAGCTCGGTGCCCCAATCGAAGTCTTTTGTTCCCAACAAAGCCCACCTTCATTCGAATCTGAACCCAAGGTGTGGCTCTTGCCTGCACCCAACGAAGCCCCAGGAGCCTTGTTTTTGCCGGGTTATCAAGCAGGTTGGGCAATTGAACAGGCGACTCAACTCGTACTCAAGGGCCAGGCAGAAGCACTAGTCACTGGACCCATCAGCAAGGATCGGCTTCAAAAAGGGGGATACATTTATCCAGGCCACACGGAGTTCCTGGCTCACCTTTGCGGAGTCAAAGAGGTCACGATGATGCTCGCGAACTCGCACCTTCGAGTCAGCCTCGTCACCACGCACGTTGCGCTTGGTGAAGTACCCAGCACTCTCACCCCCGATCGAATCCGCCGAGCGGTTAACCAAACCGTTATGAGTCTCAGAAAGTTTTGGAAAATCCCTCGTCCCAGGGTTGCTCTTTTGGGTCTAAACCCTCACTGTGGCGAATCCGGCCTTTTTGGCCGCGAAGAACTCGACCTGATCCAGCCCTTGATTCAAACGATCCAAAGGGAACTAGGTCAAGACGCTCAGATCCAAGGGCCATTCCCTGCAGACACCTTCTTTGCACAACAATTTAATCTGCCGGCGGCCGACCGATTTGACGCGATCGTCTGTATGTACCATGATCAAGGATTAATTCCTGTGAAGCTTCTTGATTTTCATAGAACCATCAATATAACTTTGGGGCTCCCTATCGTTCGAACTTCCGTGGACCATGGGGTAGCCTTTGACATTGCAGGCAAGGGAATTGCAAATCCGTCAAGCCTTCAAGCAGCCTTGGAGCTTGCGATACAGTTAGCTAGCAAAACTCATCACTAAGAAAGAGACCTGAGCATGACTCAACTTATCATTCCACCTTCTATTTTCAGAGAGTATGATATTCGCGGTATTGCCGGAAAAGACTTAAATCCGAATTTCGCAGAAGCTCTGGGAAGGGCTTACGCTCAACTCATCCAAGGCAGAACACCGACTGCATCCAGAAAGAATTTAACCGTAGCCGTTGGACAAGATTGTCGCCTCACTAGTGATAGCTACTCAAACGCCCTGGTACAGGGACTGGTGCAGAGCGGGCTTGATGTCATTCGACTTGGAGTTTGCCCAACACCACTGACGTACTTTAGTGTTCACGACCTCAATCTCGACGGTGGCATCATGGTGACCGGCTCCCATAATCCAGCCAATTACAATGGTTTTAAAACCTGTGTGGGAAAAGACACCATCCACGGCTCCAAGATTCAGGAAATCCGCATTCTCATGGAAAAGTCTCTCAACATGGCCTTTTCCCCATCACGCACCGGACAGGTGTCTGAATACCCCATCATCTCCAGATACATCGATTACGTGATTTCAAAGACCAGGCCTGTCCGAAAGATGAAAATCGTCTTAGATGCTGGAAACGGCACCGCAAGCACGGTCGCCCCAGAGCTCTTCGAAAAACTGGGAGCTGAAGTGATTCCCCTTTATTGCGAACTCGACGGAAGATTCCCCAACCATCACCCAGATCCGACAGTCCCTGAAAACCTCAAGCAGCTCGTAAAAACAGTTCTAGAAGAAAAAGCTGACTTCGGCTTGGCCTTTGACGGAGACTCTGATCGCCTCGGAGTAGTCGATAATCAAGGGAGAATTCTCTACGGCGATGAGCTTATGGTTTTACTCTCTCGCACCGTCTTAAAAGAGAATCCTGGTGCGACGATCATCTCGGAAGTCAAATCAAGCCACCGCCTCTATGATGATATTCGTGCCAAAGGTGGCAATGCGATCATGTGGAAAACAGGCCATTCTCTGATCAAATCCAAGATGAAAGAGACCCAGGCTGCCCTGGCTGGAGAAATGTCAGGCCACATCTTTTTTGCAGACCGCTACTTTGGTTTCGACGACGCCATTTATGCTGGAGTCCGAGTTTTTGAGATCCTATCAGATTCATCTCGTCCTTTGTCGGACCTGCTTGCTGACTTGCCCCCGAGCGTTTCTACTCCGGAAATTCGAGTCGAATGCCATGAAGCACTCAAATTTGAACTGGTCGAAGCAACTAAAAAGCTCCTGCACTCTAAATATGAAATTACTGATATCGACGGAGTCCGTGTAGCATTCACGGACGGATGGGGACTGGTGCGTGCTTCAAATACACAACCCGTTCTGGTCTTGAGATTTGAAGCGACATCCATCACCGGACTCGAAAAGAATCGAGAAGTCGTTGAGGCTGCTCTCCGGAGAGCAGCTGAGCAGATTGGTCACCCACCGATTGACACTGCTGCATCAGCTGGACACTAGCTGTTGATTCCGCTTTCGTTTAGCGGATCAATTGGGTTATTCACGTAGGAAATGAAAATAGACTCTCCATTGAATCTGGTAAACGATGAAGCCATCATCGTTCGAGGGGCACGAGTACATAACCTCAAGAACGTCGATGTTTTCATACCTAGAAATCAGCTCACCGTGATTACCGGGCCATCGGGATCAGGAAAATCGTCCCTTGCATTTGATACCATCTATGCAGAAGGTCAAAGGCGATACGTGGAGAGTCTATCGGCCTACGCTCGGCAGTTTCTAGAGCAACTCGGCAAACCCGATGTTGAATCCATCTCTGGCCTAAGCCCGACGATTTCAATTGAGCAACGCACCACCAGCTACAATCCGCGCTCAACGGTCGGAACGGTCACCGAAATCTATGACTATTTACGACTCCTATTTGCGCGAATAGCTAAGCCTTACTGCTGGAAGTGCGGTGGAAGTATCCAGTCTCAAACCCCACAGCAGATGGTGGACCAAATCCTGGCACTCAAAGAAGGAACCCGAGCTTCAATCCTGGCCCCGATTATTCGAGGGAGAAAGGGAGAACATCAGAAGGAGTTAGAACAACTCAGACAGCGTGGTTTCGTCAGAGTTCGGATCGATGGCGAGGTCCTTGACCTATCTGAGGACATCCGAGTCGATAAAAACAAGAAGCATTCAATCGACGTCTATGTTGATCGCCTCATTCTAAAAAAGACTGACCCTGGGGCCCTCGCCTCCCGTTTGAGCGACTCAGTTGACTTGGCCCTGAAGTTAGGTGAAGGACTTTTAATTCTGGAAACATCCGAGGACTCAGGACGAACTGAGAAGCTCATGTCCGAGCGTTTTTCTTGTCCTACCTGTCAAATTAGCTATCCAAGTCCTGAGCCACGCACATTCTCATTTAATAGCCCAATGGGGGCCTGCCCCTCATGCGAGGGCCTGGGCACTGACTCAGATCAAGTGAGTGAGTTGCTCGATGAGCAGCAAAGTGAAACCGAATTTCCCAGAGTTGAGCCGGATGTATCGCCTGAAGCAATTCCTTGTCCGGAGTGTCAAGGCGCGCGCCTAAAAAGAGAAAGTCTCTGCTATCGTCTCAATGACCTAAATATCTATCAAATTGGACAACTCTCAATCGAAGAGGAGTTAAGTCTTTTCAAGAATCTAGAACTCTCCCAAAGAGAGAACTTGATTGCAGATCGAATTCTTAAGGAAATTCGGGATCGCCTTCAGTTTTTAAATGAAGTCGGAGTCGGATATCTCAACTTGAATCGAACTGCCCAGACCCTCTCCGGCGGAGAAGCCCAGAGAATCCGTCTTGCCACTCAAATTGGAACCTCGCTAGTCGGAGTCATCTACGTTTTAGATGAACCTAGTATCGGGCTCCACCAACGAGACAATGAAAAATTAATTTCAACCCTCACTCGGCTCCGAGATCTTGGAAATACAGTACTGGTGGTCGAACACGACCGCGAAACCATGGAAAAGGCAGATTGGATTGTTGATCTAGGACCCGGCGCTGGGACTGAGGGCGGCACTGTTGTCGCTGCGGGCACTTACCCGGAAATCCTAAAGATCAAAAACAGCATTACTGGCCAATACCTCAGCGGAAATTTGAGGATCGAAGTTCCCAGCAAACGGCGCCCCTGGAACCCAGAAAAAAAACTCGTCCTCACAGGTGCAACTCAAAACAACTTAAAAAATGTCTCCACCGAGATCCCACTTGGGCTCTTTACTTGTGTTACCGGCGTATCAGGCAGCGGAAAAAGTACCCTCATCATCGACACCCTGTATCGACTTCTGCTTCAATCCGTTTATCACGTGCCAGCAAAGAACCTAAAATTTCAGCACATTGATGGGCTGGAGCTCGTCGATAAAGTCATTGATATTGATCAAAGCCCCATTGGTAAGACCCCGAGATCCAATCCTGCTACCTACACAGGTCTATTTACACTGATTAGAGATTTATTTGCTCAACTCCCCGAATCCCAGATCCGCGGATACGGTCCGGGACGCTACTCCTTCAACGTGAAAGGGGGCCGGTGCGAAGGCTGCCAAGGCGACGGCATGATGAGGGTAGAAATGCATTTTCTACCCGATGTTTTCGTCCGATGTGAAGTCTGTAGGGGCAAGCGCTACAATCGAGAGACCCTCGACGTCCGCTATAAAGGCAAAAATATCTCCGAAGTACTAGCGATGACAGGGGCTGAAGCCCTGGAATTTTTTGATCCTATTCCGAGCATTAAAGCCAAACTTAAGGTCTTGAATGATGTAGGACTTGGCTATCTCGCCCTCGGTCAGAGCGCAACTACCCTCTCAGGGGGCGAAGCTCAGCGCATTAAACTTTCAAAAGAACTTTCTCGCAGAGGCACAGGAAAGACCGTCTACATCCTAGATGAGCCATCGACTGGCTTGCACTTTGATGACATCCGTAAACTCATTGCTCTCCTCCAGGCGCTAGTTGACCAGGGTAACACTGTCATTGTGATCGAACACAACTTAGACATCATTAAAGTGGCCGATCATTTGATTGACCTGGGACCTGAAGGTGGAAAAGCAGGAGGGGAGATCATTGCCTGTGGCACACCAGAAAAGGTTGCAATGACTAAGGGAAGCTATACAGGGAAATTTTTAAAAAGTTATCTATAGAAAATACGGGGCAGGCTTTACAGCCTAACCCCGAATTTCCTAGGATCTAAAAAAACTAGATCTTGATCTTGATGAAAGCTACGACGAAAGCGTAGAGAACCAATGATTCGATCAGCGCGAGACCGATCATCATTGGGACGAACACTTTATCGCTAGACGCAGGGTTGCGGCCGATTGCTTCCAAGGCAGCAGTTGCAGTTCTACCTTGGGCAAGTGCACCACCAAAAGCTGCAACGCTGATTGCAAATGCAGAAGCCAATGAAGCATATGGGTCAGAATGTCCTGTTGCCATCTCTTCAGCTGCCATAGCAAATGAAGAACCAAAAGTTAAAAACGCAACCCCTAACAATACGAGAGTCTTACGAAAATTCATTTTTCCATCCATCCTTTCTTCTCAATGGTCATGTGATGTTGACATAGAAATATAGACCATCGTCATCAAACAAAAAACGAAGGCCTGAATAAAGGCTACTAACACTCCCAAACCATAAAAAATTACAGGCAGGAGGAAAGGAACCAATTCACTAAAAACTGAAAGAACAATGTGGTCCCCGAGGATATTTCCTCTAAGACGAAGCGCTAGCGACAGCGGCCTGAACAAGTGAGAGGCAATTTCAATAATCACCAAAAGAGGCGCTAACCACAAAATAGGACCCAAAAAGTGCTTGAGATAGCCAATACCGTGGGCTCTGAACCCAGCGAAATTGTAATAAATCAAAACAAAAATACCAAGCGCTAGGGTCGTGTTCAAATTATCAGTACAAGGCTGAAAGGCAGGGATCAAACCGATTAGGTTGGCTGCGAAAATAAATATAAAGATACTTCCCACAACGGGGAAAAAGGTCGCTGCTTCATGATGGCCCAAGACCGACTCACACAATCCGTAGAGTTTCTCAGCCAAAATCTCGAAAAAATTTCGGTACGTCAGTTTTGAATCCGGAACCAAACCCCCGTCAGACCTTTTCATTGCGGCTATCAGCTGATTTCTTGCCACAAAAGTCGTGACCACTAAAATCAAGCCCAACAAAATAGTCATTGCCACGTGGGAAGGAAGATCCTGAAGGAAAGGAATGTAGGATAATATGTTTACGCCATGCTCTTCATGCATTTTCTTATTTTCCTTTTCGTTCTCTCAAATGCCAGAGAAATCCTCCAGCAAGAGGTACGATCCAAAGCGTTCCAATACCCGTTAAGTACCCAAGCAGAGTAATTTTCTGCCCTTCTAGCAGAACTCCAATAAAAAGTCCCATGCAAATTAACTTTAAAGGGCCCCAAATCCACAACTGGACCGATTTTTGCCCCCTATTTCGAGACTGGGTTCGCCTTTCTTCAAGAGCGGAGAAAAACACCATTCTCAAAACAAAAAGATCAAGAATAGACAGCGACCAAAAAATGAAAACACCCCTCTGACTCGAGGATCGAGAAGGGGAGTCCTCCAGGAACTGAATCAGGGCGAGACTCAAAATCAGCCAAATGAGTCCAACTCCTCCAAAATATTTAATTTGTTTTTGCAGTGTATGATTAGTTTTCACGTCGCAACCTGAATTAGCGTTCTTTTTGAGTCAGTTTGTACAACTGGTAAAAAGCTAAAGCTAAGCCCACCATCGGGCCTAAAATTAAAATCCAATCTGAGAGGTGAAACTTTGACCAGGCTAAATAGCCGAACGCCAAACCACCCAAAGTATATCCAACCACTTCTCCGAGAACGATCCAAATCAGGCCAAGCTTCTTTAATCGCTGGTCCGGTTCATTTTCCATAGGGTCTTGGTTGGTTAGCACAACCAGAAAAGAGCATCAATTAGCGTTTACTCCTCCGGTGAGCCATTCGCTCGCGGATTCGAATGAGCTTGATCTCAATAACATTAGGAGAGGGATAGGTCTTTTTTAACTCCGAGTAGATTCTAAATGCCTCTTCCAATTGATCCAGTTCCTCCAAACACGAAGCGATCCCAAACCTGGCTTCGGAAATGAGTTCGCTTTTAGGGTAGTCCCGAATGAGGTGTTCATAAGCAGAGATCGCTCTTCTGAAGTCTGAGGCATCTCCCTCTTTTGCACCCAGCTGTCTCTGTCCTCGGGTATAATAAGTCATACCCACTTCGAAGCTTGCCTTTTCCGACCAAATTGTTTTCGGGTATTTCTCAATCATTCTCTGATAAGTCTGTAACGCCTCAGAAAACTGAAAAAGAAAGAAATGGCTCTTGCCAATTCGAAAGTAAAAAGAAGGCGCCTCATCCGAGTGAGGGTAAGCCTTAAGCAACCCTTGATCATGGAGGATCGATTGCTCGTAATTCTCAAGAGATGAGTAGAGTAGGTCACCTATTTGGGTCTGAGCACTCCAGATGAGTTGGATATCGGAAGACTTTTGGATAAAAGTCCGCAACTTTTGAACCGCCTCGGAATACTGCCCTAAAAAAAGGGCTTGAGTTGTAGCAGCCCTAAAAAGCGCCTGCTGAGCGAGTCCACTAGAGGGATCTTTTGCAACGACTCTCTCAAACTCGGCTACGGCAGCAGCATAGTTCTTGTCCCCCCAAAATCGCTCGGCCAAAGCGTAATGGTGATGGGGACTATCAACACTGCACGCAGTTCCCAGTAACAAGTTGAAGCAAAGTAAAGCTCCCAAAACCCCCCAATTGCTCATCAATGTTCACTAATCGGAGTAATCGTTTCGTTTGAAGGATTTGCCACGACGGTTTCCGAATCAGCGACATTCTCAGCTAAAAGCTCGATGGAGACGAGCTTTTCGTTTGGCGCTAAGGAGATCAGCCGCACCCCTTGAGCTGTGCGGCCTTGCTCAGAGATTTCTCCAACCTTGATTCGAATCATTTGGCCTTTATTCGAGACCAGCATCAGGTCATCCTTCGGGACCACCTGCCTGCAACCCATGACTAATCCATTCTTCTCATTAGAACGCATGGCGATCACTCCAGATCCACCTCGTCCTTGAAGTCGGTAATCCTGAACAGGAGTTCTCTTTCCGTAGCCATTGTCTGTCACAATGAGAACTTCGTTGTCTCCCTGACCCGGAAGTGAGGAACGACTCAAGACTTCAATCGCTACGACTTGATCACCCTGATCCAAGCTCATTGCGATGACTCCACGAGCCCCGCGCCCTGTAGGTCTCACATCTTCTTCGTTGAACCGAATGCTCATTCCGCTATGAGAGCAGAGGAACACATCATTTGAGCCTTGAGTGAGTTTTGCGCTCACTAATTCGTCACCTTCGTCTACTGAAATTGCTGATAATCCGACAGCCCTCACGTTTTTGAATTCACTCAGGGCAGTCTTTTTAATGATCCCTGCACGAGTGACCATCAATACGTACTCGTTTTCTTTAAACTCGCGGACCGGCAAAATAGCCTTAATTTTTTCTCCAGCCTGGAGCGAGACCAAATTTACGACAGCCTTACCTCTAGCCACTCTCGAGGCTTCGGGAATCTGGTACACTTTGAGCCAATAGAGTCTTCCTTGGTCCGTAAAGCAAAGCAGATAACTCAAGGTATTGGTATGGTAAATTGCGGTAACAAAATCCTCTTCGCTCGTATTAACTGCTCGGATCCCCTTACCTCCTCGATGCTGGCTTCGAAATGAATTTGGATCCGATCGCTTGATGTAACCCGCATGAGTGATGCTCACCAAAGTATCTTCATCTGCAATGAGATCTTCCACTTCAAAACTAGTGGAGCCGCCGTAAACAATTTCAGTTCGTCGCGCGTCGGAGTAGTTCTTTTGAATCTCAAGAAGTTCTTCCTTGATCACTCGATAAACACGGGATTCGCTTCCAAGGATGGACTTCAAATCTTCAATTAAGAGCAAGACCTGTCGATACTCCTCGACAATTTTATCTCTCTCAAGCCCCGTCAATCTCTGAAGCCTCATCTCTAAGATCGCCTGAGCTTGAATCTCGGTAAACTGAAACCGTCCAATCAACTGTGTTCTTGCTTCATCTGGAGCAGCAGCCGATCGGATCAATTGAATGACTTCATCGATATTTTCAACAGCGCGCTTGAGACCTTCTAAAATATGCGCACGCGCTTCGGCTTTCTTCAGATCGTAGAGAGTGCGGCGAATCACCACATCTTTTCTGTGCTCCACGAAAGCCCAAAGCATGTCGCGAAGATTAAAAGTTTTCGGCTGATTTTGATGAATCGCGAGGAGATGAATCCCAAAGGAATCCTGAAGTTGTGTGAGCTTATAAAGTCTATTGAGAAGCACGTTTGAGCTCTCGCCCTTCTTGATCTCAATAACAATTCTCATCCCACTGCGATCAGACTCATCTCTCAGATCGGATATGCCTTCGATTCTCTTTTCACGAACCAGATCAGCAATTTTCTCGATCAATTTAGCTTTATTTACCTGATAAGGAAGCTCAGTGACGATAATTCGTTCACGATCTCCCTTCCAGGTTTCAATCTCAGTCTTAGCACGCATAACAATCGAGCCTCGACCAGTGAGGTAAGCATCCCTTAGCCCCTGTCCGCCAAATACAAATGCACCTGTAGGAAAATCAGGACCCTTCACAAACTCTAGAATGCTTTGAGTATCTAGGGCTGGGTTATCGATGAGAGCAACTGTAGCTTGAATCATCTCACCCAAATTATGAGGCGGAATATTTGTAGCCATCCCGACTGCAATTCCAGAGGAACCATTCACTAAGAGATTTGGAATTCTAGAAGGTAATACTTTGGGCTCAGTCAAACTCTCATCGTAGTTGGGTCCAAAATCGACCGTCTCACGATCAAGATCCGCCAGAAGCTCGTCCGTGATCTTGGACATTCGAATCTCGGTGTACCTCATCGCAGCAGGTGAGTCGCCGTCAATGGAACCAAAATTCCCTTGTCCGTCAATCAACGGATAGCGAAGAGAAAAATCCTGAGCCATACGGACGATGGTGTCATAAACAGCTACGTCGCCGTGGGGGTGGTATTTACCGATTACATCCCCGACTACGCGGGCAGATTTCTTGTAGGGCTTATTATAAACATTTCCCAAATCATACATCGCGTACAAAGCACGGCGATGAACGGGCTTCAAGCCATCTCGAACATCGGGAAGTGCGCGACCCACAATTACGCTCATTGCGTAATCTAGATAGGCCCCTCTCATCTCATCTTCGATGTAGACAACGACCGAATTCTTGTCCTGATTTAAATTTTCTTCCATTTTAGCTTACCATCTAAATAAGGCCGAGGCCCAAGTGAAACCGCTACCAAAAGCGGCTGTAGCAACCAACATTCCAGGCTTAAGCTTGCCCGCTTGAATTGCTTCATCGAGCCCAATTGGAATGGTCGCAGCGGTTGTATTTCCAAATCGATCAATCGTATTGAAAATTTTCTCGGCTGGAATTCCCAACTGTTGAGCAACCATTTCGTTAATTCTCAGATTTGCTTGATGAAAAACGAAGAGATCAACATCCTCAAGTCGAACCTCATTTGCCTTAAGTGACTCGATCAATACTTCAGGCATTTTTTTCACAGCATGCATGAAAACCGTCTTACCATTCATTTTTGGAAAGTGACCGCCATCCTTAAGCCTCTCTGGAGTTAGCCGATCACCAGAATGAGCATTTCCTGGTTCCGGAACCCAAAGTTCCTTCGCAAAACGACCATCTGCATGAAGGTGTGTCGAAAAGATTTGAGATGCCTTTGGAATACGAGGCTCCTCACCCACTCCAATCACAGCAGCTCCAGCACCATCACCAAAAAGCACAGCAACATCACGCCCGTGAGTCGTGCGCTCAAGCCCCTTGGAGTGCACTTCAGCGCCCACCAATAAGATTTTCTTATACATTCCCGTCTTAATGAACTGATCCGCAATGGAGAGACCATAAAGAAAGCCAGTGCACTGTTGGCGGATATCTAATGCTGGAATACCGGGAACTCCCAACTTCTCCTGAAAAAAACATCCAGTACCGGGAAATTCATGATCTGGACTGAGAGTCGCAAAAATAATGAGGTCAATTTCTTCTTTACGAACACCCGCTGCCTTGAGGGCTTTTTCAGCAGCTGGAACCGCCAAGTCAGATGAACAGGTCTCCGAGTTCAAATCAACCCAATGGCGCTGCCTAATCCCTGTCCGCTGTTGAATCCACTCATCGGACGTTTCCATCAAACGACCTAAATCCTGATTCGTCCAAACATTTGGCGGAACGTACGACCCAACCCCTAAGATCCTTGAATAGTTCATATATCCAAATTCCTCACTCTGAGTGCGTTTTCTTCGATAAACTGACGACGAGGTTCCACCTGATCGCCCATAAGAACTGAGAAAATCCCATCCGCCTCAACCGCATCATCCACGGTGACTTTGAGCAAAGTTCGTCGCTCAGGGTCCATCGTGGTCTCCCACAATTGCTCAGGATTCATTTCTCCAAGACCTTTGTATCGCTGGATAGTCGCACCAGCTTTGGCAATTTCAAGAACTCGATCCGATAATTCTTCAACACTAGAAACTTCAACCTCAGTTTTTCCAGCAAGACTCAATCGATACGGACCCTCTCCTAAACTGTGAGCAGCCTGAAAAAATTTACAAAGCTCTTCGTACTCAGGTGAACCCAGGATAGCGATATTAATCGGAGCAATTTTCTTGGATCCGTGGATCACATTTTCAACTGTCGCACACCAGGAGTTATGCTCTTTGTCTTGAGTAATCTCGTAACTGAAAGGGAGATTCCTTGCCTTAAATTTTTCACTGATCTCCTCAAGAACCGACTCAAACTGCTCGCGTGACTCCAAGGTTCCTGGCCCAACCCCTGCACTCACTAAACCCTTAAGAACATCTGGATGTAACTTACGAGCTACTCGATCAACTGCCTTTACATACCGAGACGCTGCCTTCAAAGCAGACACCACTTGACTTGAAGGAACAATATTCGCACCTGATTTAATCTGAATATTTTCCAAACTACTGGAAAGTAGGTACTCCGACAAATCTTGCTCATTTTTCAAATAACGATCTTTTTGGCCCTTCTTCACTTTATACAAAGGTGGCTGAGCAATATACAAGTAACCCTTTTCAACTACGAGCGGCATTTGCCGATAAAAGAAGGTCAATAGCAATGTTCTAATATGAGATCCGTCAACATCGGCGTCAGTCATGATCACAATCTTGTGATAGCGGATTTTGGTAATATCAAAATCATCCTTACCAATTCCAGCACCGAGCGCAGTGATCAAAATTTTAATTTCCTCGAACGAGAGCATCTTGTCGAAACGTGCTTTTTCAACATTAAGAATTTTCCCCTTTAAAGGGAGAATTGCTTGATTCTTTCTCGAGCGCCCCTGTTTTGCAGAGCCGCCGGCGCTATCACCCTCAACCAGGAAAATTTCACAAAGTGCAGGATCCTTCTCTTGGCAATCCGCCATTTTCCCTGGCAAACCACCCCAATCAAGGGCTGTTTTTCTACGCGTGAGGTCCCGGGCTTTTCTAGCGGCAATTCGCGCTACAGCTGAGTCGATCGCCTTTTGAATGACTTTTTTTGCAATAGAAGGGTTTTGCTCAAAAAACCCAGTGAGTCGATCATAAACGACACCATTAACAAAACCCTCGACCTCACTATTTCCTAATTTAGTCTTAGTTTGACCTTCAAATTGAGGCTCAGGAACCTTAGCACTAATCACACAAGCCAAGCCCTCACGAATATCATCACCAGTGAGAGATTCTTTGAAATTCTTCGACAATCCTGAGTCTTGTGCGTACTTATTCACCACACGTGTTAAGGCATTACGAAATCCGGAAACGTGCGTACCACCTTCGATTGTGTTAATATTGTTAACATATGATGAAACAGTTTCTGTGTAAGAATCATTCCATTGCAACGCGATTTCAACACTCATGAAATCTTTAGTTTGCGCTAGAAAAATCACTTGATCATGAAGCTTTTGCTTCGATTTATTAATATGCTCAACAAACTGAACCAATCCACCTGTGTAGTGAAAATCATACTCTTTCTGAGGCTCAACCCGTTCATCAATTAAAAGAATTTTAATTCCACTATTCAAAAACGCGAGTTCTCTCAAGCGAGTAGCGAGAGTATCGACACTGTATTCGACAGATTCAAAAATTTCAGGGTCTGGTTTAAAAGTAGTTTGAGTTCCTCTTTTATCAGTAACTCCAACTTCCTTAAGAGGACCTAAAGGAGTTCCGCGCTTATAACTCTGTCGGTAAACTTTTCCCCCTTGTCGCACTTCAACGACAAGCGACTCAGACAGAGCGTTCACGACAGCTGCACCTACTCCGTGCAAACCACCTGAAACTTTATAAGCTCCACCTTCTTCATTAAATTTCCCGCCAGCATGCAACTTAGTCATGACGACTTCAACTGCAGAAATACCGGCGCCTTTATGGATTCCAACAGGAATCCCTCGACCATCATCTTCTACAGTAACACTATTATCGACGTGAATTGTGGCCTTAATATTTTTTGCATATCCAGCCAAAGCCTCATCGATTGAGTTATCTACAACTTC
>CANHSO010000049.1 GCA_947463705.1 Bacteriovoracaceae bacterium
AATTTAAGGAGGATTTCGATGGTATTCCGGGGCAGCTCTATTTTATTCAAACAAAGGAGATGAAGGAAATCGACTTCCTGGTGATTCAAAAGAAGAAAGCGGCAAAGCTCTTTGAAGTGAAACTCAGTGATGAAAAAGTCAGCAAGAATTTCGCCCACTTCGAAAAGGCCTTTCCTTTCTGTGAAAAGATCCAACTCGTGAGAAATTTAGGTCGTGAGTATGTCTCAAAAGAGAGAGTCGAAGTGAGAAGTGCGTTGAACTATCTGAGGGATTTTAAGTTGGGGTAGATTCTCCGAGAATAATAATTTTAAAAATCATAAAAAGCATATTATCATCTGTTTTGATGAATAAAACGTCTTTTTTTGGCCGGTTCATGCTGGTTTGGGTGGTTTTATTTTGGGTTGTATTGCGTCCTGCTCTTGCGGTTGGTGTTGAAGATATTAAAAGAGAAATCAAGATTTTTCAGTCTATTTTTGATCATCACCGAACGTCCTGACTCCATCGGAGTTTAAAAAGAAACTTTCTATAAAAGATCATTTTTTAACACAGGTGCTGAAGACTAAAAAAATTTTCATTATAGGAGATGAAAATGAGCTTGAAACAATGGGCTGACAATGGGTGGTTGAAAAGTCATTAAACGACTCGGCAGGAGATCGAAAATCTCCTAGGCATTGTTGAAAGAGATCTACTCATTATAGGTACGGGGAGAGCAGGGGATGCCGAATACTTAGACAATTGTCGTATGAAAAGAAATGTTGTTAAGCTTTGGAGTGGATTTACGCCTCGAATACGACTTGGTTCCTCCCACCGTTTTTTGCGGCGTAGAGGGCTTGGTCAGCCTTTTTGAGGAGAGTTTGCGAGGATTCGATTCCAGCCTGGAGTTCAGATACCCCTAAACTGCTCGTGACTGGGAGGCGTTTGCCTTCGTAGATGAAGGGGTGGGTCTCGATTCCTAATCGAATGCGTTCGGCAATGTCCTCGGCAGTTTTTCCAGGGGTATTGGCGAGGAGGATGACAAACTCTTCTCCGCCGTATCGAGCAAAGAGGTCTTTGGGTCTGAGGTGGCTCTTTCGAATCAGTTGGGAGATTTCTTTGAGGACGTAATCTCCTGCGTCGTGACCGTAGTTGTCGTTAATTTTCTTAAAGTGGTCGAGATCAAAAAAGATGATGCTGAAATCGGTGTGGAGAACGCGGGCTCTTTTGAACTCGGCTTCCAGGGCTTCCATCAAGTAGCGTTTGTTATAAATCTGGGTGAGTACATCCGTATGAGCGGCGCTCCCAAGGTTGCCGTAGAGAATAATTTCAAACTCTCCCTTGGGTAGAAATTTGAGAATCGTGCTCCCGACTTTGATCAAGTCTTCTTTAGTGAGTTTTACTTTTTCTTTTGGGTTCAGACGCCGGTTGTTAATGAAGGAGCCGTTCGAGGAGCCCATATCAACGAGGTAAACAGAGTCTTTCTCTTTTTGGATTTGGGCATGGTTGCGAGAAATTCCTGGGTCTGAA
The DNA here is from genome assembly GCA_947463705.1 of Bacteriovoracaceae bacterium. GTDB lineage: Bacteria > Bdellovibrionota > UBA1018 > UBA1018 > UBA1018 > CAINWE01. The sequence goes on from CANHSO010000049.1 coordinate 1,504, forward strand.
ATGTAAATTTCGACCGCAGGATCGCGGCCAATGACCATTTCATTTGTGCTGAGAAAAAAGCGGTGACCCTGAGGGGTTCCTCGAATCAGGATGAGGCAGGCTTCCTGTTCTTTTGCCTTTTGAAGTTCGTTGAAGAGCGTGTTTTGCCCCTCCTGAACAATGCTGGTTTTATCTGTGGCATCCTCGGGTGGGAGTGATTTTTTGGCCATAATTTAATGATATCTCGCTGGTGTGAAAATAAAAGCGCTAACTCAGATTAATAGGATTGGAATGCGCCAAGATCTTGACAGACGGCCTCGCATGCATTTTTGAACTCCTCCCATTGCTGTCTCCTTTGTGAGTGCGCAATGAGGAGGTATCCTAGTGTCGAGTTTGTTTTGAGAGATTCCCGGATCGTTTGGGCGCACTCTCGGATCTGTTCGGTTCCATAACGTCTCACCCATCGATCTGGGTGCCAACCATGAATTTTAGCGATCCACGGGTGACCTGTCATCGAGGGGCGAGGTTTGCCAGCGTCCCAGCAGGGGTCCCATACCAGATTTAGATTCCTGGGGTGCTCAGGCATTGGATAGTCTCGAGTGCCCTGAGGCCAATCCGCAAAAATGGGAAGACTCTGTAAGTTTGTAAGCGATTGGTTGAGGTGCCGAGGCTGAAGGCGAATGATGAGTGCATGGATTTGAAGAGATTCTTGAAGCTCTCCCAGAATGGTGATTTTTTCCTCATCCGTCTCATGAGATGACTCCTGAGACGGAAAAAGCCATGCGCTCGAAAATGAGCCGATCAGCTGATGTCCTTCCCGAATGCATCTCTGGAGCTGTTTTTTGTGCTTGTTGCTCCAGCTCAAATAGGTAGGAAGATCCAGCTCCGACACCTTTAAAAGGGGATGAAGTGATTCATACTCAGGAGCTTCTAAGCCTGAAATACCAATGGAGATCATTTTTGAGAGAGGAACTCTCTATCCCGCTACGTCTGTTCCAAGCATCTGCCGGGCGATGATAATTCGCAAAATTTCATTAGTTCCCGCGCCGATCTCAATCAGCTTGGCGTCGCGCATGTAGCGCTCGACCGGAAACTCACGGGTGTACCCATACCCGCCCAAAATTTGGATGGCGTCCAGAGCCACCTGCGTAGCCATTTGGGCGCTCTGGAGTTTGGCTTTTGCAGCCATCATCGAGGCTTCTCGGTCTTGCATGAGGCCCAAGTCCCACATTTGAGCGGCTTGATAAGTAAGTGATCGACAGGCTTCGTACCAAGCTGAGGCCTCGGTGAGGCGCTCTTGAATTTGCTGAAAAGCGCCAATCGGCTTCCCAAACGCCATTCTTTCTTTAGCGTATCGGGTTGCGACTTCGATCGATGAGCGGGCGATTCCCAACGAAATCCCTGAGATCGTGATCCGCTCAAGATCGAGGTTTTGCATCATCATCTTGATGCTTTTCCCTTCTTGGCCGACGCGCTGGCCTTCAGGTAAGGAGCAATTGGCAAATACGAGTTCGCCCGTCGGGGAGGCTCGCATCCCCATTTTTGAAAATTTCTTACCGGTCGAAAATCCTGGAGTGCCTCTTTGGACGAGAAAAGTCGAAATATCGGTTCGCTCTTCGCCAGTTCGGGCATAGCAGTAAAATACGTCACCAATAGGGCCGTTTGTGATCCAAGACTTGGAACCGTTGAGGAGGTAGTGATGATCTTGGCGTATGGCCTTGGTTTTCATCCCGAGGGCGTCGGAACCAGCATCCGGTTCAGACATGCCCATGCCGCCAATCCATTCGCCCGAGATTAATTTTGGGAGGAATTGTTTCTTTTGGTCTGCGGTTCCATTCTTCGCGATTTGGTTGACGCATAGGATGGAGTGGGCCAAGTAGGAGAGAGTAGTCGAGGCATCGGCAGCGCCCATTTCTTCCATGGCGATCGTCGCAGAAACGGCGCCCATACCGGCTCCGCCCTCTTCTTCGGACACGGTGATTCCGAGTAGTCCGAGCTCACCCATTTTGAAGAACGCATCACGGTTGAAGCCTTCCTCGTGGTCTAGTTTTTCGATGCGAGGTGTTAGTTCCTGGATAGCGAACTGTCGCACACTCTCCTGTAAAATTCGATGTTCGTCAGAAAAATACCACATATTGGTGACTCCTTGCTGAGTACGTGTAATAATTCATAACATGCTTGGGGGCGACGTCAATCTATACCCGATTCTGTTGTTGGTGAATTACTGGGAAATCCGTCCGTCGAGGATAGGAGCTCGCCTAGATGAACTGCTGAAACGTGGCATCACGCAATTTGCCACTTTTGTACCCTGGCAGGCGGCGGAATCTGATATCTCGAACTTGCTGTCGAGGGTCTTACAGGCGGCGGCGGACCGGGAAATGAGTGTTTATCTCATTTTAAGTCCGGAAGTTGGGGTTCATTACCCAAACTCCGGTTTTCCGAAGGATCTGATCGCGAAACCTGAAAACCGTGCTCAGCACAGTCAGTCGGGTCCAGTGACTTCGTACTCACCGCCCAATTCATTTCACTTACCTTCACTTTTTTCTCCTGACTTTAATAAGCGATATTATAGCTTTTTGTCCAGGATGGATGGAATTTTGTCCGATCTAGGCCGAACTCAGCCCCAATGGATTTCGCGCGTGACAGCGGTTCTGACGGGGAGCGTGTGGAAGTATTATCGATCTCCCGTGGCCTCGGCTCAGCATCCGTTTGGAGGTCCTGCCGGGGACTATTCGGCCCATGCCGCGGTGGCCTATCGCCAGAGGGTGGATCAGTTCTACTCTCAGCGGGAGTTTATGGATCCGACCCCATCTTCTGCTAACCGGTGGAAAACTCGATCCCTTGAAGAGGTGAATCGGCGTTGGTTTTACCAGCAGTCTGAGGCGGTCTTTAGAAATCGCTCGCTTCATGCGATGAGAAAAAAATCGAATCAAGTCAAAATGACCGAAATGGAGCTTTTTACCCCTGAGTCAGATTCGAGCGTGATTTATAGTCATTTCCTACAATGGATGGCTGGGGGACATATTGATTTCAATAAGTTGTCCAACCTGCTCGATGAGGCAGTGTCCCGGTCCTCATTCTCCAACTCTTCTCCTGCTCCTCTTTGGACTCACTGGACTTGCATGGGTGGGTTTAGAATGTTGGCCGAAGCCGAAAAGCAATTTCTGATCCTGAAGTCCCTGCTTTTAGGGGGAGGTCAGGGCGGTGGTGTTCTCATCGACGAGGCTGAATGGTTTTCCTTTTCTGCAGCATTTCGTGGACGTGTGGAATCGATTGCGAGGAGTTTGGTCGAAAAAAGACTTCAGCTCAAGCCTCGGGCCTATTATTGGGTTCCTCACTTATGGTCAGATTACGGTACTCTCTGGGACGAAATTCGGGAGCGCATGGGACCTACAGTGCGAATGATCTCATCCCTTGAACTGATTTTAACGGGGGAATCTGCGAACCTCTTAATTGTTGATCCTTCGACGATTATGACTCGTGAGACCATTCAAAAGCTCGTGGCTTGGACTAAGTCGGGTCGAGTGGTCGTTTTGCCTCGGACCAAGCTCTATACGGAGCTCGCCCGTCAGGAGCTGGAACAGACGGTAGCTCAGACGCGCCGATTGGAAATTGATATCGGATTGACCTATCAGCTTTACGGATTGGGTGAGGGTAAGCTGATTGTCTACGATACGCTCGATGCTGTGAGCCTCAAAGGTGAGCCACTTTCGGCTTGGCAAGTCTTTCTGAATGCCATTCTCTCGATTGCAGAGATTGAGAGCTACTGTCAGCTCAGCGATCCTCGTTTGAAGGTAATCCCGCTCGAAGTAGAAGGGGATCGACTGGCTACTTTTATTCTTAACGGGTCTTCGCGCCCCGTGACCGCCGATATGGTGTACTCGCGAGAAGTTCAGGTGGGGGATCTCGGGCAGGCTTTGGTGAATGACTCTCAGTCCAGCCCTGAGTTGGACTCTGCTGCACCCGGGCACCGATTTACTTTGGATGTGCCGCCGTTTGGTGTTCTTCCTTTGGTAGTCGAGGGATTTAATTTGGCTGCCTCCCGTGAACGTCATTTGGCTGCGGGGTTAGCAGCTGAAACGAGGGAAAGCGCGGATCAAGCTGCAACGAGCGAGCTTCCGGGGGGTTTATGGAGTTGAACTGCGACTGGCGAAGTTTTCAATCTCTGTTTTTCCCAAAAAAGAAACTCTCTGCAACGTCTACTCAGAATCCTGTTTATTTGATCACTGAAGGCCAGGTGGTGATCTCAGTTTTTGCGGATGGTCAGGATCTAGCGGACTGGACGGGAGCTACCTACGATGAGGTGGAGGCTGAGTTTTCTCATCGAGAAATCTACGCATACGATCGAGTTCAGGTCGATCAGTGGATGAGTCAAGCTGTTGATCAGGGACATTTTTACGATCAGGTTCAGTTTTTGCGTGGTCAGTGTCAACCTGCACGAGTCCTAAAGAATCGGGGGCGATCCTACGATTTGAGCCAGCAAAGTCATTTTCTACTTCGATCCTTACAAACCTGGTGGAGGGTGGTTCTTCCCTCTCGCTATGGAGTTTATATTTGCTTGGATCAGAATCCCGCTACTTCGATTTTTTTACAAGTTCATCAAGGACGCATGGGTGGGTGTCAAGTGCCAGACCTTTCCTCGATGATTCCTGAAAGAAGGCGAGTCCCTAGTGATGTTGTGAAATACATCTCGGAACATTATCTTGTTCCCGTTCAAGGGATGTATCTCACCTCAAAAGAGTGGGCGGAGTGGGCCGAGAGTGAAAACCCCTGGCCCCAAATCGCCGCCGCGTTGAAAGCAGATCGGACTAAGCTGGCCCCATTCAATTGGAGTGTCGCAGCTTTGATTTTTCTCCGCGGTTATTTAGGAATTTAGACTCCTAGTCTCAGATTAAATAGGTTGAGTAAATGATAGGCTCCCATGAGGTCATCGGCATTAGGACCTGAGTGGGACCAGTCAAAGTCGAAGACAGGCGAAAAGTACGCCGCCGCATCTCTACTCTGGAGTAGAACAGCGACCTCTCGGTTATTTTTTACAGAATTTTGAGTCCCGTTGATCGAACTGACAAAAACCGCCTGGTCGTCCACGATGATTCCCTTGTTGTGGATATAGGTGATCTGGGTTGCATTCACGTCGATGATCCTAGCTTCAAGCGGAAGATTCTGCTCTCGAGCGATTCTTTTGAGGTAGGCCACGGTTTGCGCGTTGCCCCGAGCCTCATTCGCGTCATTATGCTGTGAGTGGTGGTTAAAAACTTGCTCATCGTTGAGGAGGACTTGGACTTGGACTCCTCGGTCTGCTGCCCGTACGAGCTCCGTTACGATCGGACTTTGAAATGAAGTTTGTGAGTCTCTCCAGTTGAGTGGAAGGGACATCTCCTCAACTCTGAGGCGATGACGGGCGGAGCGAATGACCTCGGTAATGCCATCTAAAGAATTGGGTGAAGTGACTAGAGTGGTCTCGCGCACTTCGCCTGATTTTTCCCGAAAAGTTTGAACCTCTCGAAGCTGAGAAGGTCGATTTCGAAATTGGGTGGCGACTGATTCAGTGGTTTCGTACTCGTAGATATCGCCTGCCTGAGGATCACTATCAGAATGAAACAGGTCAGTTAGTTTTTGAGCGAGGGAAGAGTCTTCGATGACGGTATCCCAACCGCGGTTTCCAATTTTTCCTGATTCGGTATGACCCGTGGACGTAAAATTTTCAGATGAGATCAAGGCTCGTCTGCCATCGATCACCACATATTTTGCGTGGTCGAAGCGAAATCGTCTGTGTTCGTCTCGCGATTGGACTCCCATCATATAAATAGCTTGGTGATTCGATCCCCGATAGAGCATTGCTCGTTTGATTTCGTTTAGTGCCTGCTTTTCTGAATGGCCTTGCCCCCCTACTGGAGAGGCCTCGACTAAAAGATTGACGGCTAGACCTTGACGAACTTTTTCTATAATTGCATCAACGACAGCCGGAGTGTCGATCTGGTAAATATTGATGAGAAGTTCGTTTTGAGCAGATTGAATTGATTTGAGAAGTAGACTTTGATTGCTGTCTGGTCCCACTGCAAAGCGCGCTGGCACTGCAAACGCTAAAACTGGCAGAAACAAGACTAAAGCTGAAGTTACACTGATCACTAGAGCCGGTATTCGGCCCCGATTGCGCTTGATTTCCATGTTGTATCCCCCCTATAGGACAAGGAGCAGCTTAACATGGAATTTTTACTGAACAATTTTTTAGTGGACTTAGTTGGACCTAAGTCCACCTAAGTCCACCTCGCACAGCAGCAATTATCGGCGTTTGCCGCTCTTTTTCTGACTGGATTGCATCGAGCTCATAATTTTTGCGTTAAAGGCGTCTTGCGCGCCAATGAAGTCCGATGCACCTTTGACGAATTTTTTGAATTCATTGTTTTCATTGGTTAAGGTCGTGACCTGGCCGGTCAAAGCCTGAACTTTTTTAGTGAGCTCTTGATTTGCACTTTGGAGCGTGTTGATTTGTTGTTGCAGTGCGTCTTGTCCTGGGCAGCTGGGCATCGCAAAACCCAAACCAACCACAGCCATACTTAAAACAATCCAATTCAATTTGCCTTGAGTCATAAGTGCCCCCATTTTCGAGCTAGTTCAAATTCGTGTTATAGAAAAATAGTACCTGATTTATTTTTAAATCCAAAACAAATATTTGGACTGGACTCAACGCCACAAGAGTATTTTTTGGAGCGCTATCAATCAGAACATAAACTTTTTATTCGAAATGTTGGTCAAAATTGCCACTCCCAGGATAGATGTCACCAGCGAAGATCCGCCATAACTGAGGAATGGTAAAGGAACCCCGACGATCGGTAACATTCCCATGACCATCCCCATATTGAAGAAAATATGCCAAAAGAAAATTGCCATGATCCCCAGAGCTAAAAGAATCCCGAATTTGTCGTGTGACTGGTAGGCCACCGATAGACCGTTCATCATAAAAATGAGGTAAAGCGTAATGAGAATCGTACAGCCAACGAATCCATGTTCCTCGCTGAATACGGAAAAAATGAAGTCTGTATGATGCTCTGGCAAAAAGTTACCCTGGCTTTGCGTTCCCTTCTGGTAACCCTTGCCGAGAAGTTGGCCACTCCCCACTGCAATCTTCGATTGGATGGAGTTATATCCCGACCCTTTGGGATCGGATGTGGGATCAATGAACGAAACAATTCGTTGCTTCTGATAAGGCTTGAGTACGTCGAAATTCCAAACGGCACCCAGTGCAATGACCGAGGTTACCGCGATAGCAACTAGTGTGATGGGCTGAATTTTCATAAAAAGCATCATGGTCACAAATGTGAGCAGGATGATGAGGGCAGTCCCTAAGTCCGGCTGCAGCATGATTAGCCCGCAGGGGAGGGCAACGAGAAGGGCAGGTAGAAGTAAGTCTTTGAAGCCATAGCCTCCCACAGTTTGGTCAGATTCAAAGTATTTAGCGAGGCAGATGACCATCGAGAGCTTCATGAATTCTGACGGTTGAATTCGGAAACCGCCTACCCCAATCCACCGCTTTGCTCCCAAGCTGGATTTACCTACGACTAAAACCGCACCTAAAAGAATCAGGTTGGCAAAATAGATAAAATAGGCCAGACGCGAAAAGAGCGAGTAGTGAAGCGCTAGAACGATTGCAGTAAGTACCATTCCGACGCCAAACCAGACGGCCTGACTCTTATAAAGCCCGAGGGATTTATCTTGAACTCCGGTCGCACTGATTAAGTTCCAAATACCGATGCCAAATAGGATGACTTCAATGATGAGCAGGCTCCAGTTGAATTTTTTGAGATCTTCTTCATAATCTCCAGTTCGAGCGGTTGTGTAGTCATTCGAAATTTGACTTTCGATCGATGAATGATTCATTTCATTCCCTTTCCATCATTTTAAAATTTATTCTTCTGCCTCTGAGGTGTCGCTGCCCTCGAGTCCCTCTTCATAGCTGGGTTCAGGTCCAGAGGGGGCTTCTCTCGGTGTTACTGGCATCGGGGGAGGGAGAGGTGCCATCGGGATTCGGACTTGAGGCGCGATTTCTTGTTCTCCGCCCTCGGCATAGCCCTCGTCTTCAACTGCTTCTGAATGAGGTGCTTTTGGGACTTGGCTGCTCATTCCTAATGATTTGAGTTTATTCGCCAGGGTCTTTTCGCCGTACTGTTCTGGGTAGTATTTTTCAAGGTACTTCTTAATTACAGCTCGAGCAATGGGTGCTGCTCCAGACCCTCCGTGACAGGCGTGTTCTCCGACTACTGCTACTGCGATTTTTGGATCATTGGCTGGCGCAAAGCCAACAAATACTGCGTTGTGGCGATCTTTGTATCTCATAGACTCGCAGCGCGTGTTAATCTTGTCAGCGGCCTGGCGAAAGAGCTGGGCTGTGCCAGTCTTACCGACAAATTCCATTCCGGGAAGTCTTTGAGAGTAGGCAGTTCCACCCGGAGAGTTAATGACCCCCCACAAACCTTGCCTAACGAGTTCAATTGTTTTGGGTTTGAGTTTGACTTGGCTGATCGGCTCGGGTTGAAATTCTTTGATGATTTTCCCATCAAAAGACTCGATTGCCTTGACTACGAAGGGTCGGTAACGTGTCCCTCCGTTGCTAAATGTCCCGTAAAGATTGGCGAGCTGGAGTACTGTTGTGGTCACAAAACTTTGTCCGATCGCGACAGAAGCGGTTTCCCCGGCATTCCAGGGTTGACCGTATCTTTCCTTCTTCCATGCCTCTGTGGGGATGAGTCCGGGAACTTCTCCTCTCAGATTGATGCCTGATCGCTTTCCTAGTCCTAAGATGGTGGCCCATTTAGCAATGTCGTCGACTGATTTAAGCTTCTGGGCGACTCGGTAAAAGAAGACGTCGCACGACTGGGTGATTGCTCGGGTTACACTGATTTCGCCGTGCCTCGAGTGACAGTGGTGAAGGCGATTGCCGATTTTGATTTTACCTGGGCAATGAAAAACAGTGTTTTCATCAATAGCGCCTTCTTCTAACCCAGCAATTGCAGTCACGATCTTAAAGGTTGAGCCTGGGGGGTAGTGCTCGGCGAGGGATTTATCCATCAGAGGGTGGTTTTCGTTGGCCAGCAGCTTGCCCCAGATGGACGCCGGAATCCCTCGCGAAAAAGATGTCGGGTCGTAGGAGGGGCGAGAGAGCATTGCCAGGATTTCGCCACTGCGAGGGTCGATTGCAACGAGAGAACCAATTTTGTCTCCGAATGCCTGAGTGGCTGCAAGCTGTAGGTCTTGATCGATCGTGAGGATGAGGTTTTTCCCTGGTAGAGCCTGCCTGCCAACAACTCCTTGGCCGGTGCTGGATTTTTTTCGTTCGCGTTTGACTCGTCCTAGGGCGTCTACTTCTCGAATTTCTTCTCCGTCGACCCCTCTTAGGTTCTCCTCCATTCTTCTTTCGAGACCATCCTTACCGATGCTGTCTCCGAGACGGTATTTGACGCCCTTTCGATTGAGAGTGGGTAACTCAGTTGCATTGACCTCACTGATGTAGCCAAGAAGATGCGCCGCTACATCGCCGTAGATATTGGTTCGTCTAATTTCCTCTCTCACTTCAACGCCGGGCATGTCGATTTTTCGGAGCTCGATCTGTGCTACTTCGTCTCGCGATAGGTCCGTTTTGATTTTTACCCCTCGGAAGGACTGGGATTTGTTTTTGGTCAGGATATCCTGGATTTCTTTTTCAGGTTTTTTGATGATTTTGGAAAGAAATGAAATGACCTTCGGTTCTTCACCCGATCCTTTTAAGTATTGCGGAGTGATCTCAAGGTCAAAGTCGGGGCGATTGTCGATCAAAAGCGTGTGGTTTCTGTCAAAAATCATCCCTCGAGGAGCTGCAATCTTAACGCGCTTTAATCGATTTTCTTCGGAGCTGAGTCTGAGCTGGTCTCCCATGAGAATTTGTAGGAAAACCAGGCGAGAAATCAATAGCCCAAATCCGATGAAAAGTGCGGCGTAAAGGAGCCTAAAGCGGTCCTGAAACTCTCTAATCTGTTCTTCTTGCCCGAGGAATGCCATGTGCTAAAATCCTTCGTATTCGAGGTTTAAGTCCTCGTCCATCACTCGATCAGCCTTGAAGTGCTTAAAAGTGATCCAATCAAATTTTTCGAGCCAATTGAAGATCCAAATTGAAAAAAATCCTTCAATTGCGGCTCCTAGTGGCAAAAAGGTAAATACGTGCTTCCAGCCGCTCGCGGAGCCTGTCAAAAGATAGAGAACGAAAAGATTCAAAAGTCTCAGCGCCATGGAGCTCGCCATAGTTAGTAGCGTGTAGTGCATGAGGGTGGGGATGACCAAAAAGCGCGAACTACCTCGTACTGAGAGGTAGATGATCATGTAGGTAATTAAAAATACGCCTTGGGGAGCTGCGCTATGGATTTCGCCCAGATTTGCAAAAATCAGCGTGAGAATCCCGCCCTCCAAAAAATTACGTCTCAATGCACACCAGACCACTACCAGCAAAACAGCGTCCGGTTGGAAGTACGAAAACGGCCAAGAGGAGAAAAGCGAACTTTGAAGTGACACTGCGAGAATTACCAAGAGAATCAAGAGCGGGGTGTTGAATGCCCGCAGGATCATCCGCGTCATTCGCTTCCTCCATTTTTAACTACCAGAACTTCTTCGAGTTTGGAAAAGTCCACGCTTGGCTTCACTTCAACTTCTTGGGTAATGCCATAAGGCTGCCGGTTGACCTTGGAAACGGTACCGACAGGGACGCCCTTGGGAAAGATTCCCCCGAGGCCGCTTGAAATAAGAAAATCGCCTGGTTTGATGTCATCGGTTCGCAAAGCGTATTTGAGCTGGCAGGTGTCGTCCGTGAGTCCTTCGATGACCCCTCGGGCTCTTGAACGTTCGACGATGGCGTCTACGGCTGAGTAAAGATCCAAGACCGTGACGATATCGCTTGTTTTTGGGGTGGTCCTGAGGACTCGTCCGACGATCCCTTCGTCCGTGAGTACGGCCATATTTCGTTTGATTCCTGAGTCTTCACCTCGATTAATTCGGATGGAACGAAACTCGGAGGAAACGTCCTTTGCGATGACCCGAGCTACAACTGTCTCCAGTTTGAAGGTCTCTTCGAATTGGAGCAACCGCTTCAGTCGAATGTTCTCCTGCTGAATCTCACGGAGATTGGCGATTGAATTGAGGAGCTTCCTATTCTCGTCCAATAATGCCAGATTATCCTGGTGAGTGTGCCAGAGGTAGATGTAGTTTTCAAAACCTGAGGCAATTTTCTCCAAGGTCCAAGTCAGAGAGCCTTGAACAGGAGAAGTGAGTGAGATGATTCCCCGGTCGTAAAACCTATAATCTCGCGGAGAGCGGGTCGACGTATCGATCGCAATCACAGGGATCAGGATGAATAGAAAAAGAGTGATATAGAATTGGTATTGTTTCAGGTACTTGATCATGGTTGAATCTTTTACCTCGGTGGTATCATCGTAGCGATCTCAAATCATTAAATCAATGCTTTGATGATGGGAGTTTTTAGAGTAGTAAAAAAGATGTCATAACGACGGCTCGGTTTAGGCCAGAAAGTATACAATCATGTTGGCATGGATTCGTGAAAAATTTGGGAACGTAGTGATCGGTGGAATCATCGGGTTCATCGCATTTGTTTTTGTGTTCTACGGGGTGTTTAGTCCTAAGTCGACTCGTGGACTACATGAGGGCTCGGTGGCTGGGACCGTAAACGGAGACTCAATCTCGATTTCTGAGTTCAGTAATGCACTCAATCAGAGGATCGAGTTCTTTAAAAATATTTCTGGGGGCAAACTCAGCGAAGAGCAGATCAAGGCATTCAAGGTCCGTGACAGCGTATTTAAGGAGCTGGCCAATCGTAAACTTCTTTCCCAGGAATCCAAACGGATTGGCCTTACTGCATCTGATCAGGAAATTCGCGAAAAAATCATGGAAATGCCGGTTTTTCAAAAAGACGGAAAATTTGACCTTGTGACCTACAAGCAGCTTCTTGAGAAAAATAATTACAATCCAGGCAGTTTTGAGCGCTTGATGGGCGACGATCTGGCCGTACGTAAGTGGTCTGATTTTTTTAAGCGGCGTACCCGTGTCGCTGATCAAGAGCTCCGTAATGAGTTTAGTAATCGCCAGGAGCAGCGTACGATTAAGTACGTTTTGATTGAGCAAGATCCTGCTAAAAAGGGATTTCAAGCCGATGATACTGAGATTAAAAAATTTGTTTCTGATCCTGCTAAACTTAATTTGATCAAAGCCCGGTTTGAACAAGGCAAAAATGCCATTTATAAAGGTCAGAAGCTGGAAGTTGTCCAAGAGGGCATCGCTCGAGATCTCATCTTAGGCGAGAAACTGATCGAATCTCAAAAAAATGTCGATCAGATGGTCGATCGGATTGTTGCCAAGGTTGCGAACAAAGCTCCGGCAGATGCTGATCTGAATCGTTTCCTCAAGCCTTACAATGTTCAAGTTAAGTCTACGGCCTCCATGAGTCATGAAAACGATTTTCTGCCTGGGGTGGGAGAAGCTAAAGAACTTCTCGCTGATGCGTTCAATGCTCAATCTCCGATTGAGCTTGCGGCAGGCGGCAAAGCTAAAAAGTATCAAATGAACGGTCGCACGCTCGTGGCTTGGGTCAATGAAAGCAAAAAACCAAACTGGGACGAGTTTAAGTCTCAGCGCGAAAAACTGATGGGCGACCTTTCTGAAAAGAAGTTCAATCGCCTGTTTGAAGCTTGGGTGAAAGAGCTCAGCGATCACGCTAAGATCGAAGCTAACTCTTCTGTTGTAAATGGGGAGTAGGGTTCAAAAGCACCTTCTTGCGAGAGTCTCTTGAAGATTGGATCGGCATCAGTTTAGACTGCGTTCATGAAGAGACCCCCGCGATTTTCACAGGCAAGCATCGACTTCATTGATCAGGCATCCCGCCAAAAGAAAAAAGAGTGGCTCGAGCAGAATCGAGGCGAGTATGAACTCGTTCTGGTTGAGCCCATGCGAGAGGTCATGCAAAAGGTCGAGCGAGCCCTGAGAGGCGAGGCTCCAGGGTACCTTTTTCCCAAACGAAATTTCGCCCGAATCCTCAGGGGAGCTGAGGGCGCGATGCGACACGGTCCCTTTCGGGATTGGGTGGGTGTTGCGGTATCGCGCAAGGCGAAGAGTCGCTTTGAGAAGCCCCCTAGTCTCTATTTTCACATCTCAGAAGATGAAGGCTGCTTCACTGCAGGCGGTTTGTATATGTCTAGCGCAGATCAAACTAAGCATATTCGGAGTTGGATTGATCAAGATCCTACTTTGATTGAGGAGCTTCTGGAGGACCGAGCCTTTAAAAAACGCTACAAAGAGGGTCTTGGTAGGGAACAAGTTTTGAAGACAAAACCGAGAGATTATGCACTCGATCATCCCAGAATTGAGTGGCTGAAGCTTTCTGCGTTTTATGTTTATCGTGAAATTAAAAAGAAGGAACTCTTCTCGGCTGACTTCGCTGATATTTTAATCGAGGACTGGCGCCAAATTTTAAGACTGAATGAGGTTCTCGACCGCTATACCCAAAACTGGCCAAAGACTCAGGTGGAGCAGCCAGTGCGTCAGGCACGCCCGTTTCTAGACGACTGGGATGACAAATGAGCACTTCTTCGGGTGAAGGGGGACGGAGCTCAACTTGGCCCAGTTCTTTCATCTGTTGAATTCACTATGCGCGTATCCCGTTATCAAGTCTTGTCCGAGCCCACTGGAATTGTTCATTTATTCTGGAAATGTCATACTGCTGTCCGGCTAATACATCAATAAAAACGAAAGGTTGCATTCCTGCTCTTCGGGTGGTCTGATCAATTTCGCAAAA
>CANHSO010000050.1 GCA_947463705.1 Bacteriovoracaceae bacterium
CAGAAAAAAGGTGAGCCGTTCTCCGCGTATCCTCACAAAGAATTTGATCGGCACTCTCCAGTGCCCTCAGAGCTCGAGGCGTTAAATCGTCTAAGTTGCCTATGGGGGTGGCCACCACCCAGAGGCCGGCAGGTAAATCTTTCCTATTGGTCACATTCATTTTCGAATGGATAATAGAAGGCTAAGGGAGGGTTTTCAATGAAAACTCACATCAAAAAGTCTGAAAATTTTATCGTAGTCTCCATGGACGGGAAACTTGACTTCGGCACTCATATCCCACTTCGGGACGAACTCTATCGCCTCATCCGCGAAGCACGGACCGATTCCACACCCAGAAACATTATTTTCAATTTAGAAAAACTTGAATTTGTCGGTTCAAGCGGCATTTCCTCTTTTGTTCAAACTTTAAAGGAATTCAACGTGCAATTCCCCAATAATCCTCGCTATTGCAACGTAAAAAGCGAATTTAAGAAAGTCATTCAGGCGTTCGACGAAAACGACCTCTTTCAATTCTTTGACAACGAAGACCGAGCCCGTGGGTCCTTAGATCATTAGTCGCTTTGCCAACCAGAACAAACTCACTCCAATGAATTGAGCCAAAGATTAGGCAAGTGTCCCCAAGCTTCGCCATCGCGATAAAGCAGATCAAATCTCATGGAACGAGCAGGACCCTGATATTGAGATAAAAAGTAGGCGGCGGTTTTTTGGAGTCTTCGTTGTTTCTTCCAGTCAACACTTTCAGCAGCACGAACCCATCCCTGAGCACCTCGGGCACGCACCTCGACAAAAACTAGCTCTACACGCCCATCAGCGTTGAGGTCGTGCTCGAAAATTAAATCAATTTCTCCCCAGCGGCATCGGTAGTTATTTTGCAAAAAACGATATCCCGACTGACTCAGGAGCCAGCTTTTAGCCTGTTCTTCGCTCTCTTTGCCATACTGGTGACGCGCGTACATCGGGAGCCTCAATTAAAGAAGAGCTGAAACAGTCTTAAACGACCGTCGATGAACCCCAGAAACTCCCGCATCCTTGAGTGCTCGAGCATGGGCGGGCGTTGGATAGCCTTTGTGCTTAGAAAAACCGTAAGCAGGATACTCCAAATGAAGCTCCTCCATATGCTGGTCACGCCAAACTTTAGCAACGACTGAAGCAGCAGCAATACTAAGACATTTCTGATCGCCCTGAATCACAGCCGTAGCCGGAGCAGAAAAGCCCTGTTTTGGTAGAAATTTTCCGTCCACCAGAATTTTTTGAGGAGAAACAGAAAGTGCTTGAACGGCTCGAATCAACGCAAGATGAGAGGCATGAAAAATATTGAACTGATCAATCTCTTCAACCGAGGCCAAGCCAATTCCGACCGCAGGAGCCCACTGATAGATCAAAGGAGCGATTCGACTTCGCTGCAACTCTGTCATTTTTTTACTATCGTCGACTTCAAGAAGCCAGGGATGCGCCTCAAAGTCAATTTTGGCGGGAAGTATCACCGCACCAGCCACAACTGGTCCGGCGATACATCCTCGACCTACTTCATCAACGCCTGCCACTCGAATCTTTGGGAAGCCGAGTTGGCATTCGTACTCAAGATTGGGCATGAATCACCCAGCTGACTTAGGCGTTTCCTTTAGCAGCGCGAGCCGAAGCAGAAGCCGCAGCAGAAGCAACGGTTTCAACTTCACGCTCAATGCGAGCAGCTTTACCTTCCAAGCCTCGGAGGTAGTACAATTTAGCGCGACGAACGCGGCCTTGTTGCACGATTTCCAACTTGGCGATCTTAGGTGAGCTTTCCAAGAAAATTCTTTCCACGCCAACGCCGTGGGAGATCTTTCTCACGGTGAATGAACGATTGATCCCACGATTGGACTGAGCAATCACGACGCCTTCGTAAATCTGAATTCGCTCTTTTTCACCTTCTTTGATCCTGACGTGCACACGAACGGTGTCACCGGAGTCATACTGTGGGAAATCAGTACGGGCCATGGACTTTTCGACCTGAGCGATGCGCTCAGCGAGACCGCGTTGTCCTACGAGTTTACCTTTTGAAGTTCTACGATATTTCTGTTTAGTGGCTGCCAGTTTTGTTCCTTAATCATTGAAGATCTCAACTCGACAGCGAAATCTTCTGACTTTTTTCAGTCTAGCTCAGTGACACCCTTAAAAAACCAGAAGGAAGCTGAACAGCACTTCCAGTTTTCGAGGGCCGGTTACTTTCCGAACAACCGATCGAGAATAATCGCGACAGCTGAACGAACAGAGAGGTGATTGTACCCCTGGCTTCCCTCTGGCCCGTACACCGGCGCTAGAATCCGATGGACCTCGGGATAGAAGGTATCTGACACTCCCCAGCCAGTCCCAAATACCAGGACTACAGGCTTAGGAGGTCGCCCAGGCTCAGCAAGCTCCTTGCGGTAGTCCGCATAGCTAACTGAGTTGGGAAGTGGGCGCGCATCAGTCAGAACCACCTCTGGATTCTGTCCGTGTTCTGCAAAAATCGCCGCCTTGACTTCCTCAAAATCTCGCGCCAGTTGCACTAGAGAAACTGCTTCCACTCGATCCGGGTGATATGCCCGCGACTGGTCCGTTCTCCAGTGACCCAAAATTCGGCCGACAAGTTGATGCTGGTCCTCAATCGGTGTGACAATGAAGTATTTTCGAGCTCCGTAGGTCCTTGCAGACCTAGAAATATCGTGAATATCCATATTGGTCACGGCCGTGGTTACAAGCGCACCCTTTCGATTCACAATAGGGAAATGAAGTAATGCTATGTAAATAGGTACCGACACAAGACCTGAGCTTTTATCACTGAGAGGACTTATTTTTCAAGATGAATTTTTGCCAAAGATCCGGGCGTTTGCGCTGGGTTCGTTCTCGCATCTGGCGATCTCTCCAAGCCGCAATGGCGCGATGATCGCCACTCAAAAGAACATCCGGAACCCCATGTCCCTGAAACTCTCGAGGACGGGTGTACTGAGGGTATTTTACTAAACCCTTCTCCAAGCTATCCTCGGAGAGGGAGCGTTCGTTGCCAACGACCCCTGGAACGAGTCGAGTAACAGCGTCCGCAATCACTAAAGCGGGAAGCTCCCCTCCGGTGAGGACATAATCCCCAATAGAAACCTCACGGTCGACGCAAAGCTCGATAAACCGCTCGTCCACGCCCTCATAGTGTCCACACACCAGAATAAGATGATCGTACTGCGTTAATTCTCGAGCTAGATTTTGATCGAGAAGTTGACCTTGAGGAGAAAGAAGTAGGGTTGCCGTTTTAGGCTGCTGGGACTCCTGACCATTCAAACACGCCTTTTTAGCTGATTCCCAAGCTGCAAAAAGTACGTCTGACTTGAGGAGCATCCCCTCACTTCCGCCAAACGGAGTATCATCGACGGTACGATGTTTATCTGTAGCAAAGTCACGAATTTGAGTGATCGCATACGAAACAAGGCCCTTTTTCTGGGCCTTGCCGAGTAAACTAGACTCCAGAACTGGCTTAAATACGTCTGGAAAAAGAGAGATGAAGTGAAAACTAAGCGAAGGACGACACCTACTCGATGATTTCGAGCACTGTTCTTTTTCTGAGTTTTGTGGATGCGCCATTCAGAACCGTCCGAACTGCCCGAGCTGTTCTTCCTTGCTTGCCTATGATCTTGCCCAGATCTTCCTTAGCCACCTTTAATTCGATGACTGTGGTGTTCTCACCTGTAACTTCATGGACATGAACTTGATCAGGCAAATCAACCAGCATCTTCGCTAGGTAACGAATCATCTGAGCTAATTCGCTGATGTTCTCATTGGCACTGCCCGGTTTTATAGGTTCAGCCATTTTCGACTCTCTTTCAATTCAGGGAGCCAAACACCTGCATACTACTCAGAAGACTAACTCCCCTAGTCAAGTAATGATCCTACAAACGAGGATCGCTTACTTTATTTTGCAAGGGTTTTAACGAGTTGTCCAACCGTTTGTGAGAACTGAGCGCCTTTTGCCTGCCAGGCTTTCAACGCTTCGTGATTCACTTTGATTTTTTCTGCAGCAGTTTTTGCCTTAGGATAGTAATGCCCTAAGTTCTCGAGGTAAGCGCCATCTCGCTTTTTAGCGGAATCCACTGCGACGATGAGATACTGGGGGTTTTTCTTAGCACCCTGACGAGATAGACGAATAGTAACAGCCATTTAAAAAATTTCCTTTCCCCCCTCTCCTAACAAGTTGCACCAGGACCGTCAAGATCAAACTCGGCACAATCGCCCGCAAACCGCTAACAGCACTTGCTTTAGGACTGACCGGAAAAAAATCCGGCCACTACGCGAGCCCAGCTATCGCTTGAGTTCAGTGACGGAACTAACTTAAGATCCTCACCCCCGTGAAGAATAAATTCCTCTTTCCCCCGAATCTGAATTTCCTCAAGAGTTTCGAGACAATCCGCCACAAATGCCGGACAAACCACTGCTATTTTCTTCACGCCACGAGCAGGCAAGCTCTCGTAAAAATGGTCCGTGTAGGGACGAATCCATGGATTTCTACCTAACCTAGACTGAAAGCACACAGTATACTGATCCGGTTTAAGCCCTAACGAATGAGCCATTGCACTTGCCGTCTGATAGCATTGCGCACGGTAACAGTTCTGATTGGCTTCATTCATGACCGAGCAGCACTCTTGTTGATTCAAGCAATGCTCTCCCGTCAGATCGGTTTTTTTCACGTGCCGCTCAGGCAATCCATGAAAACTAAATAAGATATGGTCGTATGGGTAATCTGCGAGTGAGTTTTTTACACTCTCGACATAAGCGCTAATAAACCCGGGATGTCGGTAAAAAGCGCCGACAAAATTTAACTTAAAATCCCCGCTGACCTTCTGAGCGATTCGACGGCACTCTTGAATTGAAGTTTCTGTCGCAGCCAGAGAATACTGAGGATAAAGAGGAAACACAGTTACATCGGTCACGCCTTCGCTCTGAAGTCGCTTAAAGGCGGATTCAATACTCGGTTGACCATAGCGCATCGCGGGTTCCACCACCCAGCTTGAACCCAGGTGATTTCGAACCTTTTCACTTAAATCTAAAAGATGAAAAAGCAAAGGTGAGCCGCGATCAGTCCAAATTTTTCGATACGCCTCAGCAGACCGAGCGGGACGAGTGGGCAAAATAGCACCGTGCACGATCAGCCACCTCAGCGGCCCTGGCACATCAATCACGAAAGGATCCATTAAGAACTCTCGGAGGTAGGCTCTAACTTCGCGAGTTTGAGGCGCTTGGGGCGTGCCGAGATTCAGAACAATTGCACCTTTTCGCGTTCTCGTTTGCATCTGATTTTCGGAGTTATTCTGACTCATACTTTATACCCACAATTTCAAATTCTTGACGTCCGCCAGGCGCTTCAACCTGGACAACGTCTCCCACTTTAGCTGACAAAAGGGACCGAGCCATCGGTGATTTCCAACTAATCCACCCTCGCTGGGGATCAATTTCATCTTGGCCAACAATCCTCAACTGACGTTTCTGTCCTTCTTCGTCTAGCACGATCACCGACGCCCCGAAAAGGACCTTCGAGTGATCTTGCAGGGAAGGGTTCACAATTTCTGCGGACTCAAGCTGGAGGGTGAGAAATCGAATTCTCCGATCGATCTCACGAAGGCGACGCTTTCCATAGATGTAATCCCCATTTTCAGAGCGATCCCCATTCGAGGCTGCCCAAGCCACAACCTTCACTAGCTCAGGGCGATCTTGAATTAAAAGTCGCTTGAGCTCAGTTTTAAGTTTTTCAGCCCCTGCCGCTGTGATGTAGTTCTTGCTCATCAGAACACCGTGGGGCTAGGTCGTTTCTTGGCCGACGTCCAAATAAACTTCTTTGGTGTCGTCATTGTAGCCAAAGTACTCAGCAAATCGCCCCCAGGACACCAAACTATCCACCACTTGATGGGGGTTTTCATTCGGGAGCCACTCCCCGACTTGATCCACCAGCTCTTGAACTGGCAACCGCAAACTTTCGTCACGTCGCAGCAGATTGGCAGTCATTTGGACAATCTTGAGGGCTCCAAAAAGTTCGTGGAGCATGCGTTTTCTTACATTCATATCCCCTGCAACAAAATGCCGCCCGAGATCGGTTAAAAATACGTTTTGCTTCGGCGTATCGACCAGATCCAAAAGTTCGGCACCTTTGACCAGGTATAAAGTCCGTCCGAAATCCTTGCCCGTGTCATGAGCTAATTCAAAAATATCTGCCGTCCCACCTTGATCCGCAATGGCCTCAAGAAGTCCAATCATCTCGATAATTTGAACATTGGGTAAGGTCTCAATGGGAGGCCCCTTTTGAGTCGGCTTCGGCTGAGAAATACCAACAGCCGTACTCGGTGTATCAGGCATCAGTGTTTCCGTAATTAATGCATGAATTCGAGACACCATCCGCTGAAAGGCTGGCGACTGATCGTCTCGCGGGTAGGGCAGATCGTTCACTATTTGTTGACGGATATGTCCAGGATGAATCCCCATCACCATAATTCGTTTGGCCATGAAAACAGCTTCTTGAATATTATGGGTGACCAGAACCATCGATCGAGTCGCAGTTTTTTTATTCATGAAGATTTTGACGACTTCCGCTCGGAGGGTATCTGCCGTCAAAACGTCAAGAGCACTGAAAGGCTCATCTAAAAAGAGAATTGGGCGCTCCATCACGAGTGCCCGTGCAATCCCAACACGCTGTTTCATCCCTCCGGATAGCTCGCGTGGATAAGCCTCCTCGAAACCCTCCAACCCAACGAGATCGATCACTTTTTTGACTCGAACTCGAACTTCCTGAGCAGGTAAAGAAAGTGGCTCTAAAGCCAATGCAATGTTCTGATAAACTGTTTCCCACGGAAAAAGAGCGAAAGACTGAAAAACAAGAGAGACTTCGAGGTTCACACCAGAAAGGGGCTTTTGACGTGCCATCACGTCTCCAGCCGTGGGTTGAATCAAGCCGCTCATAATCCGCAAGCAGGTACTTTTGCCTGAACCCGAAGGCCCCAAAAGGGCGACTACTTCGTCTTCCTGCACTGAAAGATTAACCCCCTCTAGAACTTTAATTTCAGCTCCAGACTCTAGGGTGAATGTTTTAGACACGTGACTCAGCTCAATCAGTGGGGTTGGGTTCATACTTTCAGATCTCCCTGATCTATCTGGGGTTGGTCTCAATCCATACCACAACTCAGGCACCTCTTCCAGTCGCCTTCTGTGATCCCATGCCAGGTCAGAATCGCTGGATCTTAACAGATTCTTCAAGCTGAATCAGTTAGTAGCTCAGCTGAAACCCAGGTAAATTGGTGCAGTGACTCCCACCACTGCCATCCTTCTTTCTTTCGCATGCGTCGACCTTAGCGCAACGATTACTGGCCACTAAACCGGTATTGGTGCCTGCAACGTATGAATCATTCAAGCTCTGAGCCACTGAGATGGAACAAAGGCCAACTCGGCCGTTCACACAATCATTGAGTTCATAAGATGCTGCTGGTTGGAACCAACTGCCAATATTAACTTGTCCACAAACTTCCTGGTCCGCTTTAAAATATTCTCCCAGCTTGTAATGAGCAAATCCTGAGGTTGCCATGGGATAGACTGCAGGGGAACTGGCTCTATTGAAAATAAACTCAATATTAAATAGCCCATTATAAATATTTCTATCGCCTAGAATTGCAGCGGGTCTAAACCTCGGCCCTACCTGGAATGAATGACACAAATAGAGCATTTTTTGCGCAGATCCCCCATAAAACTGGACACCAGCACCAGCTGTGGCCGTCACCTCGTAGCAAACTTTCCTAAATTGAAGGCTTTCTGAGTCTTGCCATCGATCCGGCCCATTTCCGGCTGAGGTTTCAGCATCCGGATCTCCGATATTCAAGGTGTAGGTCCTGTACCTGCAGCCTGACACCTCACTAGGACCTGGCAAAGTAAGATTCGAACTACTGGCGTCTGCCCAATGTGAGCTAGTAAAATCTAGCGGGGAACTTGAGCCTACCCAATCTGGTTCGGCGACTGACTTTTCCAGTACCCTCTTTTTGAAGACTAAACTTTGCAGATTGCCTGGTAATGTCACCTTGAATGGGACACTCCAATCCCAAGTTCGATTTCCTGAATCGGCACTAACCGCTACAGGAGTCGTTAAGCCATCACCAAAATAGGACTTCCAATTAAAAATCCAATCTGAATAACTCTTGCCAGACACGTTCTGCTGCGGATAGATAGGTGCGAGTTGAGTGCGACTGAAGTTCCTTTGAGTCATTGGCGCTTCGTAACACAGCCTATCTGGCAAATTCTGGCAAGCCTTAATTCCTGCACAGAGCAGAGTTCCTTGTCCGTCCGGCGGGGCATCACACTCAGTAAAAAACCAATTCAACGGTAAACCCTGGGGAAGGCCTGACTGAGAGTTGGCGGCAATAGAAATAGGAGAAGAAGTGAGATCGCCAAGCGCCGGAGCTGAGCCGCAAGTCGCACTTTCTCCAGTCTTTTTCCACAACACAACTTCATATCGAGTGAGACTATCCGCAAGCATTCCAGTACCCGAGAACGAAAGCTGATCCAAGGTCGAATCGTAGGTCACCCCAGTCACATGAAAGGACGCTGTAGGCGAAGGAACAGGAATGACACTCGGCAGACCGTTCGGCAAGGCAGAAGTCAACTCGTGTCCACCCACCTGAAGCGAAAGACGAATTACCCCGCCAGGAGTCGACGACCGGACCCAACCATCGTCAAAGCCACGTGGAAAGAACTGTTCATAACCATAGTTAAAAATCCATGTTCTTCCATTCAGATCAAAAGATTTAAAATCCAAATTATTCCATTCATAATACCGATGAGGAATCCATTCACGACTCGAAGAATGCCATGCATACGGCATAGAATAGTAGTTAGGGGAAACTCCTGTCTGGTTAACAGCTCCTCCATTTACGCTCACGGACACAGAGCCAGGATTCCCCGGCTGCCAGACAATACTGCTCGATTGACTAGTGAGTCTAGTTTTAAACTTCCAGGTCCAAAACATGCGCCCAGTAGCATCAAAAGAGCTCCAAGGGTCATTGAACCTGACTAAATTCAGGCTCGGGGGACTAAAATGAAACTGAGTACAATAATAGGCCACGGCCGGCGTACCTGCACCTCCCGCCGAAGCGGTGACCTGATAACAAATCTTATGGTAAGAAAAATCATTCCCCTCAGTCCAGGTCCTCGAATCTAGTTCTCCACTCGACTCAGCTAGGGTTGGATCAACTCCCCTTAAGTTCATACGGTAGCGTGTGATCGGCCCTCCATTGGCACAGCTTAGGCTGCCAGCAGGAAGAGGTACTGCCCCATTCCCAAATCGTGTCACAACGACCCCACCCCCACTCGCAAACTGCGCTTTCACATCGCTGTCACTCGGAAACGCGGCCTGATCAACACGATGCGCCCTGCGGACGATAACTGAACTTAATGCTGACGTTGCATCGACTTCTACGTTTGCGTTCCAGAACTTTGACGTCTTATAAGTATAATCAGACAAATGTTCCCCCGTACCAAAGACAGGAAAATCCCGCACTCTACGGGATTCACTCAAACTTTCACTCAATCGCAAGTCGATGCTACTATCATCGACACTACGATTAACCGACAGACCACGGGTAGTAGCACAAATCGAGTCATTGAGGGTGCAGGCTTTGATTCGCGCACAAAACGTCCCGATTCTTTCAGTGCAAGAGTCAAAAGAAGGGGTAAATTGCGAGAAATTCACCGAACTAGGTAGCTCAGTAGAGGACCCAGTCCAAGAATGAATCTGACCTGAGCTTGGCGAAGCTGAACAATCATCGAATGCTGCTGGAATCCAGGATTCAATCTTGTAATGATGGAGCGAGTCTGCCACCATCGGATCAGCCGTGAGACGGATTGTGTCGCCAGACGCAACGTAACTCAAACCATTCAACTGAAACGGCCCACTCACACCGGGGATAGTCAAACTCCATGAAGGTGAGGGAGCAGGCACAGACTGACCGGGGAGTTCTAAGCGGTAGTTCAACACCCTCGAAGTCGCAATACTCTCGTAGTCTGAGTCGCTGAAGAAATCACTTGTGCTCGGTAGATCGAGTTGCTGATTAGCTTCGCCCCGAGCAACTTCATCCGCGGTCGATGCCGAATCTTGGTTCAGAGTCACTTGATAGCACCAAGGACCCGTGCTCGAGCTAGCAGAGCTGGTGCAACTTGGCAGCGCCGAGGGAGTCGGCAGCGGACTCGACCAAGAACTCACCCCACCAGTACCGTCCTCAGATTGAATCGTTCGCTTGAGTTTCAAATCGCCAGGGACGAGAGATTGCACTTTTGAAATCATTTCTCCTTGAAGGGTCCAAGTCCGCTGAATCCGTCCAACCGAGTTGAACTGCGAGTAAAGCGAAGGCACTGACGACCAACTCACGGTGGGAACATCCTGCGAATTAGCGAATGCATAACAATACTCACTCGAGTTCGACGAACTGTCTGTAGTGGCACCCTGCGCACGATAAGTCACCGTGATTTGGTAACACACGGTATGGTCCGTGAAGTCATTCGGCTCAATCCCCACTCCCACCGAAGTTTGAGCTCCGCCATCCGCTTGCAATCCAATGGCGTAAATCTGACGGCCGCACGAGGCATTGGGCGAAGGCAGCGAACCTCCAACGTAAGTCGCCACCGGGCTTCCCGAGGGGATGCGCGCATAAGCAGCCGTATCTAGTTTACGTTTGACATCAATAGCACTCACCGTCGCGCTCAGTGGCACATCGACCTCAAATCTTGGATTCCATGTATAGACCCGGAATGTTCGTGTGCTCCCATCTGCCAGGGTGCTGACCATTGGCGATGGGCTGGGGCTGATCGCCAAGCTTGGTGACACCGATGGCAGCGGCCGAATCACAGGACCTCCAGTCACCTCATAAAAAAACGATGTCGGGCCCTGGGTAGCACAGAGCTTTCCTGCACCCTCGCCAGCATCACAGGCTTTAAGCCGAGCACAGTAATTGCCATAGACGGAACAATTATCCACCAGGGCGGCACTCGTAAATGAGGGCACTACCGACGGAAATGGCGACGGGCCTGCCGCCGATGGCCCCGGGCCACTCCAGTTGAAAAAATCCCGAGGCACTGATGCGCAGTTCCCTGCTGTATTCTTCCAGGAATCGACTTCATAGTGATCAAAGTTATCCGCCACCATAGGCGAACCACTCAATTCAAGCTCACGATTGGCGTTAATACTCGCAGCAGTGAGGGCGAAGGGAGTGGGTGCTGTTAAAGTCAGGGTGGTTACAGGTGAACTTTGATATTCGACAGTGTACGAACCTGCTGCTGCAGGAGAATAGGAATCCGAAAATGATCCTGAGTGTTGTCTGCAATTCGGATAACCGTTGGTACAGGAAGTCCCGCTGCCGGCATTCACCCGAGTTAAGCTCAAATAGGTTAAAGATGATGAAGTGGGTCCTGCAGTCCCGCTTAAGTCAAAGTTTGGAATACCAGAAGTCGGAGATGGCGATGGATAGGTCTTTGATTGATATTGAACCGTCCAGTACCAGCTCACCACACCCTGCAAATCGAAAGAAGACCGAGGCGAAGGCGAGGGCGAAATAAAAACCGTAGGGGCTGGAGGGACTGCCACAAGTGAACTTCGTGCACCGGAGACCTCATCCGCGCCTGCAAGAGTAGGAATGCATCTCCCATCAGCGTTGCAGGCTTGAATCAAAACGCAAATCGTCCCGGGGTAGGTAGCATTGGTCAGTTCTATCGAGCCAGAACACTGGGATAGATTGGCCGAGCAAGCGACCGTGTTCGCACTCGCACTCGCAAAATCAGTGCGACTATTGCAGGCAACACTTCCGGTTTGAGGCAAGACTCTATAGGCGTAGTGATCTAGCCTCCCAAAGAGTTTTGACAAATCTTGATCGGCCGTATCGTCGGTCCAGGTCAGAGCGATCTGGTGAGAACGATCGACCTGCGATAAACTCAGGGGGGAGGGGGAAAAGTGAATCGGAGGAATATCTTGAGATTTCGTGCTGGCATAGAGGGCATTGCTTGAACGATTGCCAAAGGCATCGACAGCTCGGATACACACCCTATGATAGTGATTGGGAAGGGAAGATTGAAGAGGAGTGCTTCCCAACTCAAAATCCTGACGATCTTGGATTAACTGAGCAGCTAGGGGACTACCTGAGATGAAATGAGGATCAGGGGAAACAGACGAAGTTGCAAAAGACGCTCCGGTACAATTCAAATCACTCGATGGAATTGGACTCGGACTTGGCCCCACCCACCCCACTTGGTATTGAACGACTTGATTTAAACGGGCTCGGAGTCCGTCTAATCCTGACAAACTAGTATTAACTTTTGACAATCGGTTGGGCCAGGTCAACCTGGGTGTGACAGTATACCTTACTGGATTCATCGACTCTAGAGGCGAGGTGATATTGAGCTCTGCAGTGTCGGTGTCGTGACCTACTGTCCTCCAATCTGGACGACTGACTTTCGGTGCCTGGGCCATGACCTCGACGACTGTCGATTCAGCCGGATCATCTTGCAGATAAATGACTGAACGAAGTTTCTTCACTGTCAGGTATTCCACATCACCTGCTTCAAAAAATGTTTGGCTGGGATCGATGTGCGCTGAAATATAAGTCGTGTCACTCCCTTCGGAGTTGCAGCGCAAAAAGCCCCTCCCGTCGCTGGCATTGAACTGAATACTACTTGCCGTAGTCATACTGGCTGAGCAGGGAGTCCACTGCCCCGGCTGTTCTGGAACTCCTTGGAGTCTGCCAGGGGAATCACTCAAAAATGGTGTGATCAGGTCATTTTTGACACATTCTAAGTTTTGAGCCGAAAGGATTTGAGGATTGAAATTTGAATGCAAACCAATAAATGCCTGACATTCTGAAGGAGGCAAGAGACTGCCATTGAATCGGACTGGAATCCTGATTGAACCCCCGACGTAGTCTGGATTCGTGACTATTGGAAAGCTTGACGATACCAACACGCTGCTATCAAAATTGACCCGATCCCCAGTTACAAAAGTGGATGCGATGCCTTCAACCGGGAGATCGCTCACGTACTCGCTCGTAAATGTAAAACTCGGCTCGGCAACAGATCTGGCCGATACCTCGACAGTCAGCATGACTCTGCGACCTTGTTCTTGTCCCGACTCAATGTAGCCGGTATCATAATCAATTGTGAGTTGTCCTTGAAATGGCTTGCCTTCGGTTCCGAGTTCAGCCAGGCTCGCTGGCACTGGAGCTCTAAATACGACCTCCAGTGAACACGTATTTTGACCTCTAGAATGAGACAGAGTCATTCCTTCTCTACAGTCCGAACCGGGATTAATTGAAAACACCGGACCATCCGCTGAAGATTCACTTTCCACTCGAAAATGAAGCGAGCCGGCCGGGATGTTTCCTTTATTTCTGAGGGTAATTCTGGAACTTCGCCTACCAGCAAAAGGTACCCCCCCTAAATCGAGCGTTTGTGTCGCACCCCCCGCGGCACCCCCCGCGGCACCCCTAGAATCAACGATGATCCTGGCTTGTGAAACTCTTGAAAACAAAAGGGGATTCAAAGAATTACTACAACCGCCCAGCAGAAACCCGAGCAACAAAGCCAGGATCCATCCAACGTGGACTTCAGCGTAAGTTCCTCGGAGCCGTCCGCACGCCAGACAGCGATTCATAAAATCCTTAAATAAAGTCACCGATCACTCCACGTTCAGCAATTAAGGTTTCCTTTTTTCTAGTATAAGATTTGTTGACTCATTTAGTCAACAAATAATGCGATCGGTGCAAAATGACACACCTGACTCATCTGACCCAGGCGAACAAAAAATGAGGCCCCTGCGCCAAGCTCTAAACACGTCCAGAATGCAAAACTCTAGTCGCCTTTTTTAATTCCCTAGCAAAATAAATTTTAGATATTTTTAAATCATGTTCTAATCAAACTATGAGTCGATTTCGACGCCGAAACCCTGTCTGTTTCAAAGTCCTCACAGGATCACTGATCACCCTGATTTACTCCACCCTAGCGCTCACGCATTCGGCACACGCAACGCAATGGGTCCAGGCCAAGGTCTCCAATCCATCCGGAGGGAAAGTCTTTAAAGATCCACAAATAGGCACCTCTGCCCTTGGCACCTACCCCGCAGGGACACCCATGACGGTCTTTAGCACTGCGCGCAACGGATTTTATGCCATTGATTTAAAAAAAAACTGGAAGGGCTCTCGTTACCTCTGGATTGCAACCTCGGACATCAAAATGGAGCAACCCTCGCGAACGGTATCCAGCACCCACACTGCTTCAAATGAGAGCGAGTATACTCGTGCTGACTGGTCAATCACTCCAACCCTAGGGCTCAGTTCGGTTCAGTACCAGCAATATGGGATAAGCGAATACAAATTAGCCTTAATCACAGCCGAACTTACGGTGAATTGCACAATTTCACCTAATGGGAACCGTTTGATTTCATAACCCCGGAACCACCCAATTTCACAGGGTCGGAACCACTCGATTTCATCCATTGGGAACCGCTTGATTTCACTTAAGCGGAACCGGTCGATTTCATCTGAGCGGAACCGTTTGGTATCGCGCCAGATTCAGCTGTACAAGGCCATCCATAAGGAAAGGCAGTACAGACGATGGAATTTGAGAGGATGAGTATGGCACGACTAGAGGAGATCCAAAGACCCCTAAATGAGAGGCGTTCAATTCATGAAATCGCTTTAACACTTCGTTGTAGGAAGCAAACCGTGGTTGATGTGAAAAGACAACTCCTAACTACCGCGATGATCGAGCGTAAACAAGGTCATCCGCGATTTCCGCTAGCCTGAGCTACGCGTGGTGACTGGGTGGCGGTTGAAGCCGAAATTGTGAAAGGCTTTGAAATCAAGCAAATCTGGGAGGAGTGCGCTGCTACAGCGACGTCTCATTCCAACTTTTTCAAATATATGAAGAAGCGATTCGAGTTACTTCTTATTGAGACCGTGACGCTGAGGCAGTTTAATGCAGGAGAGCACTCCGAAGTGGACTATGCGGGTGATCGAATTGAGTGGATGGATCAGCGAGGAGA